>JANNMS010000240.1:0-71816 GCA_031398055.1 Saprospirales bacterium | reverse complement strand
TTTTATAATATTTTTTTAAATCATCCTTTTTTTTTAAAAAAACTGTGTGGGGCTTTTAAAAAAACCCCCCCCCCCACTCGTTCTTTCGGCTCAAAAACCTATTTAGATTTTGATATCCATGTCGTTCATCACCTGCGAAGTGAAAACCGAGTTGATTGGGAAGGTCGTCGGGTCGTTCGGATTGGGGGCGTTGACCGTTTGTTCGTTGCCGTTGAGCGGGATTTGCTGACCGTCCACGGCTTGGACATAAAACAGTTCGATTGTCACCGAACCCGGCGTGCTGAACCCGCCAGCATCCACACTTTTCACCCGACCGACGGCCATGGCTCCCGTGCGGATGGCAGTTTTTCCTTCTGCCATGACGTTGGTGCGGACCCGGAACTGCACCATTTTACCGGGCGTGATGTTGGGCGAAAAAAGCGATTCGTTGGTTTCGAGGATCACCAAAGTGCCAGCGTTGAGGGTGACGTTTTTGGCAGGGGCGGGGCAATTTTCAGCGGTTGCGGAGAAAGAAAACGCAAGTGCGAAAACAAAAGAAAGAGCGGATGCAAGGATATTTTTCATTGTGAATTTTTAATTTTAAAAGTTTGAGAATGAGAGAGTTGAGTGGTTTTTTGGGGTCAAAATTTATGAGTTGATGGTGCGGTCGTTGCGGACGGAAGCGGTGAGCAGGGTACCGATGTTGGCTTTGGCTTCGCCGTCGCAGCAGGGTGCTTCGAGGACGTGCGGTTTGCCGTCGAGCGGGATGGTCTGGCCGTCCACAGCCTGTGCGCTTTCAACCGTGAAAGTGATTTTCGAGCATTTGCCGTTGCAGGCTTTCGTCACTTTGCGGATGGTGCCGGTGGCGGACGAGCCTGCTGCGATGACAACCCGGCCATTGACGGTCACGTCGCGGCGGACGGTGAAGTTGATTGCGTTGCCAACGGAAATTTCGGTGGCATCGAATTCTTCTGAAAGTTCCAAGAAAACTTGGGTGCCTGCGCGGAGAATTGTTGGGGTCATTTGTGGGGCGTGGGCAGCGGCGGCGTTGGAAGTGAACAGCGTGGCTGCGATTGCGATTGCGGAGAAAAAGAAGTTTTTAAACATGACTTTTAAATTTTTAAAATGATGAAATGATGTGATTTTCTTTTTTCGTAAAGCACTGTTTTTCGTGCTTACATCTGTTAGTAGAAAGGGTGGGGGAGCGGTACCCATTTTTTGAAAAGATTTTTTTGAAAGATTTTTCAAGACCCATTTTAAAAACATAAGCCATTGATTTTCAATGAAATAAAAAAAGCGGCTGCGAAGAAATTTTTCTCCGCAGCCGCTTTTTGCCAGATGTTTTTTGAAGATTTTTTCAGTTCCTGAATAAAAAACAGCGAAAATTGTCGCTGTTTTTGATGCCTAAAATTTTAAAATAAGATGGACGAAAGGAAAATCGAAGTGCTGGGGCTTTCGATACGATTGCAAAAAATCGAGTTTGGCGAGTTTGTCTCGTTGACCGACCTCGCCAAACAGCAGGACAGCGACAATGCCAGTCATTTGATTATCAACTGGCTGCAACTTTCAAGTTCGATGCAATTTTTGCAGGCGTGGGAATCGCTGCACAACCCCGGTTTTAAAGTTGGTAATTTTACCAACTTTAAAATGAAGCACGAGCAGAACCGCCGCATCGCCACCCCTCAACGATATATTGAAGAAACCGGGGCCATCGGCATCGTCAGCCGATCGGGCAGGTACGGCGGGACTTTTGCCCACAAGGATATCGCGCTGGAATTTTGCTCGTGGCTGAACCCGACGTTCAAGGTTTTTTTGTTGAAAAAATTTCAGGAAATGCTCGAAGACGAGTTCGAACGCCGCAACCTGAAATGGCACATTTCAAAAATCACGGACAACGTCGAGGAAATCCGCAACCTGCTCGACACCATCCCCGGACAAGAACCCGCCCGCAACCGGTTGGGGCTGCGGACGGGTGATTTGGATTGATTTTTTCTCTTGATTTTCCAGTTGCTGCCGCGGCTGCCCGGTTCTTTGGTTTTATTTTTGGAAAAACAGGCTATTTTTGCCCTAAAAAATACAGTATGCACATCGTCCTCGACGTTCCGCAACAACTTGATATGGATTGGCTGCTGAAACTTTTTCAGCAACTCAACCTGCGCGTGGTGCAAAAAACGGAGGCCTTTCCGGAAACAGAAACCACGGTTTTTGCCCCGCTGTCTGGGCCCGGATTGCCGGAAAATTCCGTCCGCCCGGAACTTTGGGCTTCCATCGTCAGGCCCATCCGGCAAAGCCAATCCATCGAAGAAATGATCGCCGAGCAAAATTACAAGGGTTTTGACCGTGCCGAATTCGACCGTCTCGTTGATGCAATTGATTTGCAAGATCCCGACGGCGAACTTTTTAAACTCCTCGGCCCATGAACTTCCTGCTCGACACAAATATCCTCGTCCATTATCTCCGAAAAGATGCTGTGGCCGCGAAAGTGGACCGTTTTTTTCAGCCGTTCGCGCCGGGCAACCGGGCAATTGTGTCGGTGGTTTCTTTTGGTGAAATCAAGTCGTTCGCCATTCAAAATGCATGGGGCGCCACCAAATTCGCTTTGCTCGACCGCCTGCTCCTGACCGTTGTCCGGGCCGACCTGTCGCTCGACATTGTGGAACGCTACGCCGAAATCGATGCTTTCAGCCAAGGCAAACTTTCCGGGAAACCACTCCCAATTTCTGCCCGGAACATGGGCAAAAACGACCTTTGGATTGCTGCGACCGCTTCCGTGCTCGGCACCAAATTGCTCACGACCGACGCGGATTTCGACCATTTGGCATCGGTTTTTGTGGATTTGGGGAAAGTTGAGATGTCGTAGATGGCCGTTTTTCACTCGTTTTTCACCTTCCCGGCTGCTTCCAGTGCTTCCAGCCGTGCCTGCAAACCGGCCAGTATTTTCCCTTGATTTTCCAATTGCTGCCGCTGCGTTTCGATGGTTTCCTGCTGTTCTTGCACGGCCTTGACCAGCGGCACGACAAACTCGGCGTACCGCAAACCGTACAAACTCTGCTCGTTTTTCGGCGCATCCACGCCGGAGAAATCGTAGCCAACGGCGCGGGCTGCCTGCTCGACTTCCTGCGCGAGGAAACCAGAAAAGGTCATTTTTTCGATGTCGTACTTGCCTTCCCACATCGCGGTATCGCGGATACCGAGCAGGGCGTTTTGGCGGTGGATGTCGTAGCGGTAGGTGACGGGGCGGAGTTTTTGGATGAAAGCAAGGCCGGGGATGTTTTCTTGGATTTGGGTTTTGATTTTTTGGTCGGAGTAGGTGGTGAAGCCGACTTGTCCTTTGATGCTGGTGATAGAAGTGTTGCCCAATGAAACAGAATTTGAGGCTCCGGTGGTCGCTTGTGAACCTATGACTATTTGGTTAGACAAATTGGAGATGTTCGACCTTGCTAAATACCCTAATGCAGTATTATATTGCCCTGATATGTTGTTGGCAAAAGCTTGAGACCCAATTGCTGTATTGCCTATGCCTGTTTCATTTTGTTGCAAAGCACCTCTTCCCAGAGCGGTATTTTCATTACCTGTTGAGTTGTTATTCATTGCAGCAGCCCCGACAACCGTATTCATACTTCCACTGGAATTCGCTCGCAGGGCATCACTACCAATTGCTGTGTTAAAAGACCCATCAATATTGCTAACAAGTGCAGTCATCCCAATCGCAGTATTATAATTTCCTATTTTATTAAACAGAAGAGATCTTTTTCCAAAAGCCGTATTTGAATTACCCACTGTATTTTCTCGTAATGCACCTTCCCCAGTTGCCGTATTTTCTTTTCCGGTCGTATTATTTACAAGTGCTTCAAATCCAATTGCAGTGTTTTGGATTCCAGTTGTGTTTGTGTATAGTGCTTGAAATCCATTTGCGGTATTCCAGTTCCCGATTGTGTTTGAGAAAAGTGCCTCGTATCCGTTTGCGGTATTCCGGATCCCGTTTGTGTTTGAGAAAAGTGCTTTCGAGCCAATGGCAGTATTTTGAATACCACCTGTGTTCGAGTACAGCGCACTGTCGCCCACCGCCACCTGATTACTGCTCGTCGTGTTGCTGAAAAGTGCAGAATTGCCCACCGCCACGTTGCTATTTCCAGAAATGTTTGAAAAACCCGCCTGCTTGCCCAAAAAGTTGTTCTCACTACCAATCGTGTTTGCAAAACCAGACTCGATACCCATGAAGGTGTTCGCGTTTGCAGTCAAATTGGAAGCTCCTGATGCTTTGCCGATAAAACAGTTTCCGGCACCCGTGGTGTTGGAAGCACCCGCTCTATACCCGAAAAAACTGTTTACATCCCCCATTTCATTATTTGCACCTGAATTGGAGCCAAAAAAACTGTTCCCAGCTCCAGAAGTGTTTGAATACCCTGAAGCATCGCCAAAAAAACTGTTTCCACCTCCAGAAGTGTTTTTGAAACCTGACGAATAGCCAAAAAAATTGTTATCAGATCCAGAAGTGTTCTTAATTCCGGCAAACGTTCCAAAAAAACTGTTCGCAAAACCAGTTGTATTTGAGTTGCCAGCCAAGTTGCCGACAAACGTATTTGCTGGCTGTTCGCCAAAAATTTGAAGTTGGCCTTTTGCATCTAAACGCATTTTTTCCGTGCCATTTATTTTAAAAACAATTGGCTGCCCATCGGTCGTGCCGATAAAATTGGTACTCGGATTCGTCCCGCCATTTCCAGTCAAATTCCACCCAGCCGCGCCGCCAGCCATCGTCGAAGGCTCCCATTTTTTCAAAACATCATCCCATTTCAAAACCTGCCCATCACTCGGCGCAGCCGTCGAAACCTCCCGCCCCTGAATTTTCGCCACCCCCGGGTTCGGGTAATTTCCCGACAAATCCCCAGCTGCTGCCCCGCTTGGCGGCAAAGTCGTGGGAATTGTCCCGGGTGCTAAATCATTGACAGTGACGGAGTTGTCAATGATTTGGCTGGAATTGATGCTGTTGTTTGAAATGGAAACGGTCACGTCGGCGGGCAGCCACGCCGTGCCGTTCCATTTCAAAAATTGGTTGTTTGCCGGGGCAGTGTTCGCCACGTCGCGCCCCTGAATTTTCGCCACCCCCGGATTCGGATAATTTCCCGACAAATCCCCCGCCGCCGCCCCGCTCGGCGGCAAGGTCGTGGGAATCACACCCGCTGCTAAATCATTGATAGTGATGGAGTTGTCCACGATTTGGGTGGAATTGATGGTGTTGTTTCCAATCGAAAAAGTCACGTCGGCGGGCAGCCAAGTCGTGCCGTTCCATTTTAAAAATTGGTTGTTTGCCGGAGCGGTGCTTGCCACGTCGCGCCCCTGAATTTTCGCCACCCCCGGATTTGGATAATTTCCCGATAAATCCCCACCCGCCGCACCGCTCGGCGGCAAAGTCGTGGGAATCGTTCCGGGTGCTAAATCATTGACAGTGATGGAATTATCCACGATTTGGCTGGAATTGATGCTGTTGTTTGAAATGGAAATGGTCACGTCGGCGGGCAGCCAAGTCGTGCCGTTCCATTTTAAAAATTGGTTGTTCGCCGCGTTTTGCGCTGCGATTTTCAGCGGGTTTGCCGCCGTGCCGTCGCCGGAAATCGTGGCATCGGTTTTTGTGGTTTGACTGCCCCAATTGTCGCCGTTGCCGCCGCCGATGTCGTTTTGGGGTGTCCACTGGCTGCCGTCCCATTTCAAAACTTGCCCAATCGTGGGCACGGTATTGGCTACCGCTCGGTTTTGGATTTTCGCCACCGTCGGATTTGGGTAGTTTCCCGACAAATCACCGCCCGCCGCACCGCCCGGAGGCAGCGACGCGGGACTCGTCACCGTAAAATTTGGGTACGCGCCCGAAACCACCGTCGCCCCGCCGCCAGCCAGCGAAACCGGCACTGCCGGAGCCGTGTTGCTCACCGTGAAAGTATTGCCCGACTGACTGACCGCGATGCCGGTGCCAGCCGCCACCGAAGTCGCCGTGCCGCCGCTGCCCGTTGCGTCGTCGCCCGGCACCCATGCCGCGCCGTCCCATTTTAGGATTTTTCCGGCAGCCAGCCCCGCCAGATTGACATCTGTCAAATCTTCGAGCGCGGTCGCGCCGCCCGTGCCGGAGCCAGTTTCGTCTTTCGCGGGCAGCCATTTTTGGGCGGTCGCGTTCCATTTCAAAACCTGTCCGTCGGTGGCTCCGGGCAGTTCGAGCGAAGTGCTGGCAGCCGATTTTTCGGAAAAAAGGGCAAACGGCACCGACAAAATCGGCGAACGGCTGGTCAAATTGACCGCCCCGCTGACCGAGACTTCCATCTCGAAATTGCCCGCCGACCAGTCGATTTTTTGAAAATCGGACGGGTTTTCCTCGCCCACGTTCACTGTGAAAAGCCCGGTGGAGAGGGTGATCCGTTCCACTTTTTCGGAATAAACCGGGCTGCCGTTTTGCAAAATGGCGATGTCCAATTTGAGTTTTGCGCCAGCGATGGGCTTTTGGCTTTTGTCGCGGGCGACGGCTTGGTAGGTAAATGCTTGCGGCACATTTTGCGAAAACGCAGGGCTGGGCAGCCAGCCGAGGCAAGCGAGGAGGGCAAGAATTGGAAAATTCTTCATGATTTTTTTGAAAAAATTTTAAAAATTATGGGAAATGGCGGGGCGGTTCATTGCTCGTTCACCAAACTCATGTTTGGCAAAACCTCCCCAAAACCACTCGGATTATAATAATGCTGCAACAGCAAAAAATTGTCGCGGACAAAATCGGGCTCGTCGGGCAGCAACGGAAAACGCAGTTTGTCCATGCCGAACCGCCCGACCAGTTCCGCCATCGCCGAAGGTTCGCACTCGCCAAAAAAGGAGTAAAAAAGTTGCTTCGATTCTTCCGGTGTCAAATCCTTTTTTTGCATCAAGTTGGCGAGTGCGGCCAGCAGCGGGGACATCAAAACGCCCATGCCCGGCACAAAAAACACGGCCAAGCCATTCGGGTCTTGCAAGCCGAGCGTTTTATCGAAATCTATAAAATCCTGCGATTCTTTGTATTTTGAAAGGGCAGGCGAAGGGTCGATGCTGCCGCTTTTTTCCAAATTCCACCACTCGGCCTGTTTTTTCAGGGCATCGGACATGGTTTTTTCGTCGGGAAAAAAGGCCAAATGGCTGCCAAAATATTCCACAAAACCTTGCTCTAACTCGGCTGTCCGCTCCCGTATTTCATTTTGTTGCTCCTCCGACCAAGCATAAAAACTGACCCCGCGCATGGCGCGCTCCTTTTCGATTTCTCGCTGGTTCAACTTCCAGCCGACGAAAATGCCGCTCATCCACCAGTCATTTTGCCAAAAAACAAGGCTCATCATGCCGGCATCCTTGCCGGGCTCGACTTCTTTGGAAGACAAAGTCACCGAGTCGCGGTGGATTTTGAAAACACGCCGTGTCCGCAAATATTCAAAATGATAGTGCTTTTCGTCGGAATCTTGAAACAGGAACATCCCGATGACCCGACGAGAAGTTTGTAGGATTTCGGGGCGCAGCGCGTCGGGGCACCGGGCGACCTCGGCAAACCACTCCGGAGCAGTCATGCCGCACCAGTGCGAGGGTCGTTTCCACAAATAATCCTCCTGCAAAGTGTACGCGATTTGCTCCGGGTTTACTGTCTGGGAAAGGCTGCGGCGCGGGTCTTTCATTTCCTCCAAATCTGACTCGAACTGCGCCGAGAACTTTGGCGCGAGCAGGTAATTCTCAAAAGCCATCCACCGCATCCGGTATTTTAACTCAAAAAAATTGAGGCTGCTGTCGAAATTCAACCATTTGTCGTAAAAATCGAGGACCGGAGCCTCATCAATTTTTTCTTCAAAAAAATCATAGCTGAAATTGCCCGCCGACACCAGCCCCGGGCTGAACGGGTTGAGCGTTTTGTCTATCATTTGCCCGAGGCTTTGCCAGATGAGGTACTGAAAATCTTGCGGGTTGAGGTATTCCGGGTCGTAGTCCGCGAGGTCGAAAA
Organism: Saprospirales bacterium; assembly: GCA_031398055.1. Taxonomy (GTDB): domain Bacteria; phylum Bacteroidota; class Bacteroidia; order Chitinophagales; family Saprospiraceae; genus M3007. The sequence goes on along the minus strand of JANNMS010000240.1, from coordinate 63,850 downwards.
AGGGGATTGGGCGACCGTACAACTGCTCGTTTTTGCGGCGGAGGGCTGCCCACAGCCCGATTTCGTTGACAAAATCCTCGAAATGACTGGTCAGGATGACCGCCAAATCCCGGAGTTCGCTGCGCTTGAAAATTTCGTTCAGCCCTGATTTTGGCCGGACGAGGTGTTCGAAAACTTGGTTTGCCAGCCGCAAATAATAGCCGTCGTAGTTCGCGAAATTGGGGTAGGGGCGGTACTTCATCCAGTCTTTGACCGCCACGCCCGGGTTGGTGCCGAAGGTTGTTTTTTTCATTTGATGGATAATTTTTGGGCAAATGTTGGGCAGTTTTTTGAAAAAACTGCCCATTTTTTCACCTCAAAACCGAAACATCCCCCTTCAAAACAAACCGGCCGCCCACCAATTTTCCCTCCAAAACATAAAAATAAGCACCCTCTGGCACCGCCTGCCCGTTGCCACTTTTGCCGTCCCACGATGGGTTTTCGCCTTCCGAAAAATGCACCCGGTCGCCCCAGCGGCTGAAAATCGTCAATTTCGCCGACTCGACCTGCACTCCGTTTTCCTCCAAAATCAGGACGGGAAAAAACGCCTCGTTTTTCCCGTCATCATCTGGGGTCAAAACATTTGTAAAATATTCTTTCTGTATTTTTTTCAAATCATCGTTTTGCACAAAAAAACGCAGCCGCCCCGTGTCGCAGACCGCCGGGCAGACCTCCCAGCAAAGCAAATATTCCAGTGAATCGTAGCCCAAATACCCGCCGTCAATCAATGCAAAACGCACATTTTCGAGGTCTGAAAAACTGGCCATGCCGCTCGTCGGCTGCGCCAAAACGGTGGTCGCCCAAGTCTCCGCCACGTCGAAATCATCGTTTTCCAAAAGATTGACTGCGAAAAACCCCGCGCCGAGCGGCAGCACGGTGGAGTCGTTTTCGGTTTCAAATTCGGGCGGCTGCCGCAACTCGACCCGCATTTTCACCAAACTGTCGCAGCCCGCTGCAGTCTGCAACGTGCATTCAAAATCGCCCGCCGAATCAATCGGCACGCCGCAAAAAAGCACCGTCTCGCCCGCGCAAATCCAAGTTTTGTCGAAACCATCGGCGACAGGCAGCACCGTCAAAATCAAAGTTTGATAAACGCTGTCGCAGCCGCCGAGCACCGATTTTAAGGTATTTTGAAAAGTGCCGCTCGTGCAGCGTTGGATGCCGCCGAACTCGAAGCACTCGCCCGCGCAAACCGTTTCAATCAACTTTTCAATCTTTGGTACTGCCTGTCCCAAGTTCCCAAACCCCACTTCGCTGCAACCGTTCCCGCTGTCTGTCGCCGTGATCCGGTACGCACCAGCCGAATTGACGACGAGGGTGTCTCCCATCGTTGAGTCTTTTTCCCAGAAAAATTGAGGGTTTGTGCCCGTCGCCGAAGCCGTCAAAACGCTTGTCTGCCCGCTGCACAAAATCGCTTCCGGCACTGCTTTTACAGACACGTCCGGCTTTTCCTTGTTCTCTAAAATTTGAGTTTCAGCAAATTTTTCGCAGCCGTCGAGCGTGGCACGTACCCACCAATCGTCCGGCAAGTTGACAAAAATATCTGTCGAAGTGCTGCCATTTTTCCAAAGCAAAATGCTGCCCGGACTTGCCGATGCGAGGAGTTGGATTTGTGGGTCGCGGCAGGTCAAAACCGAGCCGGGTTTGGTGGTGATGTGAACCGATGGCAAGGGTTTGACCAACAAATTCAATTTAAAAATCAAAGTATCGCAGCCGCCAGCAGTCCGCAGCGTGTCCAAGAAAATGCCCGTCGTGCCATATTTTTTTCCGAAAAACTCTACAAAATTACCCTCGCAAGTGTCCAGTTTGACGCTGTCGCGCCGAGCCTCCAATTGCGTGATTTCGATATTTTCAGTCGTCGAACAGCCACTCGCGGTGGTCAAAGTCACTGAAAAACTGCCCGCGTTGCCGACCAAAATACTCGCCCCCGTCGCCCCGTTCGACCACTTAAAAGTGGCCGCCACCGAACCCGATGCCAACAAATTCAAACCTGTTTTTTGGCAATCCAACACCGTCCCGTCGGGCGTTTCGATTTCGACTGTCGGCACGTCGGCATCCCTTTCGACAATGGCAGTTGTGTCGGCGGTGCAGCCGTTCGGCGCGGTGACGGTCAGTGAAAAAACGCCTGCCACGTTGACCGAGATGCTTGAATCTGTGGGCGAAAAACCGCCTGCGCCGCTCCAAAAAAAGGTCGAACCCGCCGTCGTTGAACTGCCCAAGAGCGTCGTTGAAGAACTCGTGCAGGTTATTTGCGGAGCAGGTGGCAGGACGATTTTGACATCGGCGGGCGGGGTAAAATCATCCGAAACCGAAACGCTCGCCGAGCCCGTGCAGCCCCGGTCGTCGGTCGCCGTGACCGAAAAATCTCCGGCAGCGGAGACCCCAAAAACCGCCCCGTTCGTGCCGTCTGACCAGACAAAACTGCTGTCGTTCGACACATTTGCGGTCAAAACCAGCGTCGGCTCGGCGCAGTTGATTTGCAAATTTGGAAGGCTTGGCGAGATGTCCACCGTCGGTGCGATGCCCTGCCCGACAGTCGCTGTGACGTTTGTCGTGCAGCCAACCGTGTCGGTGATGAGGCAGGAATAACTGCCCGGCGGCAAATTTTTTGGCTCGCGGTCGGTCGAGGAAAAACCGTTCGCGCCCGACCACAAAAAACCGAATGGCGCAGTGCCGCCCGTCGGGTCGGGCATCGAAATCGAGCCGTCGGCAACTCCCGGGCAGGTCGCGTCGGTCGCCGTCGGCAGCGGGGCGAGCAGGGTGCAGCCGCTGGTATTTTCCAAAATTTGAAAAGGCAAAACCTCCGTGCAGCCGTTCGCATCGGTCACGGTGAGCGAGTAATTTTTTGCCAAAAGGTGGGAAATTTGAAGCGTGCCGAGGTTCACGCCAGTCGAATCGCCTGCGCCCCAGTCCAGCGAAAACGGGGCTTGCCCGCTCGTCAAATTGACTGTTGCCGAGCCGTCGGGTTGCCCCTGTGATGCGTTTTGGGTCGAAATTGCAGTTGAAATTGTGGGAAAAAATGACAAATTCAAATTAACCACCGAATCGCAGCCGCCCGCCGCGGTGAAAATGACGGCAAAATTCCCCGTGTTTTTAAAAGTTTGGCCGCCCAAAACGACGGAATCGCCCGCGCAGATTTTGCGGTCGAGCGTCGTTTCGATTTTTTGCAAAACCTCCAAATTCAAAACTACAACGGAATCGCAGCCGCCCGGTGTTTTCAAATTTGCGGTGGCTGTGCCGGTCGTTTTGAAATATTTTCCATCGAAAAAAATGGAGTCACCGGTGCAGATTGTTGTGTCCAAATTTTTGAAAATCGGCGGCGCGAAGGTCAAATCCAAAACCAAAAACACGCTGTCGCAGCCATTTTTTGAAAAAATAGTGTCCCGAAAACTGCCCGCCACTGCGAGGTTTTGATTGTTGAAAAAATAGGTCAGGCCGCTGCAAACCTGCGCGGCGAGGCTTTCAGTCTGCGCTTCCAATTTCGTCACCGCGATGCTCGCCGAGGCCGAACATCCGCCCGGTGTCGTTCCGGTGACCGTGAAATTTCCGGCTGTGTTGGTGATAATAAGCAGCGGCAACGTCACCCCGTTTGACCACGCGAAACTCGACCCAGCGACGCTCGATGTGGCGGTCAAAGGGACTACCGGAGTTTTGCAATCGAGCCGCGTCCCGCCCGGTGGCAGGGCGATTTGCACATCCGGCACATCGGCACTTTTTTCGACAACCGCGGCGGCGAGAGCCGTGCAGCCGTTCGCGTCGGTGACCATGAGTTGATAATTTCCGGCCTCGCCGACCGTCGGATTTTGGACGGTCGAGTAAAACCGCCCGCGCCCGACCACGAAAAATCGGCGTTCGGCGCGGTCGAAAATCCATCCAAAATCACGGTCGGCATCGAGCATGTGATTTGCGGCAAGGGTGTTTGGATGCTTGCATCGGGCAGTTCGTTGACCGTGATTTGCAAAGTCGTGTCGCTCGCGCACTGCCCGGGATTTGGCAAAAAATTAAAGGTAAAATCCCCGGCCACCGCCGTGCTGATTGTCGCTGGCGACCAATTTCCGGTGAAATTATTATTTGAAGTATCGGGTAAAACGGGCGGCGCGGCGTTTTGGCAAAGCGTCGGCAGGGCATCGAAAACGGGGATTTCGGGCGCGGAAACTGTGATTTGCAAAGTCGTCGGCGCGGCGCACTGCCCGGGATTTGGCAAAAAATTAAAGGTAAAAACTCCCGCCGCCGCCGTGCTGATGTTTGCTGGCGACCAATTTCCAGAGAAATTATTATTTGAAGTATCGGGCAAAACGGGCGGCGCGACGAATTGGCAAAGCGGCAACGGCGCATCGAAAATGGGGGTCGTGGGCGCGTTTCCATCGGCAATGTTCGTGGTCGCGGTGGCCGTGCAATTGTTCGCGTCGGTGATGATCACGGTATAATTTCCGGCAGGCAGGTTTTGAAAAACCGCCCCCCCGACCCCCTGAAGGGGGAGTTGGGCAGTGGGCGGGGCAGCCCAGTTGAAATTGAACGGCGCGGCTCCGCCGGAAAAATTCAAAGTCAATTCGCCGTCCGAAACGCCCGCGCAACTTGGTTTTTTTGTTAAAAAACTCGCCCCGGCGAGGGTGCAGCCGGGCGGCGGATTTCCCGAAATTACAAAAGTGGTGGTGGCCGTGCAGCCGTTCGCGTCGGTCAAAACGAGGGTGTAATTATTTGCCGACAGGCTGGAAATGGTGGTATCTCCGGCGGGCAGATTGGTCAAACTGTCATTTCCGGGATTCCAATTGATTGAAAAGGGCGCAACGCCGCCGCCGATTTGGACGGTCGCCGAGCCGTTCGGGGCGGGGTTTTGCTGCATGGTGGAAAGCAAAAGTGCCGTTGGTTGGTTGACAATCAATGAATTGGCGAAGGTTGCGGTGCATCCATTTCCGTCCGAAACGCTGACGGTGTAACTGCCTGCCGGTAAATTATTGACCATCGAATCGTTGCCGATCGCGCCGCCCGACCACAAAAAAATGTAGTTTGGTGTGCCGCCGCTGGCGGTAATGCTGGCCGCGCCGGTGGCTTCGCCAAAGCATAAAACATTGGTTGTTTGTGGGTTGGAGAGGCTGGGTTTTGGCCACACGGCGACGGTTGCCGAAGCGGTGCTGGTGCAGCCGCCCGCGCCGGTGACGGTCACGGCGTAAACTCCAGCGATTGGGTTTGCGACGACTGGATTTTGTGCGGTGGACATAAAATTGGGCCCAATCCACTGAAAACTTTGCCCGCCGCTGGTTGACAACAAAAGGTTTTCGCCGGTGCAGACTCCCGGCGGGGCGGAAATGTTGGCCACCGAGCCGTTGCCGACTGCGACGGTGATGGTGTCCGCAGCGGTGCAAAAACCACCGGCATCATCAGTTACCGAGACAATATAAGTACCCGGTACGGCAGGAAAACGGAAGGTTTCTTCAAATCCAACGACTGTCCAATTGCCGGGGCCAGTCCATGTAAGGCTATTGGGATTGTAATTGCCTGAAATAATTGCTTTTAATTTCAGGGAGTCGCCGGGACAAATTGGATTGTTCCAAGTGGCAACGATGTTTGGTTTTTGGTTGATTTCAATCAAAATGGAATCAGTAATCGAGCAGTTTTCATCGGGATCGGAAGTGGCTGTTATTTTGTAAAAACCCGCCATGCCCAAAGTGACATTTTCGAGCAAATAGTTGTCCTCGTCGGAAAGCCAATTTCCGGCTGGGTCGCGCCATAAAAATTCAGCACCGTCGCTGTTGGCTTCGAGCGAAATATCATCGCCTTCGCAAGCGGGAGTTTGAAAAGCAGCGGGGGAAAGTTCGGGTTTTTTGAAAATTTCCACTTCGGTTTCGGTTTCGGCGGTGCATTGGTTTGCATCGGTGACGGTGATGAAAAACGTGCCGTTCGCCGCTTCGGGGACTTCCAAAAATTCAGGGTTTTGCTCCGCAAATTGGCTGCCGTCGGGCGATTGCCAAAGCCATTCGCAACCATTGCAAGACGAGCCGGAAAGTTGCAGGGTCAATCCTTCGCAAATTGGAGAATTGTTTCCGGCAGTGGGTGTCGGCAAGGCGTGGACGGTGATTTGGATTTGGTCGGTGGCGGCGCACTGGTTTAGGTCGGTGACTTTGAGGGTGTAAATGCCGCTTTCCGCTGGGCTGACGGTGATATTTTCGCCGTTGCCAATGATGACATTGTTTCTGCGCCATTCCCAAACGTCGCAGTTTGGGCAGCCGAGGTCGGCGAGTTCGAGGTCGTCGTTTTCGCAAAAATTGGGGTTTCCGCTGGGGTTGATGGGTTCGATTTCGGCATCGGGCAGGGCGAAAACATCCTCAATTTCCACCGTCGCCGTGTCCGGGCAGCCGTTCGCAGCGGTGCCGATGACCGAGTAAAAACCTTCTTCTCCCTGCTGAATATTGTTCAAATTTTGTGTGGAAGCATTGCCGAGCGGGTTTCCGTTGGGGTCGAACCACTGCCAGTTGTTCAAAGTAGGCGTGCTGTTGGCTACGAAAGTTAGGCTCGAACCTTCGCAGGGCGTGTCGTCGGCGGGCGGGGCGATGGTTGCAGCAATATCTGGCTTTGGTAAAACCGTGAAACTGACATTGTCCGTGCCTGTGCAGCCGTCGGAGTTGGTCACGGTGACGGTGTAGGTGTGATTTCCAGCCGCCAAACCGCTCAAAGTGATGGTTTGCGTAGTTGCCCCGTTGCTCCAATCGAATAGGTCGCTGGGTTGTCCGGTGGTTTCGGTGAGTTCGATGTCTGCGCCCGCGCAAAGTGGGGAAGTGGTGGTGGTGATGGCATTGGGCGCGGGTTTGGGTGCTACGGTAATGGTCGCGCCACTGCCGATGGTGGCATCGCAGCCGTCGGCATCGGTGGCACTGATGATGGTGTAAGTGGTTGTGGAAGAGGGGTTTACATTGATTGTGTGGCCGTTTGGGATGCTGTTGAGCGTGATGTTCGTGCTGCCATCGTTGTATATTACATCGTAGTTGGATGTGCCTGCGGAGAAGTTGAAAGTGAGGGTGGCGGATTGGTTGGGGCAGATGGTTTGGTCGGAGGAAAGGGAGGCATCGAAGGGTTGGCAGGGTTCGCCGCAGGTGCAATCTGATTGGATTACATCGCTGCCGGGAGTGTCGGGGTTATCGCAGAATGCAGTGATTTGGGGTTCGCCGTTGCAGAAGTGGGAGTAGTCGCCTTCCCAAGGGAGGAGAGGGTTGTTCATAAAATCGTAATAGCCTATTCCACAGAAAGAATTCGTAGGGTAGCAACCGCTTAACTGGTTGTTATTGAGTCTGAGGCCTTGCAAATTAGGCAGATTGAAATTGGGGATGTTGCCGCTCAACTGGTTGTTGTGAAGCCAAAGTGAAAACAAATTAGGCAGATTATTAAAATTGGGAATATTGCCGTCCAACTGGTTGTGGTCGAGGTTGAGCCCCTCCAAATTGAGCAGGGTAAAATTTGGGATGTTGCCGTCCAACATGTTGTTGAAGAGGTAAAGATATACCAAATTAGGCAGGGTGAAATTTGGGATGTTGCCGTCCAACAGGTTGAATTCGAGGTTAAGGCTTATCAAATTGGGCAGGGTAAAATTGGGGATATTACCGTCCAACTGGTTGCTTGAAAGTACGAGGGCTTGTAAATTGAACAGGTCGAGGTAGGGGAGGCTGCCTACTAAATTATTGTTATTAAGGTTCAATATAATAACCCTATCACTTGCATTACAAGTCACCCCATACCAACTGCACACATCGCAACTCGTTGTGTCCGTCCATTTGTTTGCCCAGTTCCATCCTTGGGTATCGTAGTAAAGTTCCATCAGTGCAGGCTTGTCGGGATGGGTGCAGATGGGTGTGCCGCAGGTGCAGTCAGAGAGAATTTCATCGCTGCCGGGGGTGTCGGTGTTGTCGCAGGGGCTACCGATTTGGGGTTCGCCGTTGCAGTATTGGGAGTAGTCACCTTCCCAGGGGAGTAGGGGGTTGTTAGTGAAGTCGTAATTTGTTCCGCAGAAAGAATTTGCGGGATAACAACCGCTCAACTGGTTGGTATGGAGGTAGAAGTCTATCAAATTGGGCATATTAAAATTTGGAATATTGCCGCTCAATTGATTTGAGTAAAGATTGCAGGTTGTCAAATTAAGAAAGTTAAAAATTGGAATACTGCCGCTCAAATCGTTGTTGTTGAGGTAGAGATGATCCAGATTAGGGAGATTGAAATTGGGGATGTTGCCGCTCAATTGATTGCCGGAGAGGTCGAGGTAATTCAGATTAGGGAGATAGAAATTGGGCAATGTGTCTGTAAGATTATTACCTGAAAGGTCAATAATGTAAACGCAGCCTTGATCAGTACCGATTCCATTCCAATTCTCAATAGGGAGGGCTGAAAGCCAATTGTCATCATTGTTCCACCCGGTTCCGTTGGTAGCAATGTAAAATACGACCAATTGCAAAGAATCTAATTGCCGCTGCGCAGGTGTACACTGCCCTCGCCCCTCTCCGGGCGCAAGCATCAAAAAAGAAAGCAGCAAAGCAAAAAGGAAAGGTTTCGGAGATGGAAGGTGGGAGGCATTTTTCATGATGGGAAAAAGGTGGTTTTAATAAAAAATGGGTGTTCAGCCGATAAGCATCATCTGGTTATTTTCAATCTGGAATGGAGTTTTTGAAACCGTGCCGAAGGTTGCCTTCAGTACAGGCAGACAAAAGTAAAAAAAATCTAATAAAAATCCACAACAATACTTTTTAGAAATAGGATTGATATCCTATGCCCACCAAAGCAAAAAAGGAAACCGAATACCTCGGCGCAGGTCGGGCAGCAGGAATATCCATGGCAAAAAAGCATGGTTTTTGCGCTGGTCAGGCACGTCAGGCCGCTCCGGCGCGGTGAAAAGATTGGTGTTTCAGAAACAGGGTTGCGCCTGTTTTTGGGTGGTTTGGGGGTGTTTTTTTCAAACGTCCAATATCTTTCGGAAATCGTCGGCAGAAATAACTTTCACCGACAGGAACTTGGTTTCCCGCAATTTTCTAAAATCTCGGCCGTGGCTGACGATGAACCGGGCATTTGAAGCAATTGCGCAGTCCACAAATTTATTGTCGTCGGGGTCGTCCAACAGATTGAAACGAAAATAGGTGTGGATGCGCTCGAGGTTCGGCAGGTTCATCAAAACCCCCAAAACTGCTTCGCTGGCAAGCGGGCTGATGTGGCGTTCGATGATTTCGGCATACTCGTCCAGCATATTATCGGTCGAGACGCAAAGGGTGTATTTTCCTTCGAGAAGTGATTGAAAAACCCAGTGCGTTTTCGAACGGTTGGAGATGCAAACCAGCAAAATATTGGTGTCGAGAACAATCCTTTCCATTGCCTCAAATTTTTTGGGTACGACGTTTCCGCATTTTCGTTTCCATCATTTTTGCAGCAGTCTCGTCTGTCCAACCTTTTTTATCCCAAGTTTTGTTGGCTTCTTCGATGGCAATTTGGGCAAAAAACGTAGCCAACATTTTTCGAAGTCGAAGCAACTGCTCGTCTTCCAACTGAAAAGAGAATGTTTTCAGTATTTCCAATTGAACATTGGAAAAAGGGGCGGCAGAAATGGTATTTTGTGCTGTGGCAGTCATAACTAATTGATTTTGAGTGACAAAAATACATCTTCTTCCCCCATTTGCCCAAAAAACCTGCCCCGAAACGAATCGGAGCAGGCTGGGAAACACCCGTTATTTCACGGTTAAGAAAAATCATTTCACATCAATTTCTTCATTGTTCATCACTTGGGCAGTGATCAGGGTGTTGATTTGTGCGATTGCCGGTTCGTTGGTCATCGTTGCTTCGATGGTCTGTTCGTTGCCATTCAGTGCGATTTGCTGGCCGTCCACCGACATCACGTAAAACAGTTCGATGGTGATGCTTTCTGCCGTGGAGTACCCGCCTTTCGAGATGTTTTTCACCCGTCCGATGGCTTGGCAGCCGGTGCGGATGACCACTTCGCCATTCACCACGACGTTTGTGCGGACGCGCATTTGCAACATTTTGCCGATTGTGGCCTGCGAGGTGGAGATTTTTTCGTTCAGTTCGAGGATGACCAAAGTGCCGGAGGGCAGATCCACATTTTTGGTTGGGGCGTTATTTGCGAAAGCAAAAGCAGTTTGGAGGAGGATAAAAAGTGCGGTATTGAAAAGAGATTTCATTGTTTAAAATTTTTGAAAGATGATGAAATGATTTTTTTATAATTTGAGAAAGGTGGTTTTTTGGGGTTCTACAATTCGTAATTCCTAATTTTTAATTCGTAATTCTACCCGTTGATTGTTTTGTCGTTGCGGACGTTGGTCGTGAACAAAGTGCCGATGTTGGCTTTGGCCTCGGAACCGTCGCAGCAGGGAGCCTCGAATTTGTGCGGGATGCTGTTCAGGAAAACCGTTTGGCCATCCACTGCCTGCACCGTTTCGACGACCACCGTGATTTCGGAGCAGTTGCCGCCGCAGGATTTTTTCACTTTCTTGATCATGCCGGTCGCCGGTGCGCCTGCTGCGATGAGGACTTTTCCGTTGACCGTCACGTCGCGGCGGACGGTGAAATTGATGGCGTTACCGACCGAGACTTCCGAAGCGTCAAATTCGTCCGTGAGTTCGAAGAAAACCGAAGTGCCAGCGCGGAGGATGACCGGAATTTTTGCAGAGTTTTGAGCAGGAGCAGCAAAACTGACAGTGGCTGCGAAGCAAAAAAGAGTAGCGAGAGACGAGAAAAACTTTACCATGACTTGAAATTTTTGGATGTGAAAGATTTGATTGTGATTGACTTTTTTTCGTGAAGCACTGTTTTTCGTGCTTACATCTGTTAGTAGAAAGGCTGGGGCGGCGGTACTCACTTTTTGGAAAGGTTTTTTTGAAAAAATTTCAAACCAGTTTCAAGTCATTGATTTTCAAAAAGTTAGGTCGAAAAATTTTTCATAAAAAAAGCGGTGCCCGTTGTCCAGACACCGCTTTTTTGATTTTCAAAAACCTCGCAGAGGTTTGTCAATGCGCCCACAAAATATTCAATGCCCCTTTTTCATGGACATATTTCGAGCCGTCGGTTTTCGTCACGGTCAAAACGTAGAAATACGCGCCCTCGGGAAATACCGTGCCGCCCGGAGATTTGCCGTCCCACCTCGGTGACGCGCTGTTTTCAAAATGCACGCGCTCGCCCCAGCGGTTGAAAACTTGCAGTTCGGCGGACTGAAAATCGGCGATGGACGCATCCAAAAGTGGCTCGAAATCGTCGTTTTGCCCCATCGAGCCGTTCGGCGTGAGCACTTTGCTCGTCGTTTTGACCATCGTCGAGGTGTCCATCCGCGCCGAATCGGGCTGCTGAAAACCTTGGGTCAGCCATTTGCCATCGGCGGCGGTTTCGTGCAGCACGGCAATTTCGCCGAGGCTCCAACTGATGCTGCCGTCGCTGCCCGTTTCGAGGTTTCCGGCGGGGGTGAGCAGAGTGGGGGCGAGGGATTGGGCTGTGAGCAGGCCATTTTTTAAAATTAAAAAATGGCAAAAAAAGCAAAAGCAGAAGTTGGAAAAGGTGCGCATGGCGGTGGTTTTTGATAAAAAATTAAGGTTGCGTGGGTTTTGAATATCAAGGGACGATATTGAACTCTATGCCTGAAATAAATGCTGTCATAGGGGAAGAGTTACTATTGGAAGGTATTTTAATTGTAAATGCACCTGCTGGTAGCCATATCGGAAAATGGATAGGGTAATAAGCAAATTCATTGTCAGTACTGTTGAACGAATCTTCTGGTACTAATCCTCCAGCGATTATGACACCGTTTAGTAGTAAAAACATCCTCTTTGACAAATTTGCGCTATTGCCATTGATGCCAGCACTTTCTATTTTAAGAGTTTTTCCCGCGGGAACATCAAGAGTGAATGATTGATCTTGAACACCGGAAGTCTGATAAGTCATAAAACGTACCTGATTAAATTGCAGGTTACCCTGAGCAGGGCAGATAAAATGAAGAAAAAGTAGATAGAAAATGAGATATTTCATTGTAAAATTTTGATTGTGAATTATTATTTTAAAATCCACCAGTTGTATAAATTAAGGTTTGACTGTTTGAACCAGATAATGCGGATATGGTGGTGGGCATCCATGCACTTCCGTTCCACATTAACACTTGCCCAAGGATTGGTGTAGCGGAAGAAATGTCTTTTCCTTGAATTTTCACGACCCTCGGGTTTGGGTAAAAATCCGCCAAATCACCCGTCGCCGCACCGCTCGGCGGCAAGGTCACGGGGATTGTCCCGGGTTCTAAATCATTGATTGTGATGGAGTTGTCCTTGATTTCAACACTCGTGATGTTGTTTTGAAAAATAGAAACATCCACGTCGGACGGCAGCCAAGTCGTGCCGTTCCATTTTAAAAATTGGTTCGTCGTGGCGTTTTGCGGGGCAATTTTCAATGGGTTTGCCGTCGTGCCGTCGCCCAAAATCGTGGCATCGGTTTTTGCGGATTGGCTGCCCCAGTCGTCGCCCACGCCGCCGCCGATGTCATCTTTTGCGGTCCATTTCGAGCCGTCCCATTTTAAAACTTGATTTGTCCCGGGCGTGGCGGCTTCAACATCCGTCAATTCATCCAATGTTTGGGGCACGACGAAATCCAAATCATTGATACTGATTGAGTTATTCGTAATCTTTGAAGAATCAATGCTATTATTTGGCACCGAAACAGTCACGTCGGCGGGCAGCCAAGTCGTGCCGCTCCATTTTAAAAATTGGTTGGGCGCAGCATTTTGGGGAGCAATTTTCAATGGCTTGGCCACCGTGCCTTCTCCTTCCAGCGTGGCATCGGTTCTGACAAAATCACTGCCCCAACTATCGCCATTCGTGCCCCCAATATCGTCTTCGGGTAGCCATTTTTGCGAAGCAGCATCCCATTTCAATACTTTTCCATCAGATAAATTGGCCAAATCCACATCTACCAAATCTGCTAAATCAGTCGTGCCATTGCCAATTTCGTCTTTCGCTGGCAGCCATTTTTGGGCGGTCGCGTCCCATTTCAAAACCTGTCCAGCGGTGGCTCCGTTTTGATCCAAATTCGCGGCGCGGTCGGCATGAAAAGCGAACGGCACGGACAAAATCGGCACGCGCTGCCCCGGAATGTTGAGGTCATCGCTCACATCGACTTTCATTTCAAAATTGCCCGACGACCAGTCAATTTTTTGAAAATCGGAAGAGTTTCGCTTGCCTATTTCGATGGAAAACAGCCCCGTGAGGTGGGTCGAGATGTCGTCCCATTTTTCAGAAAAAACCTCTGCGCCGTTTTTGAAAATACGCACTTCGATGTCGAGTTGTACTCCGGCGAGGGGTTGTTTATCCTTGCCTCTGGCGATAGCTTGGTACTGGATGGCGTCGGCTTGGGCATGGGCTGCTACGAGTTGCAACAGGATGACGAGGGCGGAGAGGAAGATTTTTTTCATTGATTTTAAAAAATTATGGTTGGTAAAAACTTTCAATGGCCTTTGATTTTCGGGGCGGGCGTGGGCAAACTTTTCGCAGGTCGCGGATCAAATTTAGGCCGCGAAACCTGATAATTTTCATACCCTTTTCGGACGCTTTTGGCTTCCCAGTCGAACTCAAAATTGCCCGTGCCGCCCTGCAATTCTTCGACCCAGAAACCAGTGGGCGTTTTTTCGACCACCGCCAAACCGAAGGTTTTTGAAAAAAGAGGCGTGAGTTGCACCGTCAATTTGTCCGGGTTGATGACTATCGAAAAATGGTCAGAAAACGGTACGAATACCCGTCCGTTGGTCAATTTCGCCGTGCCGCGTTCGTAGGCTGCGGCTTCTGGGCCTTCGACGGAGGCGTACCAGATTTCTTTTTCTAGGTCGCGGGGGTCGGGCATTCGGAAGTTTTTAACGCCACCGATGATGCTGTCGCCAAACACGATGCCCTGTTTAAATTGATTGACAAACATCCCTGCCGCTGGCACCTCGCTTTCATCCGAGACACTGATGTAGCCGTGATTTGGATAACCTTTTAGAGCGTTCATGTTGCATGTTTCCTTATCCAAAGGGCCACGTGTTTCGATTGAGCCGTTGCCTTCAGTAGTGATGATTGTCCTTGCAATGGGCTTATCATTTTTACCATAAATGATGACTGCTCCGCCGTCACCATCATTGTCGTTAAAAATACTGACCAAATTTTGCCCGTTGGGTTTCAACGTAAAAATGCCGCCGTAGCCCAATTCATAATCACCCGAAATTTCCACCAGCACCCTGTCCTTGTCGTCGAGGGTTTGAAAACCGCCAATCTGCCCCGTGTTGATGTCAAACCCGCCCAAAAGCACCAAGTCATTCGGTGAAGCGGCAGTTTTGATACCCACATCGCCACCCGAGTAGCCAATGCCCGTGCCATTCGCAGTCCAAAAACCACTGCCACCGCCCATCAAATCATCCGACGGCGACCAAGCCGAGCCGCTCCATTTCAAAACCTGCCCCGCGCTGGCGTTTTGCTGCGCGATTTTTAACAAATTCCCAGCCGTGCCGTTGCCCGAAATCGTGGCATCGGTTCGGACAAAATCGCTGCCCCAACCGTCGCCCGAACCCCCGCCGATATCGTTTTGTGGCACCCATTTCGAGCCGTCCCATTTCAAAACCTGCCCGGTCGCTGCGCCCTGCGCCGCCAAATCGAGCGGGCTGGCAGCCGTGCCATTTCCCGAAAAAATAGCCGTCCGCTGCACGGTCTGGCTGCCCCAATTGTCGCCCGTTCCGCCGCCGATGTCGTTTTGCGGTGCCCATTTCGAACCGTCCCATTTCAAAACTTGCCCGACCGAAACGCCCGCCAAATTCACGTCTGACAAATCTTCCAAAGCCGTTGCGCCACCGCCGCCGGGGCCAGTTTCATCTTTTGCCGGAAGCCATTTTTTGCCGGTCGCATCCCATTTCAAAACTTGCCCCGCCGCCGCGCCGTTCGGCTCCAAATTCGCGGCACGAAAAGCGAACGGCACGGACAAAATCGGCGCACGGCTTGTCAAATTGACGCCGCCGCTCACCGAAATTTCCAGTTCGAAATCGCCGGACGACCAGTCAATTTTTTGAAAATCAACGGCATTTCCCCGCCCGATTTCGAGGGCAAAAAGCCCCGTCGCGGCGGTTTTTTTGTCCGATTTTTCGGAATAAACCGCCGTGCCGTTTCGGTAAATTTTTGCCTCGACCGACACATTCACCCCGCCGAGCGGCTGCTGGTTTTTGTCGCGGGCAATGGCCTGATATTGGATGGCTTGGCGGTCGGTTTGGGCGGCGAGGCACAGTTGCAAAAGGAGCAACAGCGCGGAAAAGAGGAATTTTTGCATAAATTTTTGTTGAAAAATATTTGAAATAGGTTCCACAGAGGCTCGCGGAGGAACGGAGGGCACAGAGATTTTTTTAATACTGTGCCCTCTGTTCCTCCGCGAACCGCTGTGGAATTACGTCCAGCAAATCACCGCAGCACGTTCACCGTGCCTTTGAAAGTGGTTCGCACATTTTTGGCAAAAGTGTGCAGCATAAAAAAGTACGCGCCCTCGGCTGCGGGCATATTTTCGTTAAAAGAACCGTCCCACGACGGCTGGATTTCACCCACCGTTTCGGCGTAAAAAACGCGGTCGCCCCAGCGGTTGACGATGGTCAATTCGGCGCGTTCGACCTCGAAATTCTCCGCCCGCAGGTCGCGCACCGGGTCGAAATAGTTGCCGTCCGAGCTGCCGTCCGGAGTCAAAACGTTGTGGATGGCATCGCCCAAGTCTTTCCATTTTTTGTTGGCGATTTTCAAAAAAACCTGCGCCGTGTCGCAGATTTTCGGGCAGCCCGCCCCGCAGATTTGGTACGAAAAAACATCCGCGCCCGAAAAATCGAGGTTCGTTTGTTGGTAAAAAATCGTGTCGCCCGACCGCTCGACCGTTCCCGACGCGGGTGGAGCGAGGATGGTCAAACTGCCCCAAATGTCCTTCGAAATCGAGTCGTTGACCAGCACAGGCAGCGTCAGCTCGGTCTCTGCGATGGACAAAACCGCGCCGTCCTGTGCCGAAACGATGGTCGGTTTCTGGTTCACTTGCAAAGTCAAAGTCACCGTGCTGTCGCAACCTGCCACCGTCTGAAATTGCTTTTTAAAAATGCCCGCCGTTGCCAAGTTTTGACCCGCAAAATCGAAGGTTTCGCCCTCGCAAATCGTCTGGCCGAGCGTCGTCGAGCGGTTCGGGTTGACCGTCAGTTCGAGCGTCACGGTGCTGTCGCAACCTGCCGCCGAGGTATGTTTTTTGGAGAAAATGCCCGTCGCGTCCAGCATTTGCCCACTAAAATTGAATTTTTCGCCGTCGCAAATTTTGCGGGAAAGCGAGGTTTTCGGGTTTTCAAAAACCGTCAAATCGAGCGTCACCGTGCTGTCGCAGCCCGTCGATGAGGTATATTTTTTTGAAAAAATGCCCGTCGCGTCCAGCATTTGCCCATCAAAATCGAAGGTTTCGCCGTCGCAGATTTTGCGAAAGAGCAGGACCGGCGGCTTTTCAAAAACCTCCAAATCGAGCCGCAGCCAGAGCGAGTCGCAGCCGTTCGCGGTTTTTAGGGTATCGAAAAAAACGCCGCTCGTGTCCAGCATTTGCCCTGCCCAATCGAAAGTTTGTCCCTTGCAAATTTCGACGGCGAGGTTTTTCGGCACGGCTTTTTTCTCCGTCAAATTGATGCTGGCCGTCGCCGTGCAGCCGTTCGCCGCCGTGATCTTCAAAACGTAAATGCCCGGTTGCCATGCCTCGAAAATCCCGCCGGAGCCGCTGCCCGCACCCGTCCAAACGATTGCCGCACCTGCCGCGACACTGCCCGCGACGAGCGTCAAACTTGAAATTTTACAGTCAAAAAACTGCCCGTCCGGCGTTTGGATGTTCGGAAGGTTGGGCAAATCGGCACTTTTTACGACGAGAGCTGAATCGATCGCCGAGCAGCCGTTCGGGCCAAAAACTTTGAAAAAATACTTGCCCGGCAGGACGACTTCCGGGTCAGAAATGCTGGAAATGAAACCGCCCGGCCCCGTCCAATCGAAAGTTGCGCCTGCCGTCGTCGAACCGCCGTCGAGAAAAACGGTGGGCATCGAGCAGGTCAGTTGCGGCGGCGGTGGGACGGCGAGGCTGATTTGTGGCAGCGAAAAATTGGCGGTGACGACTGCTGTGGCCGTACCGATGCAGCTGTTCGCGTCGGTCGCGGTGACCGAAAAACTGCCCGCCGCGCTGATTTTCAGGGTCGAATTTTTCGATCCGTCCGACCACTCGAAAATATTTGCCGAAGGCGAATTTGCCGTCAAATCCAAATTTGGAAAAAGGCAGTTCAACTCCGAACCACTCGGCTGTGAGATGTTCACTGTTGGCAGCGGGCTGCCCGCAGCGACGGTCGCGCTGGCGGTCGTGGTGCAGCCGTTCGCGTCGGAAATCGTGCAGGAATAATTGCCTGTCGGCAAATTTTGCGGGTTTTGGTCGGTCGAAACAAAGCTGCCGGGGCTCGTCCAGTTGAAATTTAGCGGCGGCGTGCCGCCCGTCGGGTTTGTCAAAATGCTGCCGTTTGATTTACCGAAACAGGTTTCGGCGGTTGCGGCGGGGGAGTTCGCGGCGAGTTGCAGCGGCGTTCCAACCGTCGCCGATTGGACGACGGAACAGCCGTCGGCATCGGAAATCGTACAGGAATAATTGCCTGCCGGCAAATTTTGCGGGTTTTGCTGCCCGTCGGCCGGGTTGAAATTCCAATCAAAAACAAACGGCGCGGAGCCGCCCACAAAATTTTGCGCGATGCTTCCGTCCGAACCGCCAAAACATTGGACGGGCGCGGCGGTGACCGTGCCGCCCGCGACGGTGCAGTTGACCGCGTTTTCAGAAATCAAAAAATCGGTGGTCGCCGTGCAGCCGTTCGCGTCGGTCAGCGTGCAGGTGTAATTATTTGCCGACAGGCCAGAAATCTGGATTTGACCGAGCGGCAGGCTGTTTTGGCTGCCGCCCCCCGTCCAAATTGCTGAAAACGGCACCGCGCCGCCGTTGATTTGGAGCAGAGCCGTGGCGTTCGATTGCCCGATGTTGGCCGGGTTTTGCGGGGCAACGCTGAAATCGGGGGCCGTGCCATCGGGGATGCTGGCGGTGGCCGTTGTGGTGCAGCCGTTCGCGTCGGTGGTTGTCAAAAAATAATCGCCTGACGGCAAATTTTGCGGGTTTTGGATGGTCGAGGTGAAATTGTTGGGGCCTTTCCAAAGCCAGATCAAAGTACCGTTCCCGCTCGCAACGGTGATGGAAATCGAGCCGTTCGAGCCGCCGAGGCAGGCGGGTGGCAGCACGTTGGGCAAGTTGAGGGCAAGGTTGCAGGGCATGGAATTTTCCGGGATAACAAAACTGAAAGTGCCGGAGCAGCCAAACCCATCGCTATCGGTGACGGTTAGCGTGTAATTTCCCGATTTTAGGTTTTCCAAAAGTGCCTGCCCGCTGGAAACGTTGGTTTGCGAACCGTTGCCCGGCTGCCACATCAAACTGAACGGTTCGTTGCCCCACAACTCAAAAAGGATGGAACCGTTGAATTGCCCAGAATTGGCGGCGGTTGCCATCGGATTGGCAAAAATGGGCGGCGGCACGAGCGAAACTTCGACAAAAGCACTGGCCGTACATTTGGTAAAATCGTCGGTGATGACGACGGTGTAAGTGCCGTTTTGGAGTTCGCTGGCCGGGATTTCGATGGATTCGGGGTCGTTTTCAAAAAATCCGGGACCCGTCCATTTCCAAGAATAGTCGTCCGCGTTGCCGTAGCCATCGGCATACAAGGTCAAACTGGCTCCCTCGCAAACAAAATCCACCGACAAAATACTGACCTGCGGGTGCGGAGCAATTTCAACATAAACATCGTCCTCACCCGTGCAGCCAAAAACATCGGTTATGGTGACAAAATAGTCGCCGGAATTGAGTTCGTTGGCATCCGGAATGACGGCCTCGCTGTCGCCCGAAAAACTGAAACCATCGGGGCCTTCCCAATTCCACTCGACCGGGTTGCCGCCAAAAGATTTTAAAATCAAATCGTTTTTTCCAAAACAATCCGGTGTTTCAAAAGTGATGACTGGCTGCGGCGGGTTGCCGCTTGACACTTGCACTAAAAAAACCTGCCCGCTCACGCTGGCCGGGCAGCCCTCAAAATCCGTCACTTCAAGCAGGGTGTACGTCGTGCTGGCAGTTGGAAAAACAAAAATGGGGTCGCCAGAATTGTAGTCGGTTTCAGTAAAAACAGAAGCACCTGCCGAGTATTTGACGGTGTAACCGGGCGTGCCGCCGTCAATGACGAAAGCGATTTGGCCGTCGTTGCCCGCGCAAAGTTTGGTAGTGCCGTTGTCGCTGTCAAATTCGGCGGAAATTGGGGGGCAATTTGGGCAGATGCCAAGTTCGGTGGTGCAGAAAAGTTGCCAGTTGTCATTGTCCAAGCCGTCATTTTGTGAAATGTTGACCACGGCGGAGGTGTTGCAGAGGTTTTTCAGTTCTTCTGGCAAGCAGCCTTCGAGCAGGTTGTTGAACAAATTGAGGTTGGCGATGCCCGTCAAATTGCCGAAGGAAGCGGGGATGGAGCCACCGATTTGACAACCGTCCAATTGTAAAATTTTGAGGTTTGTCAAACTGCCCATTTCTGGGGGCAGGGTGCCGCCGAAGTTATCGCAGCCAGTGAGCGAAAGTTCGGTCAAATTGACCAAGTTGCCCATGTTGGCGGGCAGGCCGCCGGTCAGGTTGTCGTTTTCGCGGAGCAAGATTTTTTGAATTGAAATGAGGTCGCCGAGGCCACTGGGCAGGGTGCCGGAAAGTTGACAATGGTTCAACGAAAGGATTTCGAGGTTGCTGAGCTGCGACAAATCTGGGATAGAACTTTGCAAGGGATTATTGTCCAGCCGGAGTTCGCGGAGCTCGGAAAGTTGCCCGATGCTGGCTGGGAACCCGCCGATGATGTTGTTTGGGAGGATGATTTTTTGCAGACCTGACAGGCCGCCAAGTGCGTCGATGCTCCCGACAAGATTATTTTGAATTAAAACAATTTCGGTGACGCAGCCAGAGGTATTGTTGAACGTGACGCCATGCCATGTGCCGATCGCTTGGCCGGGAACGAGCCAATTTGTGTCGTCCATCCAAGCATCGCCGTTGGTGTCCATGTGAAATTGAACAAGTGCCAATGAATCCTTGACGTAATCGCACTGGCCAAAAGTTTTAAAAGAAAAACAAAGCAGGAAAGCAAAAGTGAGGAGTGTGGGGGGCAGAGAGATTGGTTTCATTTTGATTTGAAAAATTTGATTGGTAAAAAATCATGATTACAAAAAAGTCGGGCAACAGCCCCGGATGGAAGTTGCTGCCCGACGACAAAAGTAAAAAAAGGTTGATTTTTTTAATGTTATTTCAGCAAAAACCCAAAACTCACCGCAAAACCGACAGGTTGCCCTTCACTTCCCACCACTTTGCCGCGCCGACATCTGCTTTCAAAATATAAAAAAACGCACCTTCCGGCACCGGTTTTCCGTTGCCCGAAAGGCCGTCCCAGACCGGCGGGTTTTCATTGGAAAAGAAAACCCGCTCGCCCCAGCGGTTGAAAACCGTCAGTTCGGCGGCAAAAACCGATAGCCCGTTTTTGGCAAAAGCAGCCGTCGGGTCGAACAAATCGTTGCTGCCGTCCTGCAAACCGGGGGTCAAAATATCGGTGATGTCGCGTTTGATTTGTTCCAAATCGTTGCTCTGGATTTGCAAAAAAACCTGCGCCGAGTCGCACCGTTCGCGGCAGACCGATGAACAGATTTTGTAAAAAAGCGAGTCGCCGCCCGCGAATTTTTCATTTTTCAAAACAAAAACAGGCAGTAGCCGGTCGCCGCCCACCGTGTCCAAATCGCCTGCCGCGAACGGCGACAAAATTTCAAAAACCCACTCGTCGCCAGCGGGCAGCGAATCGTTTTTGAAAATGGGCAGTGGCAGTTTTTGCCCGCCGGGCGGCAGCACGAATTCGTCCGTTTTTGCCCGCAGCTCGGGCAGCGGCACGACCTGCAAATCCAAAGTGAGCGTCGAATCGCAGCCCGCTGCATTTTTCAAAATGCAGGTGAACTTGCCTGCTGTCGTATATTTTTTTTGACAAAAAACGAAATCCTCGCCCGTGCAAATCGTCTCCGAAATGTTGCCCGAAGTTTTGGCAAACACCTCAACCACGACCGAACCGACCGCTGTCGCGCCGCCGCTGCCCGTCACCGTGACCGAGTACGTGCCCGACATGGCGGGCGTGGCGGCGGGTCGCTGCGGGTTGCGCTGGGTAGATTTCCAGCCGTGCGCGCTGGCCCAAGTCCACGCCGTGCCGCCTGTGCCGTTTTCGCCGAGTTCGATGGTTTCGCCTTCGCAAATTTTTTGGTTGACCGCAAAAACCGCCACCGTCGGGTTTTGCCCGCTGCCGCAAGTTTTTTGCCCGGAAACCGGCGCGGCGGGGCAGTCTCGCGAGTCGCTCCACTGAAAATTGTACGTCGAACCGCTCGGCTTCGGCAGGCTCGAAAACGTGCTGCCCGCGACCACCACGCCGTCCACCACGAACGGCGGCGTACCGCCCGACATTGAAAAACCGACCGTGAACGTGCTGTTGTCACCGCTGCAAACCTCTGTTTTTCCAGAAATTTGGAGCGCGGCGGGTTGGCTGACCGTTGCCGTCGCGGTGGTCGTGCAGCCGCTCGCGTCGGTCAGGGTGGCGGTGTAATTTCCGGCGGCGAGTTTGCTGGCGACGGGCCCGGTCGCGCCGTTTGACCAGACAATCGTGGCGAGTGGTGCGCCCGAAACTTGCAGCACCGCCGAGCCGTCGGCTGCGCCAAAACAGGAGGCTGGGGTGGGGTTGGCGATGACCGAAATCGCGCAATTTGAAATCGTGAACACAGTGATGGCCGTGCAGCCTGCCGCGTCGGTGCAGGTCAAAAAGTAGTTGCCGACGGGCAAATTTTGCAAGTTCGCCGTGCTGCCGGACTGTCCGGGGAGTTGCCCCGTTGCCGCGCCCGACCACTCAAATTTGAACGGAGCGGTGCCGCCGCTGAAATTCACGGTGGCTGCGCCGTCGGGGCTGCTGCCCGTCGCGGGCTTGTTTTGGAAGGCTGCGAGGTTTATTTTTTGGGAAAAATTGAGGCTGACGTTGACCGTTGAATCACAACCGTTTGCGGCCTGCAAAACGACTTGGCCGGTCTTTTTTGTTTCGCTAAAAATTTGGCCGCCGACGGTTTCAATTTGCCCTGGGCAAAGTGTTTTTGAAAGGTTGAAAACGGGCGCGTTTTTGAAGGTCAAACTGACGTTGACCGTTGAATCACAACCGTTTGCGGCGGTCAAAATGACCTGCCCGGAGGTTTTTGTTTCACTGAAAACCTGTCCGCCGACGGTTTCGGTCTGGCCGGGGCAGAGTGTTTTTGCGAGGTTGAAAACAGGCGCGTTTTTGAATGTCAAATTGACGTTGACCGTTGAGTCACAGCCGTTTGCGGCCAGCAAAATGACCTGCCCAGTCTTTTTTATTTCACTAAAAACCTGTCCGCCGACGGTTTCAATTTGCCCCGGGCAAAGTGTTTTTGAAAGGTTGAAAACGGGCGCGTTTTTGAATGTCAAATTGACGTTGATCGTTGAATCACAGCCGTTTGCGACCTGCAAAACGACCTGCCCGGAGGTTTTTGTTTCGCTGAAAACCTGTCCGCCGACGGTTTCGGTCTGGCCGGGGCAGAGTGTTTTTGAAAGGTTGAAAACAGGCGCGTTTTTGAATGTCAAATTGACGTTAATCGTTGAATCACAACCGTTTGCGGCCTGCAAAACGACTTGGCCGGTCGGTTTTGTTTGGCTAAAAATCTGTCCGCCGACGATCTCGGTTTCGCCGGGGCAAAGCGTTTTTGAAAAGTTGAAAATGACAGTGGTGTGTGTGAGTTTTACCACCCAGTAATCATCACCGCCGAGGCTGTTTTCGGTCTTGTCGCCGCTAATGTTTGATTTCGACCATCCCCCTAAAATATATCCACCGTCCAAGGTCTGTTGGAGGGAATAGAGTTCATCATAACCAATCCCCCCGATCGTGTTTTGCCATTGAATATTGCCTGCGGCATCTAATTTGAGTACCCAATAATCAGCACCGCCGATGCCGTTTTCCGTTTTGTCGCCGCTAATGTTTGATGCTGAATGTCCCCCCAAAATATACCCGCCGTCCAAGATCTGTTTGATGGTATAGAGGTAATCCTTACCACTACTCCCGATGGTGTTTTGCCATTGGATATTGCCTGCGGCATCTAATTTGAGTACCCAATAATCTTCACCACCGAGGCTGTTTTCCGTCTTGTCGCCGCTGATGTTTGACGGCGAATTCCCCCCCAAAATATACCCGCCATCCGAGGTCTGTTGGAGGGAACGGAGGTAATCCCATTCGCCCCCCCCGATGGTATTTTGCCATTGGATATTACCTGCGGCATCCAATTTGACCACCCAAATATCCAAACCGAGGCTGTTTTCCGTTTTGTCGCCGCTGATGCTTGACAGCGAAATTCCCCCTAAAATATACCCACCGTCCGAGGTCTGTTGGAGGGAACTGAACCAGTCTGAAGCATTCCCCCTGATGGTGTTTTGCCATTGGATATTGCCCGCGGCATCCAATTTGACCACCCAATAGTCCAAACCGAGGCTGTTTTCCATCTTATCGCCGCTAATGTTTGACTTCGAATATCCGCCCAAAATATACCCGCCGTCCGAGGTCTGTTGAAGGGAACAGAGTTCGTCCCAATCACTCCCCCCGATGGTGTTTTGCCATTCGATATTGCCCGCGGCGTCCAATTTGACCACCCAATAATCCTTACCGCCGAGGCTATTTTCTGTCTTGTCGCCGCTGATGTTTGAAATCGAATATCCCCCCAAAATATACCCGCCGTCCAAGGTCTGTTGAAGGGAATTGAGGTAATCAAAATCACTCCCTCCGATAGTGTTTTGCCATTCAATGCAAGGAGCAGGGTTTTGTGCGCCCAAACCAAACGGCAGCAGTCCGCAGCAGCTGATGAAGATACGGAGCAAGAAATAAGTGGTACTTTTCATGATATGGGAAGATGGAATTTGATAATTTGAAAAGAAAAGGTGATTTTTTAGTGGTTTAAAACTCAAAAACCGCAGTCATCCACTGCTCGAAAGTTTTTGCAACAGGTGAGTTCCCCTCAAAAATCCTTCTTCTCGTCATAAGAAACCAAGAAAATGTCAATCTCCACGCCCTCGTGGTTTTCCGTGCCCTCGATGACCGTTTCGGGGTACTCGATATGGCGGGGCGTAAAAACGAGATAGACCGCTTTGTCCAATCCGAGGCTGCGGGCATAATGCGCGAGCTGCTTTTTGCCGTTCCTGAACTTGGCGGGCGAGTAGTATTTTTTGGTCTCGAACAGGTATTCGCGGTCGTTGAGATAGAGGATGAGGTCGCTTTTTCCCAGCCCCGTGTCGGCCTCGCGGTACGATTTTCCCTCGGCCTCGGAGACAAAAGCGGCCAGAAAGGTCTCAAAACTGTATATCAATCCGGCCTCTTTCACCCGCGGTTGGCCGCGTTTTCCCTTTTCCAAAAACACCCGGAAGCCGCGTTTGGCCGCGTATGCCTTGTAATGGTTGATGAGTTTCGGGATGTCGAGCACGCCCTGCTGGTCGAAAAAGGTGAACGTGTTGAGAGTGGCACTGATGTCGCTTTTTTCGCCGTTGGTGTACGGGTAAAAAGCATCAAAAAGGCGTTTTTTATAGAGCGGCACCCAAAATTCGACCATTCCATCTTTGCCTTTTCGGACGATGCCATTGGTGTTCAAAACCTTGATGGCCTCGCGGTCAATTTTGAAGGGCACTTCGGCTTCGGTGAAAAGCAGGGTTTCCAAAAACGGGCGGAACGCCGCCGATTTGTTCAGGATATTTGAAATGTTTTTATCGATTGCCTCGGTCAGGTACCAATCTTCCACGACGAGGTAATCGGCATAATCGAGGATGGCTTTTTGAGGCTGGCGTTCGACCATTTGATAAGCAAAACCGTTGACCAGACCGGGCTGCCCGGCGGTGATCTCATAAATTTTGTCCACCACTTTTGTCCCGAAAATTTGCCCGGTCTCGCGGGTGTGCTGCCCCAAAAGTTCGGTCACTTCCTCGGCGGTGAAATACGGAATGGGCAGGTTATCCGCAATATTGAACGGGCTGGCGTTGTCGCTCACCACCCCGACGATGTTCGAAACACCCACCAAAATCACGCTTTTCAGGCTATGCGATTCCCGCGAGTGGTACAAATTCCGGATGGTGTGCAGGAACTGTCCGAACATATCGGGGTTCAAACCTTCGATTTCATCCACGATGAACACCATTTTTTTGCCCGTGCAGTTCCTGATTTCGTTGAAAAATTCCGCAAAATCAGCACCTCGCAAGGCCAAGCCCCACTGTTTTAGGGCTTCTTCATTAATGTACGTCATCAAAGAATCGAGCGTGGCTTCTTTAAAACTTTCCAAGTTGACGTGCAGCACTTGAAAACCTTCCTTTTCCAAATCGTTTTTCAACAACCTAAAATAGGTGCTTTTCCCTGTTTGCCGGGGTGCCCAAATCGTGAAATAACGGTTCCGTCGAACCAAGTTCAGTCCTTTATTGATCAACTCTGGGCGTTCCAGCGTGTAATGTTCTGCCACGATATTTGGCCCGGAAGTATTGAAACTCTTCATTTTTATTTAAAATTTGACAAAAAACGCGACAAAGATAAACTGCACACGGTCAATTTTTTGCCCGCACCGTCGCTGTCAACTCGCCATCCAGTTCCATCATTTCCACAGCCAATTCCGCCTCAAATTCAATTTTCAAACTCAAACTCCGCAGCCCCACCACCGACCCGTCGGCAGCCTCAGCCGACAAAGCAATCACATAAATCGCCCCAGCCGACAGGTGTTTGATGCGCCCGACCGCCGCCGCGCCCGACCGAAAAGCCAACTGCCCATCGTCGCCGATTTCCACATCGTCAGCGACGCGCAGCGCGAGGGTGTCGCCGATTTTTGCTTGCGCGGGCACCAGTTCGTCGTCCAGTTCGAGAGTGATTTCGAGACCGGCAGGGATTTTCAGACCCGCAGCCGGAGCAGATTCCGCAACCGACACGGCGGCCTCGTCGGGTTGCGGGATGGTAAAATTTTCATCCAAATTTGGTATTTCAACCTGCTGCGGCTCGCCGTCGGCGGGCAGGTTTTCGTCCCATTTTACGTCCGGGTCGGCGGAAGCATTTTCATTTAAAATGATGGAAGTATCGGCAACCGCCGTCGCGGGCAGCGAATCCGTGGCCGCCGCCAGCAATTCTTCCTGCGGAAAAGCCTTCGTCCGGGCGGTGAACATCGAGCCCGCCTCGATTTCCAAAAAATCCTCGCCCACGACCATCGCCTCGAAAATCTCCGGTTTGGGTTCGAAACGCACCGTCGAGCCGTCCGTCGCCCGCATTTCGCGCGGCACGATGCCCAGCGCGGCGGCTTGGTCGGGTGTGGCCGAACGGACGAGTCCGATTTCGCCGCCCACCAAATCGCCCGCCCGTAAAACCACTTGCCCATCAATCACAAAAGGTTTGCGGCAGCGCAGCACCACCGCGTCGCCCGGGCTGACCTCGGAAAAAACGATTTTTCGGGTCGTTTCCAACAAAATTTTAGTGTCGGCAGCGACCAGCGAGGCAAGCGGTTGGGCCACCGGGCGGGCGGCTGCCAAAAAATTCAAAAAGCAAAAAGCAAAAACAGCAGCAAGATTTTTCATTGAAAAATGAGTTTTAAAACCCCGCGCAGCGAGCGCAGGGCAGATGAGAAATGATTTTTTAAAAATTGAAAATTGGAAAAACAAGCACGGCGACTGCGAAATAATCATTTTTCCACCTCGATTTCCATCGTGTTCATGGTGTTTGAGGTAAAAAGTTCGCCGGGCGAGACCGAAACTGGTTCGTTCGGCCACTCGGCGGCAAATTCCTGTTCGATCCCAGCCAGCGCGACCGTCTGCCCGTCCGCAGCCTGCACGTCGATGACTTCCAAAATGATGCTTTCCGGCGTGCTGTACGTCGAGCGGGTGATGGATTTGACGCGGCCCGTGGCCACCGCGCCGTGCCGGATGACGGTGGCGGTCTTCACCACGACGTTGCCGCGCACGACAAATTGGACGAGCCGACCCTCCTTCATTTTGTGCGACTCGATTTTTTCGGCGAGTTCCAATTTGACGGGAGTCCCCGCCAGCATGGTCACGAGCATCGGGAAGCCACCGTCGGGGCAGGGCAGGATTTCATTTTTGGAAAAAATTTGCGTCGGCAGCGCGACGGCGAAACAGATGGAAACGGCGAGAAAAAGCAAATTTTTCATATCGGTGAAACTGATTTGCCTGTTTGTAGAAATCAGGCGGCGGTGGTACCCATTTTTTTCAAAAATCTTTTGGAAATTTTTTTTGAAAAAAATGGGTACCACCGCCGCCTGATTTCTACAAACAGGCAAATCAGTTTCACCATCAAAATTTAGAAAGTCATGCGTACCATTCTTGTCTCCCTCGTTTGCCAAATGTTTTTGGGTTTTTCATCTTTTGCCTCGACCGCCGACAGCGTCGCCAACCAAACCAACAACGGCGCGCTGCAGCTCAAACGCGGCGAAGAAATCTCCCTCGAACTCGCCGAAGACCTCGATGCACGGACCGCCGAAACCGGCGCGATGGTGAAACTCATCGTTTATCTCGACGTGAAAGTGGACGGGAAAACGGTCATCGCCACTGGCACGCCCGCCGAAGGTCGCTTGACTTTGGTGCGCAGGCCGGGCGCGTTCGGTGCGCCGGGCATCCTCGAACTGCGGCCCGAAAACGTGGTGACGGTGGACGGCCAGCGCGTCCCGCTGCGCGATTTGGAGCGGCTTGAGCGGGTTTCGGTTGGCAAAAGCCGTCGCGGTCTGGCGCTTCCGCTTTTCGTCGCTGGTGCTTTTGTGAAAGGTGGCAACGCAGTTTTGCGGAAAGGTGAAATCATCAAAGCCGAGGTGGCACGCGATGTTTTTGTGAAAGGTTAAAATGAATAACCGTTTTTTCTTGTTTTGGCAGTTTTTACAAAAACACAACCCTCCAAAATGCGAAAACACAGTAAAAACATCAATATTTGCAGCGATTCGGATGTCTTTCAATCGAAAGCATAACCAACCGTTTTTGCCTGATATGACCAATCTTTTTACCAAAATTTTCCAATTTAGCAAGCCGCTACTCCTGTTTTCCATTTATATAAATTTTTCATCTGTGGCCTCAGGCCAACGAAACGAGCCGCAGTCGCTCCCGCAAAAAATCGTGCTGCTCGACAGCCTCGATTGGGAAATCCACGACATCCGCCGCAGCAACGATGGTGAATATTTGCTTGCTGCAGGCTACGTCGCCGATAAAAATGGCTCGAAAAATGGGCTTTTTTTAAAAATTGACCTTGCGACGCGCAGCCTCGCCGTGCCTCCTTTTATTTTTGGAAAATCGAACGACGAGGAATTTTTCAGCGTCGCCGAAGCGGACGATGGCAGTTTTTACCTCGTCGGATATCGGGTGCCACGGCAGGACGGTGCGCGGTGCGCTTGGCTGGTGCGGGTCGACCGGAGCGGAAAACAAAAAATTTTCGAGTGGGCTGGCGTACAAAGCGAGTTCAGCGACCTGCTCGAATTTTCAAAAATCGTCTGGCCGACCAGCAGTTCGCAGGGTTTTATCGTTGGAAAAAAAGCACAAAATGACGGCTCGATTTGGTGGGCATCGGTCACCGGAAACGACTTGCAACAGCGGGGCGATCTCGGCGGCGGCAACCTCAAAAAATTCATCGGCCTCGAAAACGCCGATGCCAGCCACGCATGGCTCTGCGCGAACACCCGTAAAATCAGGGGCAAGGCCGACGAAGACGATCTTTGGGTGGCCGTCGCCGACAAAAACGGGACGGTCGAAGAACTGCCATTTTTCAGGACAAAAATCCGGCGGTTGCCAGCCGTCGGCACGGCAGTCGGTGGCAACGGGCAGTTGTTGATTTTTGGAGAGTCGAAAGAAATGTCGGGCAAGCCCGATGCCCTCGTCCGCGAAATCCCGTTTGGGCTCGATGGCGAGGAAAAACCCTACCGTTTCGGCGAAGAATTTGAAGAAACTGCGGTCTGCGGTTTCAAAACGGACGAGGATGAATTGTGGACGGTTTACCGTGCCGGGCAAAAAGATTTTTTTGTACGGCAACGCGACAGCCGCGACGAAAATGATTTTCATTTGAACGGCGGCGAGAATTTTCAACCCGTCCGGATGTTGCGAATCGCGCACGGGCAATATCTCGTCGCGGGCAATTGCGACCGTTCTGCCAACTCGGAAAAACGCGCCATCCGATTGATTTTTTTTTCTGAAAATGGGGCAGGTGGGCGCATTTCTTCCCGCGATGTGCCAAATGTGCAGTGCGAAGAAATCCGAGTCGAGTCGCCGGGCAGCCTCGCCGGGAATTGCATGATGACCGACCGCGAGGCGAAAATTTGGGTAAAATTGCAAAATTTGAATCAGGAAGCATTGCTCGATGCTCGGCTGACGGTCGAGGTGCAGGGCAGCGCGCCGAGCCAATTTGACGTCCGAAAAAGTTACGTCATCGACCGGCTGACCCAAAGCAGCCCAATTGATGTACCGATTTGGGCACAGCCCGGCGCGGCGCAACCCGGCAGTGAAGTGACCCTTAAAATTAGCCTACGCGATACACGCGGCGGCGAGGTCTGCACGACGCTGTTTTCGTTGAAATTTTGCAAAATCGAAAAAACCGCCGAACCGATTGCCGCCGCGCCGACCGTGGATTTGACCATCACCAAACCCGGGCCGTCCGAGCGTAGCAAGGGCTCGCCGACCCAGCAAAACACCGTCGCGGTGGAGTTCAATTTGAAAACGAAAGAACAGGTTTCGGCCAGCGACATCAGTGTAAAAACCAAAAACGCGGGTGCCTCAAAACGCCCCCGCGAGGAAGAAATCGTCGAAAGTGGTTCGGGGAATTTGAACGACAAACGTTTTCAAACGGCTTTTGTCGCCACGGTAAAAGACCTCGAATCGGGCGAAAACTGGGTGTATTTCATGTTGAAAGACGAAATCATTGACTCCATGAAAATTACCTACACCCCGGTTCCGCCCAATGTTTACCTGCTTGCCATCGCGCCGGAAGGCCCAAATTATGGCAATTTGGATTTCAACGACGATGATGCCCGCGATTTTGCAACGCAGTTGGTCAAATGTCAAGGACGATTTTTTGGAAAAATCCAAACCAAAGTTTTGACCACGCTGGAGGAGACGACCCGCACGAACATCGAAAACGAGTTTGCAGAAATTAAGACACTTTATGATAAACAGGTCATTCAGGATAAGGACTACGTCATCATTTTCATGGCTGGGCACGGCGTGAGCGTCAGCGACGAATTCTACTTTTTGACCTCTGAAAAATTCAACCGCGACCGCCCGAAAGCCTCCGCGCTCAACTACAACTACATCGCAAAAGAATACCTCCGCACCGTCAACTGCAAAAAACTCATCATTTCCGATGCCTGCCACAGCCAGCAGCAGCAACTCGATGATGAAAATTCGCGCGGCGACGGGATCGACTCACTGGCCATCGAAGGCCAACGGGAGGCAAACAAATACAGGGGCACCGCCTCGTTTTACTCTTGTTTGAAAGACCAGAGTTCGTACGAGGATCAAATTTTTCAAAACGGAATCTTCACCGAAGCGCTCCTCGAGGCACTGCGCGGACAGCCCGTCCGCCTCGAAAACGCGCCCGCTGGAACTTCCGAAAAAGACCGGACGCTCCAAATCGACAGCGGCCACCCCGACCCGAACTGCCCGACGGCCAAAGAAAAACCGGATGCTTGCCCGTTTGTCGGGGTCGGCGACCGGCAAATCAGTGCCTTCGAACTGCAAAGGTTTTTGGAAAAACGCGTCCCCGACCTCCTGCAAAAAGCCAACCCCAAACTGGCCGGACTGCAAATGCCATTCTTTCAATTAACTGGTTTCGACCAACATGTAACAGTATTTTCTCTGCCATGACGAAAAAAATCAACCCGTCCCGCTTTTTCAAAACCGCCTTTTTTTTGGCGGCAGCCTGCTTTTTTTCATTAAAAATGCAAGCGCAACAAACACCCTACGTCAGTTTTTACCGACAAAACTGGCAAATGATCAACCCCGCTTCGATGGATCCGTGGACCTACAAAAATTCCCGGGGCTGGCGATCCATGACCATGGTCACGGCCTCGTACCGCAGCCAATGGGTGACAAGCGGCATTGAAGGCACGCCCGCACTGATGATGGCCTCGGTCGAACACTCGCCCGATTTGCGGGCCGAAGACCAACCGTTCAAGTTTGGTGGCGTCTTTTTCAAAGACCGCGCGGCGGCATTCGGTACGATCGGTGCCAGCCTGACTGGTTCTTATTTTTGGGAAATGGGGGAGGGGTTTTTCCACGTCGGCGGCAGCGCGGGCATCATCCAGTACGGCATCGACAAGTCGAAGGCCAATCCCGCCGACCCCAGCGACCTGATTTGGGCGGATGCCGGGCGGCGCATTTTGCCCGAATTTTCCATCGGCGCACTTTACCGCGACGACTTGAACTATGTCGGCCTGTCCATCCCGCAGACCGCGAGCGAGGTCATTGCCAAGACCCGAAAATCGCACGTCTATTTTGTCTGGGGACATTTTTTCGAGCCGCAGGACTACGTCAAAGTCGAACTTTCCAACTGGATCCGCTACACCCCCGGGCTGACCTACCGTTCTATTTCAAAAAATGGCAAATTGCCCATCAGCACCGACGTGAACTGCCGCGTGTTTTTTGACAAAATGAAAACGAGAAGTTTTGACAAAATCTTCGGCTGCTGGGCCGGAGCGGGCATCGGCACTGGCATGAACGCCCAAATCGAGGGCGGCATCGAAATCGAGCGCGGTTTTGAAAATTACGAGCGGCGGAGCAGGCTGCGGCTGGGTGTTTCCTACGGTTTTCCTTTTACAAAAACTTACAATCCGCTCGGGCAGAGTTTTGAGGTGACGGCGGCGATGGCTTTTAATTGAAAAAAAACCGCTACTTTTGACCACAAAAATTTTTCAAAAATGCTCAAAGAAGTATTGCAGGGAAAACCGCAGAAACGTCCGGCGACGCGGCTGCCGCAAAAAATGACCGCAGAAAAATTTCGGCGTTTCCGCCCTGAAGACCCATTTAAATACGAGTGGGTGGATGGCCAAATTTTCAAAACAACACGTTCTATGACACCTGAACAACAGTACATCGTGCACAACCTGCAACGGAAATTTTCTCAAACCGAACAGTACAAAAACGGGGCGGATTTGGTCGTCGAAACGGATGCCACCATGCAACAAGGCAACATCCGCCGCCCCGATATTTCATTGATGTCGAGGCAACAACGTCAGGCCGCTGCTTTTGGGAAGCCCTTTTTGCCGGATTTCGCCATCGAAATCATTTCAGAATTTGACCAAGCGAACAAGATCTTGGCGAAATTGAAAGAATATTTTCAAAGTGGTGTTCAGGTTGTTTGGCACATCTATCCAAATTTCCAGCAGGTCTATGTTTACCATTCGCTCAAAAATTTGAAAATATTGGAAGGCGAAGACCTCGTTTCCGCCGCCCCAGCCGTGCCGGATTTTGAGGTTCCCGCTGCTGAGATTTTTAAAATTTGAAATTCTTTTTCAAAAATTTTAAAAACAAAAAAAGCAAAACCAACCCCATGACAACTGCCATCCAAAACCAAAAACCGCCCCCCGTTTCCTCAAAACCGACCAGCGCGGCACCGTCCCCAAAACAGGCTAAACTCGCCCAAAAAAACGGGTGCCTGCCCAACACTTTCCCCTGCGCCGCTGCCAAAGCCACCGATTTTGATTCGCCAGCCAGCAATTTTTCGTAAAAATCCAACATCAATTGCCGCATCAACTGGTCGTCGACTTTCCAAAAAGTGGCCACCACGCTCCGCGCCCCGGCCACCTGAAATGCCTGCGCCAAACTCGCCAAACCTTCGCCACGATTGAACCGCCCCGCCGCCGTTTCGCACGCGGACAGGGTCACGAGGTCGGCGCGCAGCGGGCAATTTTGGATTTCGTGGAGGTAAAAATGCCCGTCGTCCAGACTGTCCGGGTGCTGCTCGAACGCCACGAACGACAGTGCCGGGTCGCGGTCGTCCACCACGCCGTGCGTCGAAAGGTGCAAAATTTGGCAACTGCCAGCCGCCCCGGCCACCGCCCGTTCTGTGGCTTTTTCGGCTTTCAAAATTTTGCCGCCGAGCCGTTTTTCGAGGGCTTCGACTTCCCCAACGTTGTTTTGCAAAGCCTCCAAATCGGACGTTTTTCGGTCGAACGACGGCGCAACGGCCAAAAAATTCAGCCGTTTTTCACCGTCCAAAAATGGGCGGGCGAGCGGTAGCAACGCCGAATTCCGGTATTCAAAACGGTAATTTTTAACCAGCCAGCCTTGCCGCGAAAAATCCGAAGCGGGCATTTCCAGTTTTTCGGACAACGCGCAAAACGGCAAAAAACACAGCCCGCCGTCGGGCACGATAACTACGTCGCGGGTCAAATCGGCGGCGAGCGGCGCAAAAATTTTCCGAAAAATCGAGTGCGCCAGCATCGAAACCGATTCCTCGGATGCCCGCTGCTCCGCCGGTTTGACCCATTTTGTCGGCGTGCTGCAAAGCCGAAAAAACTGACCAATTTCGGCGAGCAGCGCGGGCGAATTGGGTAAAAAATGCACTTTCAAAATGCTGTCGGGGCGCACGACAAACGCCGTGATTTTTTCATCGTCCCACGAAAATTCGACGAGGGATTGCCCCGCCCGCAAGGTTTTTTGAACCTCCGCGACGGTCGGCGGTTGCCAATTTTTTTGAAAAAAAACTGCCCCACGACTGCTGTCCCGCAAGCCTATCAACTCGGCAGAAAATTTTTGCAAAAGACTGTCCGTCAATGGATTGGGCACGTCAGAAGCCAATTTTTGCCGCCGCAGCCGTTGGATTTCGAGTTCGAGTTTCGCGGCGCGGGCGGCTGCCGAATTTGGGTTTTTCAGGGCCTCGAACCGCCGCGCCTGCCGCTCGATTTTTTGTTGAAAAAACTGTTTTTGCCTTTCGGCAAACCCAAACGCCTGCTCGTTTTTTCCCAAAAACAAACTCGCCTCGACAGCCACAGCAAACGGTCGGTGAAAAAAATTCTGCCAGTCGGTTTCGGATGCCGCGTCGTGCAGTTGCGTTTTCAAATTTTCGAGCGCGGCGATGGCATTTTCGGCGGCGGCGAGCGTTTTTTTCCAATCCTCAAAACCATTTTTTTTAGCAGATTTTCCACGTTGCGCGGTGGCTCGTGCGGCCAAAATTTGTACCGTTTCGAACGGAAAACGCGCCGCTCGCGCCGTGCTGTCGCTGCCCAAAAACTGCTCTGCCTGATTGTAAAATCGCAGCGCGGCGACCCAATTTTTGGTCAAAACCGAGTTTTCACCCAAAAAATAGGCTGCCGAGTAACTCAATTTTTCATCGTCGAGTCGCCGTGCAATTTGCAAAGCCTCGTCAAGCGGACGGACGGCGGCGGCCGTTTTTCCCTGCAAATTTTGGCAATGGCCGATTTTCAAAAGCAGGCTGGCGCGGCTCGCGGCCACCTCGCCCGCGGCTGCTCGCCCTCTTTCCGCCAACAAAATTTCGAGGGCACGGCGGAAGTAAAATTCGGCGGTTTCGTGGTCTTTTTCATCCAAAAAACACGAGCCCTGCAAGTCGCGGATGTTGGCTGGCAGCAGCGGGTCGCGGGCGGCGGGCGGCTGATTTTGCATCAAATCGGAGGCTTCGGCCAGTATTTTTCGGGCGGCTTCGGGCTGATTTTGGTATTTTTTTACCCGACCGATGCCGTAAAAAATAGAAGCCCGGAGCGCGGGCGGCAGGTCGGGCAGCACGGCAGCCGCGTCAAGATTTGGTGCCGCCGCCGCAAAATCGCCGAGGTCGAGCAGCGCATTTGCCCAATCGAGCAGTCGGGCAGCGCGGGCGGCGGGCGCAGGTAAACCGAGGCCGTCGAGCAGTTGCAAACTTTCGGAAAAATAGCGGTTCGCATCGTCAAAATTTCCAGACTGCCGGGCGGCGTTGCCCGCAATTTTCAACCAATTTGATTTTTTTAAAATCTCGTCGGTCGGCAATTTTTCGAGCATCGGGCGGAGTCGTTCGAGCGCGGCGGTGGCTTGTTTTTTTTCCAAAAAAATTAAAATTTGAGCGATTTTGGCGGCCTCCGAATCGGCAGAGTCGAGTGGGGCGAAGCGTTTTGCTTGCTCCAAAAATTGCTCGGCGGCAGCCGTCCGGCCTGCCAGCCGTTCGCAATTTGCCAACGAAATCAGCACGGACGGCAGCCAAACGCTCTGCATTTTTTGATTCAAAAAGAGGCTTTTTTTCAAAAAAACGGCTGCTCCGTTTGGGTTTCCCATTTCCAAAAACAACTGCCCGATGTTTTGCAAAGTGTTGGCGGCGGGCTGCAGCGAGTCGTTTTTGAAAAAAATTTGGCGCAGCGGTAGTGCTTTTTGGTGCAGTTCGAGCGCGGCGGCTGGCTGGGCAAGTTCGGCGAGGGCGTTGGCTTTGGCCGAAAACAGGTCGGCGACTTCGGCGGGGTGGGTTTTGTGGTCGAGTTGGGCGAGGATTTGGTCGGCTGCGGCGATGGTTTTTGGGTAATTTTTCGTGCTTAAAATTTCAAAAACTTGGTCAACCTGCGTGTCCCAGTCCCCGGAAACGGGGTTTTGTCCTCGAAAAACCCAGCAGGCAAACAGCCCTGCGAGGGTAAAAACGGCGATTCGTTTGCTAATTTGCTGTTTTAAAAGGGGTGTTGTCATATTTTTACGCTGAAAATTTTTTCAAAAAATTGAGTACCGCTCGAACGAAAATTCCACTAAATTATGAAAGTAGTTCAGATGACCCCCGCAACATTTGTCGAAGCCGTGGTGAGCGGCGATTTGGCGCGTCGCAACTCGGCTTTTCGGACTTTGTACACCAACCGGATGGTCGTGGCAACGATTGCTGACTGGTGCCGGTTTTACAATTTCACGAAAGCCGAACCGGACGATATTTTGCAGGAAGGCATTCTGGCACTCGACCGACTGATCCGCGAGGGCAGGTTCCGGGGCGAAAGTAAGGTGGAAACTTTTCTGCTCGCCGTGTGCCGAAATTTGATCCGGGACGGCATAAAAAAGGTGAGCAACGTGGTTTTCAAAAGTGAAATCAACGATGCGACCGCCGCCGAACCGCAGTTGGTTGCCGACCAAATCAGCCTCGCCGAACAATCGGAGGCCGAAAACGAGCGGGACTCGATTTTGAACCGTACGCTCGAAGGGATGGGTGAAAATTGCCGCGATTCGCTGAAACTGTACTACTACGAAAACCAATCCATGAAGCAGGTAGCAGATGCCCGCGAGTGGGAAAATGTGCAAACTGCCAAAAACACGATTGCCCGCTGCCGCGAAAAACTGCGCTCGCTGCTGCTGGAAAACCCAAATTTGACAACCCTTTTATCTCAACTGAAATGAAAAATTTTGAACGCATCGAAAAATATCTGTTCGGCACGATGGATGCCGCCGAGCAGTCCAATTTTGAAAATGAACTGGCTACCGACGCGGTTTTGGCTGCCGAATTTCAGGTGCAAAAAGCCGAGCACCGGGCGATGGATTTGCTGTTGCAGCAAGATTTGAAGTCGCAAATGGCGGCTTGGAAATCGGAACAGGCCGAGCAAACGACGACCGCACGCACGGTGCCGATGATGCAGGTTAGCCACCGGAGCAATTGGATGCGGTTGGCGGCGGCGGCTTCTGTGCTGCTGGTTTTGGGCTTTTTTTGGCTGATTCGCCCGAATGCTCAAGGTGTTTTTGATGAATATTCGGGTACGCTGCGCGGCAATTTGTCGGACGCGCCGGAGGTTTTGCGGCCAGCGGAGGAATTGGTCGGGCAGGAAAAATATGCGGATGCGCTCGCCATTTTGGAAAAAATAAACGACCCGGACTGGGACGAGTCGGTGCGCGTGCTGCGGGGCGAGTGCCAGTTTCGGTTGAAAAATTACGCGGCGGCGGCAGCAATTTTGGAGCCGATTGTCAAAAATCCGGTGGGCTCGGACAATTTACGGAAGGCCGAGTTTTTGTTGCTCTATACTTATTGGGGTGCTGGGAATTCGACGGCTGGAAAGGCTTTGAAAGAGAAAATTTTGGCGACGCCAAACCATCCATTTGCTGCGGCGGCTGAGGAGGTGAAACTTTAATTTTCGACTTTATTTCCGGTAAAAAAGAGGTCGTAAACGTTTACGCAAACGTTTACGACCTCTTTTTTTATCACAAATCGTGTTCAAAACTGCCAAACTTGGCAAACCCAAAATGTCAACTTATTTGCAAAAATGATAATCCAAAAAGTGCAGAAAGCGGTGCCTGTTACCTTCGCAACACAAAAAATACAATGATGAACCAAGAACAGGATTCAAATCCGACTCCCGAAATGCCTTTTTGGTGGCAAGAAATCAAATGGGTTTTAGTTTTTTCCCTGCTTGCCTTTTTTGGATGGCTGCTTTTTTGGAGGAAACGAGCCGAAAAAATTGAAAAACGGGATTTGATACGGCCCTACGGCGTTGACAAAAAGACTTTTTCAAAATGGGTGCAGATTTTTTGCAGCGAC
This sequence comes from Saprospirales bacterium, assembly GCA_031398055.1. Lineage (GTDB taxonomy): Bacteria > Bacteroidota > Bacteroidia > Chitinophagales > Saprospiraceae > M3007. Next base: position 26,190 of record JANNMS010000240.1, on the reverse strand, counting down.
CTCATCGAACCGGCGAAATACAAAGCCTGCCGAAAATTGCCGGTTGAAATTGCCGATGCAATCCAAGAACGGTTGGGCACTTGCACCGACGAAATGCCTGTGCTGACCAAAGGCATTATCATTGAAAAATCGGACAGCAGTTATCGCACGCTCCGCGAAAACATCCAAAAATTTCCAGAAAAATTTGGCCTGACGCCGGAAGCATTTGCAAGTTTGGACATTTTTCCACCCAAAATCTCTGCACACATTCTTGAAAGTTTTGGGTGATTTTTTTTGCATTTTACTATAAAATAGAGGCGTATACGTATATGATAACGTATACGTCCTGTTCATTGCAAAAACCGTAGCGAGGATAATTTGGCAAGCACTGGGACAGTTGGCAGACCTTTGCAAAGTGTTTTAAAAACAAGCACATTTTTTCAAATGAAAATAAAAAATGACCCACCCAAAGCCGTGCTCAATTGCCGTGCGGAGGTGCTGCTCAAAGAACAAATTGAGGCGGAAGCCACCGAAAAAGGGCTGACTGTTTCCAATTACATGGAGCAAATCCTGCTGCGCCGCCATGATTCGACCGAAAATGTCGACCTGCTCAAAAAACGGATTTTTCAACTCGAAGCGGAAGTTTTTGAATTGTCCAAACATCAAAAAACTCTTGGCGAGGAACAACCCGAAAACCTGCTGCCGGAGATGCAGAACCGTCAACTCAAACAACAAATTTTGGAAATGAGGCAAGAATTAAAGTTGGTTTCACAACAACGCAACGCCCTCGTAAAACACCATTCCGAAGCGGTGCCGCACTGGCTTTCCCAAAATGGTTATGAGGAATTGGTCAAAATGCTGAAAAACTTGCAGCAGATTTTTCCCAAAAAAGACTACGAACGGTTGTTGTTGGCATCGGTGGCGGTTGCCATAAAAAATTCAAAATCCAATTTTTTCGTGCTCACTCTGCAGGATTTCTGGCGCGGGCACCCTCATTTTTTAACCCAAAAAAATATTTCAGCATGAGAAAAAGTGTCTTCATTTTATTGCTTTTCATCGTTGCAATTGCAGTTTTCCAAGTTTATAAAACCATTCGGGCCAAGAATTTGAAAATCGAGGAACTTGGAAATGACCTTGCATTTAGCAACCAATTGATTGCGGAGCAGGGGAAAACGATTCAAAAATTGATGGAGGGGTTTGGTTATCCTGTCCAAAAATAAACATAAGCCCAAGTGCAATTTTCTAAAAATTTCAAATTAAGTATTTAAAGTTTTAAATTAAAAAATATTTTATAACGTAAATATTGAAATATTTAGCAAATTGCACTTGATTCTGTAAACATCATGTTCAAATTTTTTCCCTTAAAATTTCCGCATTTGCACGATAAACATGCTCCGGGTCGCTTTTAATTTTTTCAAAAAGCGCAGCCAGTTTTTGCTCAAAACCTGCCCCGCCAGCGAGGTAGCAAAGCAACAATTGGTACTCCGCCAAATCATTTTCAGGTTTCAGAACGAGGCATTTTTCAAAATTCTCGGCAGCCATGCCATAATTTTCCAGTTCAAAAAACGCCGCGCCGCGCAACAAAAGCACCTCCAAAAAATCGGCGTCGCCCTCCGAAAATTTTTCCAAAATCTTCAAAACCTCGCCAGCCCGACCATTTTTCAAAGCCTCCCGAGCCGCTGAAATTGCAGTTTTTTCGCCCATCAAATTTCCGCCGCTGCCCCGCGTAACGATTTCCGAAAGCAAAAGAGATTGTTCTTTTCGGGCCAGCGCAATCAATTTTCCGTCCGTTTTTTCAGCCTTTGCCTGCGGCAAATTTTTTCGGACGGGCGTTTTTTCAACATGATTTTGGGGCGAATTTTCGGTTTCAATTTTTTCAGTTTTTGATTCGTCGGTTTTTTGGTTGGTCGGATTTTCGAGGTTTGGTTTTGAAATTTCAGGCGCGATTTCTGTTTTTTTTCCAAAAAACCAAACCAAAAAAACCAGCCCAACAACAGTCAAAAAAATAAGAAAACCAGCCCAAATTGGCCGTTTTTCAGCCGTTTTTGAATTTTCAAATGCCTCGTTTTGGTCAATTTCAGATTTCCATTTTTTAAAATCCTGCTGCAAATTGAGTTGCGCCAGCCGGTCAGTTGCCCGAAAAACAAGGCGAAAATCGTCCACCTTTTCGGCCAAATCGGCGTCGACGAGCAGCCGCGCCTCGAAATCGGCACGTTCGGCGGGCGGCATTTTTTCGAGCAAAAACGCCTCTATTTTTTCCTGCAATTCAAATTCAGCCATAAATCATGTTTTTCAAAACCACTTTTTTGTCGGGATTTGTGTCAAAATAATTTTTCAAACGCAGCAGGCAACGGCATTTTTGGTTTTTGGCAGAAGCCGCGCCGATGCCCATTTTTTGCCCAATTTCTTCCATCGAAAATCCTTGGGCAAACAGCAACAAAATCGTCCGGCAGTCTTCGCCGACAGATTTTTTCAACGCCTCGTCCAAAATTTCGAGGGCAATTTTGTCGCCGTCGGGCGGCTCGGCGATTTTCGTATTTTCGATTTTCAGTTCAGAAAAAATGGGTTTTTGCTGCCGCAGCCGCCTCCAAGCATTGACCAAACTTTTGTCAAAATACCAGCCAAGCGAAGCGATTTTCAGTTCAAAATCGGGGCGCGTCACGGTGCGTTCCCAACCGATGCACATTTGGCCGAGTGCCTCGTCGGTTTCGTCGTCCGAGCCGCCCAAGTTCCTGATTTTCTGCAAATAGCGGTTGCGCCAATTTTTAAATATAAACTCCCACGCCAGCCGTCGCGTCGTGCCGCCCGCCCGGAGGCTTGCCAAAATTTTTGCATCTGTCCAGTCCGAATTTTGCATAAAAAGGAGTCAAAACGAGTCGAAAAGGTAATCCGAGCGGTGATTTATTTTTAAAATTTTGTAAAAAACGAAACCTCCGTCCAATTTGGCGCGGCGAAGAAATGCACTAACTTTCTGCGAAAATTTCAAAAAATTGCCATGCAAAAATTCATTTCCATCCTCGCCGCACTGCTTTTTTGTTTTCCCATTTTTGGGCAAAACCTCACCGCCGACACCATTTTGGTGCGCCAAATCATGACATCAGCCAAGTCAAAACCGGGTGTCGAATCCGTCCCGAACCTCAAATCTGCCCGCGATATTTTAACAAAAAATGGCCTCGCCGAGTCGGTCATCATGTCCGATGTACTGCACCAAATGGCCTCGTTTTTGGGAAACGGCAGGCCGCAAGATTTGAAGGAAGGCATCAGAACCATCGAGGAAGCCATCCGGCTGCGCCGAAAATTGTTGGGGAACGAACACATGGAATTGGCCAAATCGCTCAACAATTTGGGCGAATTTTTGACCAATTCCGAGCCAAACCGTGCGCTGGTTTTGCAACGCGAATCGCTCGCCATCCGGCTCAAAAATCTTCCCGCCGACCATCCGGACGTTTCAACTTCGTATGTTCAAATGGCGCGGACGTTTCAGGTTTTGGGCGATTTGCCGGAGGCCGTGAAATTTGCCAAACTTGGGCTGGAAATCCGCCAGAAAAAATTGGGCATCGGCCACCCGAAAACTTTGGCCGCGAAAAACGTTTTGGCAAACACCTATTTTTACAAACATGATTACGAACATGCCATTGAAAACTATGAAGGAATCATAGAAAACGACAAAAACGAGCACTCGGCGATGGTTGCCCGGAACAACCTCGGCTATTGTTTTGCCTTCGTCGGACAACACGACCGCGCCATCGCCCTCGCCGAAAATGTGCTGGCCAGCAACTCGGAAATGCTGAACGCCCCCGGTTTTCAGTTCAAAGTTTTGCGGTTGCTCGCCGGAGTTTTGATGTTGAAAGACGATTTTGGGCAGGCGAGTTTGACTTTGGAAAAGGCGCTGGCACTGGAAAATGCAGTGCCCGGAACGGAAAGCGAGGATTATTGCCAGGCGATGCTTGACTTGGGTCGCTGCCTTGTCGAACAAGGAAAACCCGCCGAAGGATTGGAAAAACAGCAGCAGGCATTGGCCATTTTTCTAAAAAACTATCCCCAAAAACGGCAGCCGGTGTCCGCTTTTTACCAAGGCATCGGCACGGCGCAACAAGGGATGAAACAGTTTGGAGCGGCCATCGCCAGTTTTTCAAAAGAAATCGAAGTGGAAAAAACCATCCACGGGCCGATGCACCCGGCACTGTTTGTTGGATTTGGCAATTTGGCATTTGCTTTTGCAGAAACTGGGAATTTTGCAATGGCTTTCGCAAATTTGGACACCGCTTTTTTGTGCGCCGCCGCCGCCGATGGCTCCGAAAAACCAAATGCCATGCTCCAAATTGGCAAGGTGAAATTGCAAATCCTTGAAAAATTGACGCTGCACGATTCGTCCGAAAAAACGATTGGCCGCGTTTCCGAAGCCGTTGACCAAAGTTTGGCCGTTTTCAAAATGCTCCAAAAACAGCAGTTTTCGGATGAATTCGTTTTTGAAATGCAAAAAAAACAGCGCGAGGTTTTTGAAAAAACGCTCGACCTGCTCGATTGGCTGCAAAAAAAACAGCCCTCCGAATCAAACATCCGGCGCGGCTGGGAACTTTCGGAGCGCGCAAAATCGCTGGCACTTTCCGCCGCTTTTCAAAAAGCGAAAGCCAAAAAAATCGCCGGCGTGCCCGATTCGATTTTGGAAAAAGAAAAGCAAATCCGGCTCGATTTGGCATTTTGGGAAAAGCAAAAAGCCCAAAAATTGGACGAAAAAGGGGCGGAAAACGATTCGACCGTTTTGAACATCGCGTCAAAAATTTTTGATTTGAAAACGGAGGCCGAAAGTTTTGACCAAAATTTGGAGCGCAATTTCCCGGAATATTTGAAATTGAAATACGGCAGCGAGCCGCGCAGCATCCCACAAATTCAGGCCGATTTGCCGGGCGACGACCAGACTGCCGTCCTTGCTTTTTGCCTCGGCGAAACGGCGGCGCACGCATTTGTCATTACGAAAAAAGGGGCAAAATTCATTTCGCTGCCGCTCGATTTTTCATTGGAAGACACCGTGCAAACCATGTTGCACGGCCTGACGGCTTGGTTCGAGGCCCCAAAATCCGGACAGAGTTTGCGTTTCAAAAATGAAACCGACGCGGAATATTTGCGCACCGCACGGTTTTTGCACGACCGGATTTTCCTGCCGCTCGCTGTGGATTTGCGGCCAAAATTGTTGATTTTGCCGGATGGCGTGCTGAACTTGCTGCCGTTCGAGGTTTTGGTTTCCAAAAACCCGGCGCGTCCCGACCGTTTCCAAACGTATGATTATTTGGTAAAAAAATACGAAATCGGGTATTCGTGGTCGGCGACTTTGCAAAATGAACTGGAAAACCGCCCACCGAGCCAAGCCGAAAATGCCATGCTGGCGATGGCCCCGTTTGCCCACGCCGACACGGCTTTTTTGAACGGTTTGGATTTTTCGGGGTCGCGGGGACTGGAAAATTTTTCGCCCACCGAACTTGTCCCGCTGCCATTTTCGGCTGCCGAAATTTTTGCGGCGCAGTCGATTTTGGGGGGCGACGCGAAATTTGACACTGCTGCCACGCGCCCCTATTTTTTGGAAAATGCGCCGCGCCACCGCGTTTTGCTGCTCGCCACGCACGCCGACGCGAACCCAAATTTTGACGAACTGGACTGGATTGCCTTCGCTCCGCCGCCCGGGCAGCCGGAAAACGCGCTGCTTTTTTCTCGTGAAATTTACAACCTGCGGCTCGACGCCGACCTCGTGATTTTGAGCGGTTGCAAGACCGGGCAAGGTCGGCTGCGGCGTTCGGAAGGTGCGATGAGCCTCGGCCGGGCGTTCACCGGGGCGGGCGCACGGTCGGTGGTCAGTTCGTTTTGGAAGGCGAGCGACACGGGGACGGAGCGGCTGATGCGCGAATTTTTTCAAAATTTGAAAAATGGCGGGTCGAAAACTGCGGCTCTGCAACAAGCAAAAACTGCGCTTTTTCATGCCCCATCTGATGCCGAACAGCAACGATACCGCAAATTGAAAGTGAACTGGACGCATTTTTCGCACCCGTATTTTTGGGCAGGTTTTGCGTTGCGGGGCGATGGGCGGCCGCTGCGGTGATTTTTTTTGAAAAAAAACACCACGCCAGATTACCTCCCCACCCTGCCGGATACTCTTTCCGGGTCAAAAAAAAACATGAATTTTTTTCATGAAAAAAGACCCGGAATTTATGGAACACCTGCTGGAAATCATCCACCAAAATTTGTCGGACGAGAATTTTGATGTCCGGGCATTGTCCCACGACATCCGGTATTCGCGTACCCAAACTTACCGTCGGATTAAAAATTTGACGAGCCTTGCGCCCTCGGTTTTTATCGCCGAGCAACGATTGTTACGGGCGCGGGCGATGCTTTTTGAGACGAATTTGACCATCGCGCAGATTGGTTACGCAACCGGTTTTAAAGATGCCGGGTATTTTTCGAGGGCTTTCAAACGGCGGTTCGGCGAGACGGCGGGGGCAGTGCGTGAAACGCGCAAATGAACTGCCCGAATGGTTTTGGAACGTGAGTACAATTTTGAGTTTTGAAAAACCACAAAACTTTGGAAATGGATTTTTCCATTTTTTCAAAGTAAAAAAATGAAATTTCAAAAATCTGGAAGCCTGATAACACTTTTTCGAGTCGGGTATTTACCCTCGAAATTCATCGGTTCAAATATTCTAAACTACACAAAATCAATTTTTTATGAAAAAATCACTTCTCACCTTTTTGTTTTTCGTGGCTGTTTTTTCGCTCGCCCGGGCGCAGGGTTTTCGCTGGCAAGGCGTGGCGAACGATGCCGCCGGAAATCCCGTGACCCAAGCCGTGACCCTCAAATTTTCAATTTTGAAAAATAGCACGGCGGTTTATGTTGAAAATCAAAACCCAATCGCGCCGGTTGGTGGGCAAATCAGCGCGACGGTCGGCGGCGGGACGGCGGTGCAGGGCACTTTTGCTGGGATTGATTGGGCAAATGGGCCGTTTTCTTTGAAAGTGGAGATGAAAATTGGGGGTGCTGTGGGTTTTTTGGACATGGGGACGAGTTTGATTTTGCCTGTGCCGATGGCTTTGTGGGCGGCGAGTTCTGGAAATGGCGGTGGCGGCGGCTGGACTTTGAACGGGGCTAATATTTTTAGGGCGACTGGAAATGTGGGCATTGGAACAACTAATCCACTTCGCCACTTGCAATTTGGAGATGGGGTCGAAGGGTTCAGTTTTGAAAAGTTGTCCACGCCAAATGCTGGAATCCTTCGATTTGGAGATAAAACTGGTTGGAAATTCCATTTTGGTCGGCAAAAAGAATCTGTTCCCTCGCCACTCAATCAAGGAATTAATGGAAGCATTATGACTTTGACAGATGTTGGTAATGTCGGTATTGGAACAACCACACCTTCCAACCGCTTGGTAGTTGAAGGTGGGAATCTGTTGCTCAACAGCGGCGGAGGCGTGGGAAACATCATGCGACCCGACAATGCGGGTGTCGCTTTTCAAGTCAGCAATGGAACCAACAGGTCTTATGGGCATTTAGAGATACGAAATGGGCTTGGAAATGAGATCAATATGTATGTGGGTGCCAATGGGAATGTTGGTATTGGCACTACAAACCCTACCGAAAAATTAGAAGTCAATGGGCGCATAAAAACCAAAATCCTCGAAATCACCGGAGCCGACATCATCGAAAAAGCCAACGCCACCGAACCGCTCCTGCCCGGCGAAGTCGTCGTCTGGGACATTTCCAAACACAATACCGTCAGAAAAAGCACAAAATCCTACGACCCGCTCGGTTTCGGCGTGGTCAGCGGGGCGGACGGCATCCCGCACGGCATCGAACTGACCGCGCCCGGAATTTTGGATGGAAATGTAAACGTGGCCATCGCCGGGCGGGTGAAAGTGAAAGTGACTGGAAAAGTTGCGCCGGGCGATTTATTGACGACTTCCAATGTGCCGGGCTGCGCGATGAAATCCAAAAATCGGAGAAAAGAATGCGGAGCGATTCTCGGAAAAGCACTTTCCACGCCCGATGAAAATGGGCTCGTTTTGATGTTGGTGCAGCAGCAGTGAGGTTTGGTTAAACGAAGTTGTGTGGATTGACCCATTTCAAACCCGGCAATCCGCCGATGTAATCAATGATGGTGTTCGAGTCGAGCAGGTAGTTTTTCATTGCCATTCGTCGCGCATTTGGGCGAGTTGTTGGTGGAGGATTTCAGCGGTTTTTTTGGAAATACGCCCTGCAAAACGGCTTTTTTTGGCCTTGCTGGATGGTTTGGGTGCTGGTTTGGTTTTGGTGGGAAGCACAAATTTGAGGATGTGCAACCGTTCCAAATTTTGTAAAAGTGGCAAAGCATCTTCTTGCAGCAACTCGACAGTGATGGTCATACCAGAGATTTTTTTTGTAAAAATGACTTGGTGGAAAAATCCAGCGATTTTTTGCAAAGATAGGTGAAAAAAATTTTCCCTGAAATTGAGCAGTTCAAATTTTCTAAACTACACAAAATCAATCTTTTATGAAAAAAGCACTTCTTACGTTTTTGTTTTTGGCGGCTGTTTTTTCGCTCGCCCGGGCGCAGGGTTTTCGCTGGCAGGGCGTGGCGAACGATGCCGCTGGGAATCCGGTCAGCCAAGCCGTGACCTTAAAATTTTCAATTTTGAAAAACGGCGCGGCGGTTTATGTTGAAAACCAAAACCCAATCACGCCCGTCGCCGGGCAAATCAGCGCGACGGTCGGCGGCGGGACGGCCGTGCAGGGCACTTTTGTTGGGATTGATTGGGCAAACGGGCCATTTTCTTTGAACGTGAAAATGAAAATCGGGAGCGGGGCGGAGTTGGATATGGGGACGAGCCAGATACTGATACCTCCGTATGTTCAAACAAATTCAGTTTCAAAAAGTCAGATTGTAGGCTGGTTGCCATTAAAAGGTGGAGATGAAGGAATTTTCACCATCGGCTCAAGTCCGGTTAGCCAAACAGTTTGGACAATTGCAACAAAGTCGTTTTCTGGAAACTTTAATGACCTTTTCGCGAATGTTCAATCCGTAAATGGTATGGAAAGGGAGTTCTATATTGGATTGTTTCTTGATATTAAGGCATCAAACGGAAGTGGCGGTGGTGGACAATGCAGCCAGGGTGATGTGATAGATAACAGCTATTTGCCTCAAATAGCAGTTGATTACATTTCCCTCAATTATTCAGGTAATTCAATCCAAAAAGTGCAGTTGAAGTTGGCTGGCAATTCAACCCCTCTTGATTGCCATGGCTCATGCGATTTCGGAGTTACCCTGTCTAATGGCACAACATTGTTGTTCGATTACAATGGAGTATTTAAAAAAAAATGCCAAAATGGGTTTTGCAACACACTAAAGCTTAGGTTTTATTTTCCAAAATTAAATGCATTGGGTCATGAGACTCAGGTTGCCATCCAAGGCGGGGAAAATAGGATGGGGCAAATGTTGTGGTTAAAGGTGCCCTCCTCAATTGTACAATTCCCTAATTCAACTAAGTTGGAAAACAGACTGGAGTTGGCGATGGGTACTGATTGCGGAACGGAGGTAACGGTAAATGATATTTACCTGATAGCTGTAGACAAAACCAATGGAAGTCAGCCTGCAATAAATATTAGCAGCAGTTTGGGAAGCCAAGTGATTCCTAACCACTATTTAGGTGGGTACGACGGAAAAATTCTAATTGCTGAAAACAGCAACTATGTAAGTATTTCAGGAAAGTTGGTTTCGCCTCAAATAACTGTTGGTACTGGTGGGATAATCTCTTCCGGAGTTATCAATGCCAATGGTGGAATCACCGCTTCCGGAATTATCAATGCCAATGGTGGAATTACCGCTTCCGGAATTATCAATGCCAATGGTGGAATAAATATTCCTGGAATCAGTATTGTAAATGGCAATTTAGGAATTGGAACCATATCGCCTACTGAAAGGCTTGATGTAAACGGTAGAATTAAAACAAAAGTCCTCGAAATCACCGGAGCCGACATCATCGAAAAAGCCAACGCCACCGAAACCCTCCTGCCCGGCGAAGTCGTCGTCTGGGACGACAGCAAGCCCAATTCTGTCAAGAAAAGCACAAAAACCTACGACAAACAAGTCTTCGGAGTGGTCAGCGGTGCAAAGGGTTTGCCGCATGGCGTGGAAATGACCGCACCGGGACAATTAGATGGGAACACCAATGTCGCAATCGCCGGACGGGTGTATGTCATGGTCACGGGTGATGTAAAACCCGGCAATTTATTGACGACCTCCAAAGTGGCAGGCCGCGCCATGAAAGCCAAAAGTCAGAAAAAATCTTTCGGAGCCATCATCGGCAAAGCACTCTCCAAACCAGAAGCCGACGGTTTGGTCTTGATGCTCGTCAATCTTCAATAACGTACTCAAAATCAATCTTTTATGAAAAAATTACTTCTCTTTTTTCTCCTGTTTTTGGGCGCGGTTTCGCTCGCCCGGGCGCAGGGATTTCGTTGGCAGGGCGTGGCGAACGATGCCGCCGGAAATCCGGTGACCCAAGCCGTGACCTTGAAATTTTCAATTTTGAAAAACGGCGCGGCAGTTTATGTTGAAAATCAAAACCCAATCGCGCCGGTTGGTGGGCAAATCAGCGCGACGGTCGGCGGCGGGACGGCCACAACCGGCACATTTGCGGGGATTGATTGGGCAAACGGACCGTTTTCTTTGAATGTGAAAATGAAAATCGGCAGCGGGGCGGAGTTGGACATGGGGACGAGTTTGATTTTGCCGGTGCCGATGGCTTTGTGGGCGGCGAATTCGGGGGGTGGAAATGGGGGTTGGACTTTGAACGGGGCGAATATTTTTAGGCAAACTGGAAATGTTGGCATTGGCACAAATGCTCCGGGGGTAAAATTGCACGTCGTTGAATCCGACAATACAAAATATACGGCAGCATTTGACAATGGCGGTGGTGCTGGAAAAGGGTTATTGGTCAGGTGCGGTTATTTCCCAAATTCGGCAGCCCAACCACTTTGGGTTGGAAATTATGATGGGAACAAATCTTATTTGATGGTTCGCGGGGACGGCAACATCGGAATAGGCACCACCACTCCATTAGAAAAGTTACATGTGGAAGGTGGCGGGATTTATCTCAAAAATTCTGCACCAAGGTTGACATTCAGAAATAACGGAGGTCACGAGTTTTTTTGGGAAGTGAACCCAAATGGAACGTTTCATTTGTTCGATTGGGTAAGCCAGAAATCAAAAATGACCTTTGATCAATCAGGTACAGTCGTGATTAATCCAGATGGGGGCAACGTTGGGATTGGCATCTTGAATCCGACCGAAAAACTTGAAGTCAATGGTCGGACAAAAACCAAAACCCTCGAAATCGTTGGCGGTGCGGATCTCGCCGAATCCTTTGATATTCAATCCGTTGAGAATGAACCCGCCCCCGAACCGGGCATGCTCGTCTCGATTGACCCCGACCATCCCGGGCAGTTGAAAATCTGCACCGAAACCTACGACCGTAAAATCGCCGGGGTCATTTCTGGCGCGGGCGGCATCCAACCGGGCATGGTGATGGGTCAAGAAGAAAGCATCGCCAATGGCAAATACCCGGTGGCGATGGTCGGTCGGGTGTATGTCCAAGCGGATGCCAGTTTTGGTAAAATCGAACCGGGCGACCTGCTCACGACTTCTTCGCTGCCCGGTGTCGCCATGAAAGTGGGCGACCATTCCCTCGCGCAAGGCGCAATGATCGGAAAAGCCATGACTTCCCTGAACGAGGGTCGGGGGTTGGTTTTGGTATTGGTTAATCTTCAATAAAAATTTATAGCAATGAAAAATCATATTTTATGCTTTTTGCCATCACGAACACAAATAAGTAGGGTTTTGCTTTTCATGCTGGTCGCTTTGACTGGTTTGAAAAGTGGGGCGCAGCAGCCAATGCGACTCGATGAATTGGTGTTGAAGGGGACGCATAATTCGTATGCGTGTTGTGGTGGTACATTTTTCGAGAATAGCTGTCCAGTCATGCACAATCAACCATTCGAACAAATGGATGATTGGAATGTCTGGCGCCTTGAACTTGATTTTAGTGTGAAAATGGTAAATGGCATTCCAATTTTTTATATCGGCCATAATGGTCCGAATGGCAACGATGATACTTGGACTGAAAATGAAGACCCTAATGCTATGCCTTGGTGGGGTGAAACATTGGAACAGTTTCTGGTAAAAATCAAAAACTCAAAGTCTTTTCAATATAGGCCGATTATTATAAAGTTTGAGAAGAAAGCATGGGGCCCAACTCAGTATAACGACAGCAGTTGGATACCAATCATGGAAACACTGCTAATTAATATTTTTTCTATAAATGGCATTTTTGGACCACAAGCACATCAGGAAAATGGGGGTTGGAAAACAGTTCCAGAAATGGCCGGTCAAATAATTCCTTCTGTCGAGGGCCCGGGCAGTATTTCTACCAATTTATTATTCCAAACAGAGCCTTTTACGAGTTGGGGGGTTAATGATGGTAAGTATACCTGTGAGACAGAGTATATTTCTAAGTGCTCATCAAAGGATTTTCAAATAATTGCAGCTGACCAATACCAAGATGAGTGGACGTTTAATCAGTTTCTCGCTCCTCCTAATCCTATTTACATAAAAGGAAGTGCATTAATCCTCAAACCAGTCATCAACATATATGGGAGCGATTGTGGCGGCGGTGCCTGTTACCCTGACGGTGACCCGCATGACAAGGGTAAATTCTTTTTTGTCTCACAACATGGGACTTTTCGGTTCCCCTTTAATCAAATCGGCGAATCCTACACCATAGCCAAACCCGGCTGGACACTCTTAATCCACACCGGCAACTACCCCGAAAAAAATCTCACATTCACCAAAGCCCTAACACTGAAAGCCGACGGCGGACCAGTGGTGATTGGGCAATAACAATCACTCAATAAATTTTAAAAAAAATGATAGAAATAAAAAAAACACTTCTCCATTTGGCAGGGATTCTGATGCTGATTTTTCCAACATTTATGGAGGCACAAGATGACGCTGATGGTATCAATGACACATTAGAAATGAACTTGGCTCGCAAATTCGCCCCTGAATGGCGGTTCCACATAGATGAATTATACTTTCCAACTTCAATGAAAGGCTTAATTGGCCAAACAAAAGCAAAAGGAGCGTCGGTTTTGTTAAAATATAATGGGCAAACAAAAGTGATAGATGATTTTAATAATTTGGACGCTACCACTTTGCCGGGCACAAATACTTTATCTTCTGACATTATTTTGGGTTATGAAAATAAAGATATTGCTTTGATTTTTCCAAAAGAATTGCCCGGGGAGCCTTATTCCTTTCCAACTTTTATTCGTTGCCATTCATTAGGTGGAGGAGAAGTAGCAATTAGTTATTTGCTATTTTATTCGTATGATTTTAAGGCTACCGTTGACCTGCCATTTCCACTCACATATATTAGTGTTTGGCATCGAGGCGACTGGGAAGGTATCAGTGTTCGTGTATCTGGTGTAAATGATTTAACCAATCCCGACTCTTACTTAGGTGCTACCATTGAAGAAGTTCAGTTAGAAGGGCATGGTACCCCGAGGTACATTTCATCTCAATCACCAAGTTTTAGTAGTGTAAATGGAGTCCACCCAAAGATATTCATCGCAAAAGGGTCGCATGCAAGTTTTCCGCAGTCGGGTACATGGCCAAATTTGGCAGTTGATAATGCTCCCGATTTTTTTTATGGCGATAAATTTCCTGGGAATGGCTTGGCAGTTCAAAGTTGGCAACCGTCAAGGGAATTAATTAATGTTGGAGAAAAACTTCACCCTTTGGTAGGTTGGCTGAATTATGCTGGATTATGGGGGACAAGAGATGAAGGAGAAGACCACAGTCCAGGAGGTCCAGTCGATAGATTAAGAATTTGGTCGCATAATACGACTGGTTATTTTTCATGGGAGCAAGCAGTTCAAGAGCAAAACTATAAAGACTATTATTCTGCTGCTTTTGAGCCAATTTGCACACGTATGCCATCTCAATATTCTCCCGATTCGGGATATGACTGCAATTATTTTGTGAATTGCAGGGGTTGTTTCATTCCAGGTTTTGGAGAGCATAGTTTTTTATCCGTTGCCAACCAATTTTTTCCGGCGAACCCAACCGTTCCAACAAGGGTGGGAATTTTTCCCTGCCATTTCCCTAATCCAATAATTTTCACAAAACCAATGGTTTTAAAAGCCATCGAAGGCCCCGTAACAATCGGGCAATAGTAAATCTAAAAAATTATCACAATGAAAAAACTCATCCTCTTCCTCCTCGTCCCCTTCTTCCTCCCCGCCCAAACCCTCACCCGCTCCGTCCTCCCCTCCGCCGGAGAAAGCAGCAACCCCCAACTCCAATGGACGCTCGGAGAAATCGCCACCCCCCGCAGCACGGCGGGTGGTTACACTTTGTCGCAGGGATTTCAGCAGCCGAAAAAAACGGCCAACGCGCCTTGCCAGATTTCCGGAAAAATCACCACCGAGTCCGGCGCGCCCATCCCAAATGTGCTGGTGACTGCCGCCAGTTCGACTTCGACGACCGATGCGAATGGCGATTTTTGCCTCCAAAATTTGCCGACTGGCGCGGCCTTGACCATCATTCCGACCCGCAACGACAACCTCAAAAACGGCCTGACTTCTGCCGATTTACTGGCCATCCAACGGCATTTATTGAACCTGCAACTGTTGCCCTCGCCGTACAAAATCATCGCGGCGGACTGCAACAAAAGTTTCTCAGCCACTTCCGCCGATATTTTGGTGGCGCGGCGCGTGTTGCTCAATTTGGACATTGCCTTTCCGAACAGCACCCCGTCGTGGCGTTTTGTGCCGCAAAATTTCGCTTTTCAAAATGGGCTAAACCCGTTCAGCCCCATTTTTCCAGAAAATTTCCAAATCACTTTGACCGCCCAAAACCCAAGCGCGGTGGTCAATTTTATCGGAATAAAGGTCGGCGATGTCAACGGGACAGCCACGCCATAATCCAAACAGGCTTCAAGCATTTAACCAATTTTTCAAAATTTTAAATTCAAAAAAACATGAAGCGTTTTACACTTCTATTGGCTTTTTCTTTTTTTCAAATCATACTTTTTGCCCAAAACGGACTCCTTTTCACGGCTTCCAACGAAACGGCGGCGGCAGGCAGCACGGTTTGTGTCAAAGTCACGACCACCAATTTTACCAACGTCGGCAGTTTTCAATTTTCCATGAATTGGAACAAAAACGTGGCGACATTTCTCGAACTCAAAAATTTTGGCCTCACCGGACTCGCTTCTGGCAATTTCAATCCGAACGCCGACAGCAGCGGCATGGTTTTGAACAGTGTTTGGAACTCGCCCGATGGTCAGGGCAAATCACTGCCGAACGGCACGGTTTTATTTGAAATTTGTTTCACCACGGTCGGCGCGAGCAGCACGGCCATTACTTTTTCCGATGTTCCGAACGTGCGCGAGGCGACGGATGCAACGGGAAATGTTATTTCATTTTCCCAGCAAAACGGTTCGATTACGATTTCAGGCGGCGGAAAAGATTGCCCCAGCCTCAATTTGAACTTCAATGACCCCTGCAACGACAACATCCAAAACACCATGGACGACAAAGTAAATTCGAGTTGTCAATGCGTCGGCATCCCGACTCAATTGAACATCATCAATTGCCCCACCGATATTTCGGCCACCGCTGCCGCAGGTCAGAACTCGGCAGTTGTCAATTATGTCGACCCGGCGGCGGTCACCACTTGTTTCACCGGGTTTTCGTTCAACCGGACGACCGGTTTGGCATCCGGTGCGGCATTTCCACTCGGCACGACGCAGGTCTGTTTTGTCGCGACCGACGGCTGCGGGAACTACAAAAGTTGCTGTTTCAATGTCGCTGTTTCCGGCACGACGATTTACGTTTTGAACCTCAATTGCCCACAAAACATCACGGTCAACGCCGCCGCAAGGCAAACAACAGCCACCGTCAATTACACCTCCCCGGTCGGCACGTCCAATTGCCCGACGGGCGCGGTCGTTACTTCAAAAATTGCTGGCCCAACGAGCGGCGAAGCATTTCCGCTCGGCACTTCCAGCGTAATTTATTCAGCGTCGGACGGTTGTGGAAATCTGAAAACCTGTTCATTCACCGTCACCGTCAACCAGACCGACCCGCCCCCGAATGGCTGCACCGGAAATTTGTTGAAAAACGCCGATTTTTCAAACGCCTTCTCCAATTGGTGGTCGTACCAAGCCAACATCACTGGCGGCAAGGCCGAAATCTGCAACGGTGACGGCGGCTGCGGCCAATCTGCCGACGGCGTGGCCGGCAAAACCTACCGTTTGAGCGTCAGCGCCGCGCTTTCCAACCCGGGCGTCAATGCCCAAATGACCCTCAAATTCCTCGATGCAAACGGCAACGAACTCGACGCCGAAAACGCCCAATTTATTTATCAAAACAGTCCGCAGCCGCAGGTTTTGGAGGCAAAAGCACCCGCCGGGACTCGTTTTGTCCAAATCCACTGCTGGAAAAGCCCCGGCAGCGGTTGCCTTTCCATGGATGATTGGTGCCTCACCGACGACGGCACGACCCCGCCACCGCCCTCCGATTGTGGCGTAAACCTTTTGCAAAACGCCAATTTTTCCGCAGGTTTG
The DNA here is from genome assembly GCA_031398055.1 of Saprospirales bacterium. GTDB lineage: Bacteria > Bacteroidota > Bacteroidia > Chitinophagales > Saprospiraceae > M3007. The sequence goes on along the minus strand of JANNMS010000240.1, from coordinate 9,561 downwards.
GCCAGTTGGTGGTACTATTTGGCGGCGGCGAATTCGGGCAGCGGCCAAGTTTGCGGCAACGACGGGGGTTTTGGGCAAACGGTTTTGGCGCAGGTCGGCGCGACGTATGTTTTTAATGTCAAAGCCGCGCTCGGTTCGGCCGATTCCCGAGCCTTGGTCGGCCTGAAATTCATGGACGCCGACGGCAAATTGTTGGGCAGCGAAATTTCGACTTTGATAAAAAACACCTCCCTCCAAGATTACGCATTGACTGGAAAAGCACCCGCAGGAGCCTATTTCGCACAAGTTTGGTGCTGGAAAAGTTACGGCGGCGGCTGCGTTTCGACCCGCGACTGGTGCCTCGGAAAATCCGGGAACGGCAATTTGGCAATTAACCAACCGCTTTTGGTTTTCAATGCCTTCCGCGACGGCGCGGTCGTGAAACTGAACTGGGTGAACCGGACGGGCGGTTTGAACGATTTTTTCGTCGTCGAACGCAGATCCTTTCAGGATGACAACTGGCAACCAATTTTAAAAACAAACGGCATGGGCACGGCAGGTGAAATTTTGTATTTCAACGAATTGGACAAAAAACCACTCGCTGGTGAAAACTTTTACCGTTTAAAATGGATGTTAAAAGATGGTAAAACCAATTTTTCCGAAATCGTAAAAATCCAAATGCCAGAATTGCCGGACGCGTTTTTTGAACTGCGGCCCAACCCCGCCCGTGATTTTACGATGCTCATTTTTTCGGAAAATGCCGCCAATTCCGCCGAACTCCAAATCAGCGATGCTGCCGGGCGTTTGTTTTTGACCAAAAATTTGAAAAACAGCGATTTGCAGCAGCCGCTCAAAATCGGTTTGGAAGGTTTTGCAGGCGGCATTTATTTTTTGAAACTCAAACCAGAAGGCCAGCGCGAGTTGGTCAAACGGTTTGTCGTCGTGCAAGAATGAAGTGTTTTTAGAAAAGACATTTTTTTAAAAAATGTCTTTTCATTTTTCAAATCACATAATCCTTCCTTTTGCCTTGAATTCACCCTTTCTTTTTTCAAAAAACATTTTTTTAAAAATGAAAAAAATCTTTCTCCTGTTTTATGGCCTTTGCTTGTCCTTTTCGTTTTGGGCACAATCCTTCACTGCCGCAACACATTCCCCCAACCCTGCATTCAATGGTCAAAACATCTTGTTAAAATTGGACATTACCCTAACTCCATGTATGAAAATTGATGGTTCGCACATCGTCTGGAATGGGAACACGGCCAATCTCTATCTTGATTTTGGGCGAATCCCCCCGAATCTTTGCGTCATTATTTTATTTCAACCAAATATCGTCCATTCCGAACCCTTGGGCGTTTTGGCTCCCGGAGACTATACTGTCAATGTTTTCAAACATGATATCAATGACAAAACCCCTCCCGACTACACTTTGGTAAAAACTTATTCCTTCCATATATCCGCCTGCGATGCCTTGTTCCAGCCGATTTATTTCAACACCAGTTGCCCGAATACAGCGGATGGTTTCATCGAACCGCGACTGATAAATGCGCCGCCGCCCGTAACATACCTTTGGGAAAACGGCTCCACGACCGCAACCCGCTCCAACCTCGCCCCCGGCATTTATCGGGCAACCATCACCTACAACCAAGGGGGCTGTACTATCAACTATCAGGTGACCATCTCGACCACTCCCGACACCAAACCGCCCGTCCTTGTTTGCAAAAACATCTCTGTTGACCCCGATGCCAATGGCAATGCAAGCATCCACGTCAATCAGGTCATTGCCTCTTTGACCGACAACTGCCCCGGTGCCGGTGTGCTAGCAACCGTTATCCCGAGCACCTTCGACTGTTTCCATGCCGGGCCAAACAACGTGCTTGTCGTTGCCTCCGATGTCGGTGGCAACAACGCCACCTGCAACGCCATCGTCACCGTCACCCACGACGCCGACTGCGACCGGGTCGGAAACGCCTGCGACCGATGCCCTGGCGGCAATGACAAAGTGGACAAAAATGGCGACGGCAAACCCGATTGTGCCTTTTTTCCCGGTTTTGACAAATTGATCCCGGCTTGGAAATGCGCCAACGACTTGACCAAAGTGTATATCTGCCACCGTCCGCCCGGCAATCCCGGAAAATTTGAGACCATTTGCGTCAGCCCAAATGCCGTGCAAGCGCACCTCGATCACGGCGATTATATCGGTCCTTGCGGAAATGCGGTTTGCAACAGTCAGATTTCCGTTCAAAATCAATCCTTGATTTTCAACGTGCGGTTGAAAAATGGGGTGGTCGAACTCGATTGGCTGAATAACACCGGTGACTTGATTGATTTTTTCGTCGTCGAACGCTCGGCGGACGGTCAAAATTTTTCCCCGATTTTAAAAACAAACGGCGCGGGCGCAACTGCTGAAATTTTGTATTTCAACGAATTGGACAAAAATCCGCTCCCCGGCGAAAATTTTTACCGGCTGAAATGGGTGACAAAAAATGGGAATGCCAATTTTTCTGAAATCAGAAAAATTGAAATGCCTGAGCCATCCGACCCGTTTTTTGCCGTGGTGCCCAACCCGGCCCATGATTTCACGAACCTTGTTTTTTCAAAAAATATCGCTTCGGCAAACGCTGCGACCCTCCAAATCTGTGATGGCACCGGGCGTTTGGTCTTGACCAAACAATTGAAAAACAGCGACTTGCAGCAACCTTTCCAAATCAATTTGGGTGGTTTTTCGAATGGTGTTTGGTTTTTGAAATTCAAGCCGGAAGGCCAACGCGAGGTGGTGAAAAAATTTGCGGTCATCCGTGAATAAATTTTGAGCAAGTGAGTTTGCGCTAAAAAACCGCACACCAAACTCTTTTCAAAATCAAAAGGGGTTGGGTGTGCGTTTTTTTTGCCTCGCAAAACACGACATTTTACAGATGCACGGGTATCATTTTAGGTTATCCTTTTGGCGTTCTGCTTCTTCATATTTTCGTTTTTGCTCGGCGGCGGTGGCTTTTTCGCGGCCCTCAAAACCCCACCCCCGGCAGCCCCTTCACCACCTCCACCGTCTCCACGCTCAACCGGATGACCGACAAAAGCAAGTCCAAAATATACCTCGGATTGCCCGTTTCCGCAGCCCAATCGTTCGGGTCGTTGCGGATGCCGGAATCTTTGTGCACCGACACGGCGTAGCGTTCCATCACCCATTCGATGGCAGATTTGCCGTTCACGACGTATTCGTAGGCCGTCGCCGGGATGTTTTCCAGCGTGATTTGGCTGTTGAAAAATATCGTGCTTTTGTCCGTTTTCGAGGGAAAACGCATTTTTTCAACTTTGTAGGGATTTGGGACTGGGGATTGGGGATTTGGGACTGGTGGAGACTCGCCCAGTCCCAAATCCCCAGTCCCACAATTCGCACCCCGATGGCCTCTGCCGACACGGCTTTCGTGAAATCATCGTAGCCCAAATGCAGGTCTGCCAGCGCGCGTCCGGCCTTCGAAAATGCCCAAAAATCGCGCGGCTCTTCGACCTGCGGCAGCCGCGGCAGCATCTTTTTCAGGTCGGCGGCGAACCGCTCGCGGTACACCGGGTGGTGCAAAAACCCATAAACATAGTAAAAAACATCCTCCTTCCCCACCCGGTCGCCGTACCTCGACCGCGCCTGTCCCAAAATCCAGTCGCTCACCCCGTCCCGCCGGATTTGCTCCTGCTCCCCCGCCCCGTCGAACAGCGTGGGGCTTTGTTTTTCCCTTTGTTCAAAATAGTGGAGCGGGAAACATTGGCTTTTTCCAATCAATTCGAGGTCAGGAATGATGTCCGTGATGATGCACGAAAAGTCTTTCGTCACCCCGACGCCCGACACGCAAATCACTCGGTTTTGGGTGTTTGGGGTGGGGAAAAGCCGTTTGGTTTGATAAACCATGGCATTCTTGTCTTTATCAAAATACAAATTGCTTTTGCAAAATGGGCGGTAATGCCCAACGACCACCCCAATTTGATTGAATTTGTGGTTTTTAAATTTTTCTAAATCTTGCTTCAAATTTCGATTCCATGAAATTTTGGTTGGGTCGGTATCAATGAATTCATCAACTTCCAATTTTGAGTTTTTGCCCTTTTCAATTTTAAAATTGAGCGACTGCTCGTTGAAAAAAGCAATTGAACGACGCATGGTTTCTGCCAATTTTGACTTTGAAAAATTGTAAACCCAAGCATCACGCCCCGGAGCCAGCCCCAACGAATGTGTCAAAAAGAAAGATTTCGCCTTTCCATCAAATTTTTCCTCCGGTTCAACTGGAATCCAAGTGCCGAACAAATCATCGCGCAGGCTAATCCAATCTCCATGTTCGTTGGGTTGAATTTCAATAAAAGGCAAATTTTCAACCGATTGAAATTTTCGGTCGATGCCCAATTTTTCATCTCTCGACAAATAATCGCCGATGTCGTGGTAAAAAATTTGGGTAGCCCCTGCCCCACCCTTTTCGTCCAGTTTTTTCACCAAAAAAGTAATGGCAATCGGCGTGCGCGAGCCGCTGCCGAAGATTTTCCCACCTTCTTTTCTCGAAAGTTCGCCGCTCGTCCGCTGGTTACCGCGCAGGTTAAAAATATAAATCGCTGAAAATTCGCGCTGCAAACATTTTCGGAAACCATCCATGCCATTCGAATCGAGCCATGCGCCGTTCGACACATAAGCGATGATACCGCCGTGCTTTTTGTCCAATCGGTCGAACGACCAACGAAAGGCTTTGATGTAGGCATCGCATCGTAAAGTGCTTTTACGGACGTGGCTTGGCTGCCTTTGGCATAGGTTACTTCGACGCAGGCGTCCAACTTCGGGTATCTTGGTTTTGGGCGTTGTCGTTGGCCGATTTTTGCCCGACAGAATACGGCGGGTTGCCGATGATGACGCGGAGCCCGACGTGGACAAAAACGTGTCCACCGTTGGTTTGTCAATGGTCGAGTTTTCTTGAAAAAATTTGCACTGCACCGCCCAATAATCGCCGTTGTGGGTCAGCGCGTCGAGGTCGATGCCCGTGTCTTTTCCGCCAAAATCCTGCCGCGCCGGAAACTCCGTCCACAGCCAGACATTTTTGAAAAGCGGGGCATAATATGGGTCGGTTTGCAGGTAGGCCTGCATCAGCCGCTCGAAGCGGTCGCCTTAGTCGCGTTCTGAAAAGGCCTGTTTTCTGTACGTTTCGAGGATTTTTAGGAAGCTGGTTTTTGTACCCATGATTTTTTTTGGAAAATTTTTTAGCCGCACAAAAAAAACTGCACTGGCTGGATTGCGGGTGCAGTTTTCTCAATTTGCTGGCGCAAGGTTAGAAAAAAGGGCCGGATGGCAAAAATGATGCTCATCGGAAGTGGTCGGACTTGCCCGCCTGTTGAATTTGTCGGGCAATTTGGACGGGAACCGAGATTGTGATTTGGGAATGTTGACCGAAAAACCGAAAATTTTGGAGCGAAAAACCGTCGTTGACCGGGTGATCGACAAAATTGTCGGGTTCGTCGAGCGGTTTTTTGATGGCATGGGCGGGCTTTGAAATGTGGAAACCTACCTTTTCCCGCCCCTGTTTTTCACCAAAAAATCATTGAAATCATCAAAACCGAGGTACAGCGCAAAGCATGGTTCGAGCACCCGGTCGGGCAGTTCGGTGCGAAAATTTGCGGTCGCCTCCTCCCCTGCCGTGTCGTTTCTGAGATAAATTTTGAGCGTTTGGCACTGCGGTCGGTCGCGCAAAAACTCAACGGCACGGTCTTGTATCGCCAACGAATTGAGCACCAGAACATCGGTTTGGAGCAGCGCGTTTTTGCCGTACCAAGTCAGTGCGGACAAAAAATCGAACATTCCTTCAAAAATGGAAACCTCCTCCGCGTTTTTTCCCGGAAAAAAACTGAGGTCTTTTTGCCCGATGCAGCCTTTGAAATAGGGATTTTGCACCTCCCAGCCGCCCGCCCGGTTCTGCAGGCCGATGCCAAAAAATCGCCGCCCCGTTGCATTTTGAAAATGGATTTGGCGGACAAACTCGCGGGCTTGTTCCAAATTTAGGCACCGCTCTTTTTGCAAATATTGAAAAAGCGCGGGCGCGAAAGCCGCCGATGTTTCGAGGATTTGAAAACCGGGCGTTTCGTCCTCCGGCGGCGCGGTCGGCGGCTTGCGTACATTTACCAGTAAATCGTCGGGCGGGAACATTTTTTCCAAAAAAACGAGCGCGGCGGCGAGGTCGCAGCCCTGCAAACTCATCACCAAATCAAAAATATCCCCTCCCCCACTCGAGCCGGCACCGAAATCGTACCAGACATTTTTGGCCAAATTGACATGAAAACACGGCTCGCCCGCCTCTTTTCGGAACGGCGAGGGAAACCAAAGGTCGTTGCCGTGCTGCCGCGAGCGGTCGGGCTGGAACCCAAGTTTTTCGAGCAGCGCGGGAATCGGGATATTTTTAGCCTTTGATTTTGTCATCGAGGACGGCGTTTTTGAGTCAATTTTATCCACATCGGTAGGTTTTCGAAAAATTTCAACCGAAAAATCGCCGGGGGGCGCGGCGCAATTTGGGGGGCAACATTTTTTTAGCCACAAAAAGAGATTTAAAAAAAAGGAAAAGGTTTTTCAAAATCGGCCAGCGGCTATATTTGAAAAAAACTATCGGTTATTTAAAGGAAATAACAATATAGGTTTGTCCTACCAATTGTTCGTCGTGTTTCCTGCCAATTGTACGCTGATTTTCCTACCAAATGTTCGTTGATAACCTACCAAATGTTCGCTAACAACTGCCTGCGCGCCTTGTTTTTTGTGGAAAATGTTGGAAAACTGCTTGCCCCTCGCCCGCCCCACCCTTTTTACCGGGTTTTTCATTTCCAAAAACCCTTTTTGCAAGCATTTTAAAGGAAAATTCCTACCAGTTGTACGTTGAACCCATCGTTTTGGGTCAAATTCCTACCAATTGTACGCTGGTTTTGGTTTTTCCCAGAAATTCCTACCAACTGTACGCTGGCAAAAAGCCGCAGCAAACCCGTTTTTGGTCAAATTTTGGGAAAAGGCCACGGCAAACCATTTTCCTACCAATTGTACGTCGAACAATTTATGTTGAAAAAACTCCTACCAATTGTACGTTGGTTGATTAGTTGATTGGCCGAACCCAATCAACCAATCAACCAATCCCCGAAAACAGTTTTTTGGCAATCGGCGTGGCCGCAAAACGCAGCATGAAACCCTTGTTCGGGACTTCTTCGATGCTGTGCCGCGCCTCAAAATATTGGGTAATGACGATTTTCAAAACCTCCCGGAAACCGCTTTTAAAATTGTCAATCCGGCTGTACCCTTGCCCAAATTGGTCTTTAAGTTGTTGCCAACCAACGAATTGCGATTCGCCCGGCGCTATCCGGTGCAGCCGCTGGACGAGCCAAGTGTACACGTCGAGGGCCATCGCGGAGTGCGAAAGTGCGGCGATGGCGCGTTCGTCGAGCGGAATGGCGTGTTTCACGAGGCTGTTGAAATAGTCGTCGGTGAGGCAGATTTTGGATGACCACATGACCTTTTTTTTGTCGTCTTTCGGGAACCAGAGGTCGAACGATTTGACGATGCCAAAATTGATGGGCACATAAACATCGCCTTCTTTGAAACCGAGGGTGATGACGCTGGCCGTGATTCGGCGGAGTTGGTCCTTGATTTCGGCGATGGTCCGACCGGTGCGTTGCAGGCCGAGTTTGTCGATGAACTTGGACAAATGGCTGTCCACGTCCACCACTTGGCTCTGCGTTTTGACGGCCTGCGTGTTGATGTAGGCCAAAATCAGCCGCGCCCGCGTGCCATATGGCAGGCCGATGCGCACCCACTCGCCCGATTGCGGGTTTTCGAGTTGGATGGTTTGGATGGCGAGGCTGGCGTTGCCCTGCCGCTGCACCCACAGTGTTTGGTCGTCGCCGGGGTTTTTGTAGGGCAGGTAAGTTTGGCAAAAAATCGAGTGCTGGAACATCGCGTCCTCGATTTTTGCCGGGTCGGTCATCATTTCGGCGGCTGTCCGGACGATGCGGTTTTGCACTGGGGAGAGTTTTTGCACCGTCGTGCTGGAAACCTCAACCTGCGGCGGGGGCAGATTAGGCACGGCGTCGCCGAGGATGTCGGATAGTTTTTTCTCCATAATAAATATTATTGGCGTAAATATTATTTACGCTTTTAATCATTAAGTTTTGAAAAATCATGGAAATCAATTGGCTCGACGTGCATAATCGGCCTCGATCAGTGCCATCAAATACTCGCGCATCGAAATATCGCGGTCGAGGCAAAGCAATTTGATAAAGCGGTAATGTTCGAGCGGCAGGTCAAAACTGACCTTTTTGGTGGTCACCGCTGCGGGTGCTTCCGGTTCTTCGACCTGCGTCGGGGCGCGGTGGATGGTCTGCACTGCCTTGTCCATGACCGCAAAAGCACCTGCGGAATCGCCGCCGCCGGATTTGACGACGAGCGGTTTGGGCGGCAATAAATTATTCATGTTGAACTTTTCCTTAGCCATTTTTTAAAATGTGAGATTGTGAAAAAGGGGCAATTTGATAATCGTGGGAGCGGTCAATTAACTGAAATCAAGTTTTGGGACTGTGCTTTTTCCAAAATTTCGCGGGTCAGTCGGGCGATTTCTTCTTTTGCTTTTGGGTCGTTGCTTTCAAAAACGCCTTTTCCGTCAATCGCGGTTTCGACGTAGGCCGCACGTTTGTAAACCACCGTGTCGAGCATTTCGACCCCAAAATCGGCGAATTGCTGGCGCATGGCTTTGTAAACATTGCCCGTCGGGTAAAAAAGATTGACCAAAAAATACGCCGGGATATTTTCCCGAAACGATTTGGCTTGATTGTATCGCTCAAAAAACGGGGTCATCGCCCGGTAATCGTGCGCGCTGGCCAAAATCGGGATAATCAGGAGGTCGGCGGTCAAAATAATGCGCGTCGTCATCTCGCCGAGCGAGGGCGTTCCGTCAATCACGACTACGTCGTAATCGCGGTGCAGGTTGTCCACCGTTTTGCCGAGTGCGTTGGAATCGGTCACGCCGACGACGGTGATGGACGGCAGGTCGTCGCTCCGGACACCGCACCATGCCAGCGAATTTTGGTTCGTGTCGGTGTCCACGATGCAAGTTTTGAAACCCATGTGTGCGAAGCAAACGGCGAGATTTTGTGCGATGGTTGTCTTGCCGACGCCGCCCTTCAAATTGGAAATTGCGATTTTCATGTGGCAAGAGTACGATGGAATAAATATTAAAGAAGCAAAAGCGTAAATAATATTTATTAAATAATAAAAATTATTGCCAGCTTTCCTAAAAAACAGTTTGAAATCTTCAAAAATGGTAGGGGAGGAGGGCTGTCCGAAAAAGGTGCGGCGGAATGGAGCGGGCAGAGGAGGTTTAAAACCGCTGATTTCAGTTTTCCGGGATTTTTTGAGGGTCGGCAGGTTTAGCCTCGGTTCGGTTTTTGGCTGTCTGAAAATTTGAATAAAGTTTGTTCGGAAAATTTTTGGCGTAAAAATTATTTAATAAATATTATTGGCGTAAAAGCGTAAATAATATTTATTAAATAATTTTTAATCATCCCAGTTTTTGTAAAAAACAGAGTGGGGGGGGG
>JANNMS010000195.1:0-2071 GCA_031398055.1 Saprospirales bacterium | reverse complement strand
GGCATTTTATCCACGCGATTAACCTTGTTTCCTACTAAAATGCCAACCCTACGGGTTTTGAAATTTTAATGCGTTTGACTTGGCGTGCATTTGCTTCTTTTTGAGTGTTCTAAAAATATCGCAACTGCATTTTCCGCCCGTTTGATGACAGCAACCCGGCGGAAATCGAATATTTTACTGCCTTTTCCGCCACGTTGCTCAATCATTTATGAAAAATACCACTGACGATGAATGTCCTGTTTGAGTGAAAAAGTATTTTAAAACCTCAATGTCCCTTCGGATGGCAAGAATAGCAAGCCCCACTCGAAAAACTGTACCCCGAAACCCCATCGTGCTCGTTTTTCAGGTTGTTCGCGTTGTTGTGCTCGTGGCAATCCGTGCAACTGAACGCCTTAAAATCGCCCGCCGTCGTGTGGCATTCTGAGCATTTTGACCATTCGCCCTCGTGGTTTCCGCTGAAAATGGGGAAATACAATTGGTCGTGCTGCGCAAAATTCCCGGCGTTCCAACCCGGTTCGGTCGTGTGGCAAGCCTTGCAATCTGTCGGAAAATTATCGGTTTCGTGATCGGGGCTGGTCGTCGCCCGGAAATCCATTTCGTGGCAGGCAAAACAGTCCGTTGGCGTGCCAGCAAAAATTCCCCCGGCGTGGCATTTCGTGCAATCGTTGATTTGATGCCCGCCTGTCAATGGAAAAAACAGGTGGTTCGCCGCGCCCGCCGTCCAAAACCAATCCGCCCCGGCCACATCGTGGCACATCACACAATCCGTCGAATAACCTGCGGCGGCGTGGTTCGGCGATGTCGTGGCCGCGTATTTTTCGAGGTGACAATTGACACAATCGTTGCCGATGCGGTCAAAACGCAGGTAGGTTTCTGAAAAATGGCAAGCCTTGCAATCCGCCGTTCGGTGTTTTCCAAACATCGGAAAACCGTTTTCGACGTGCAGTTCCGCGATGTCGTCAACTATCCAATTGTTGGAATTGTGGCAGCGGGCGCAGTCCCGACCGACGGTTTGCTGGTGCAGGTCGGTGTGGCAGGAAACGCAATCCGACTTGTTTTCTGAAAAAATCAAAGTCTCGTGGCAGCCCCGGCAATCCACTTTTGCGTGCTGCCCGGTCAGTTGAAAATCGGTCGTTGCGTGGTCAAAACGGGGTGGGGCAGCGGCCGTATTTTTTGAAATTTGCGGTTTTTGCGGCTCGCTATTTTTCCAAAAATCGGCACCGATTTCCCAGCCTTCCGGGGAATGGCAGGCGGCGCAGTTGATTTTCAGGGCCTCGCCGTGCGGGTTTTGGGCGAAGATGTTCGCGGAAAAAACAAGAAAAAATATTATCAATGGTAGATTGCACATTTGCACCAATTTTTAATTTTACTGTTCCATAGGAACAAAATCTTTGTAGAAAAATAGACGTTTCGTGTCCTTCGTTCCGGAGGAACGTCATTTCAAATTTAATTTCCTCACCTTAATTTTCAATTTCTGTACGATGCCAAATACCTATACCCAACTTTATACCCATTTGGTTTTTGCCGTAAAACACCGGGAGGCACTTATCAAACCAGATTTCAGGGAAGAAACCGAACGATACATGACTGGCATTTTGCAAAACAAAAAACACAAACTTCTCGCGATTTATCTGATGCCAGACCATGCGCACATTCTAATTGGCCAAAATCCAGCAGTTTCACTTTCCGACACGGTGCAGGTTTTGAAAGCCGAAACCACCAATTTTATTAAGGAAAAACGCTTTTCACCTTTCCGTTTTTATTGGCAAGAGGGTTTTGGGGCATTTTCCCATTCCCGCAGCGAATTGGACAATGTGATTAAATACATTTTGAACCAGCCCGAGCATCATAAAAAAACGACGTTCCGGGACGAATACCTCGCGCTTTTGAAGCGGTATGAAATTGATTTTAAAGAGGAATATCTGTTTCAATTTTTCAGGTCAAACGCATTAAAATCCATTCCCGAAGGGAATCTATGTTTATAGAAATTGAAATGGACATGCACGAGAAATCCCGAAGGGATTTTATGTAAAAACTCGCGCCTGAAAACATAAAATCCCTTCGGGATTTG
>JANNMS010000171.1:0-4327 GCA_031398055.1 Saprospirales bacterium | reverse complement strand
TGAAAACTCCTATGTTTTCTATGTGTCGAAATTAGTTACGGCAAATTTTACAAAAAACGCGAGGCACCAGTCGGCACTTCGCGTTTTTGATTTTTATTTGTAAAAATGCTTTTGAAGATTTCGGAAGTTTTTCAAACTTCCGAAATCTGGGCGGCAAATTCTCACCGCAATTCCTGCATATCTCGCATGATTTTTTGCGCCAAATGTTCCGCAATTCCCTGCGCCCGGCTTTCAGAGTACACTCGAATTATTGCCTCGGTATTTGACGGACGAAGATGCACCCAGCCGTCGGCGAAGTCAATTTTCAAACCGTCTGCGGTGTTGATTTTTTCGTTCCGATATTTTTCTTGCAGCCCCGCGAATATTTTTTCCAAATCAATATCGGGCGAGCGGTCAATTTTTGTTTTTGCCATTTTGTAATCCGGGTAAATGGAGCGCAGTCGCGAAATTGATTTTCCAGACTCGGCGAGATGCGACAAAAACAAGGCAATCCCAACCAAAGCATCGCGGCCAAAATGCAAATCGGGTAAAATAATGCCGCCATTTCCCTCGCCGCCAATGACTGCGCCAGACGATTTCATCATGTTCACGACATTCACTTCGCCGACAGCAGCTGCAAAATATTGGCCGCCGTGTTTTTCGGTCACATCGGCTAGGGCTCGGGTCGATGACAAATTTGAAACCGTGTTGCCCGTTTTTTTGGACAAAACGTAATCTGCGACCGCCACCAAAGTGTATTCTTCGCCAAACATTTCCCCATTTTCACACATAAAAACCAGCCGATCCACGTCCGGGTCAACCGCAATTCCAAGATTTGCCTTTTTCCAAACCACTTCACCTGCCAGTTGGCCGAGGTTTTCGCGGAGCGGTTCGGGGTTGTGGGCAAATTGGCCGTTGATTTCGCCATTTATTATGATGACTTCGCAGCCCAATTTTTCCAAAAGCGGCGGCACGGCCAGCGCGCCCGTCGAATTGATGGCATCCAAAACGACCCGATATTTTTTTGCCCGCACTGCTTCGACATTGACCAGCGGCAGCGCGAGGATCATTTCAATATGTTTTTGAATGTAAGAATCGTCCGAGCGATAGCCGCCGAGTTTTTCCACCGGGGCATAATTGACGTTGCGGGCGGCCACTTTTTCCAAAACTTCCGCGCCGTCGGCAGCCGAAATGAACTCGCCTGCATGGTTCAAAAGTTTGAGCGCGTTCCATTCTTTGGGGTTGTGGCTCGCGGTGAGGATGATACCGCCGCCTGCATTTTCGAGCGGCACGGCGATTTCGACGGTCGGCGTGGTGCTCAATCCGAGGTCAACCACAGAGATGCCCACAGCTCGTAAAGTATTGATAACCAACGCGCTGACGATTTCGCCAGAGATTCTGCCGTCGCGCCCGACCACGATTTTGGGTCGGCCAGTTTTTTCCAAAATCCACAGCCCAAATGCTGCAGTGCATTCAACAATGTCTTGGGGAGTCAGATTTTCGCCTGCCCGCCCGCCGATGGTTCCTCGAAAACCTGAGATTGATTTAATCAGTGCCAATTTGTAAAAATTTTGCTTCCAAAAATGATTTCGGCGGCGAAGGTAAAAAAGGCGAGGCGAGGAGGTGAGGCGTCTGAATGATTTTTTAAGATAATCAGAGTTGTGTCAGATTGTTAACCAAAAATGGAGGTCGAAATTTATTTCGACCACTTTCTGGTTGGGTCGAAATTTATTTCGACCTCCTAATTATTCCCACCGCCACCGCTTTTCGTATCCGAATTGGACACCCCTTTTTTTCGAGAAACATTCTCTTTCAATTTTCCAAAACGCCACGAAACCGAAACCCGGTAAGCCCGCGCCGGCGAAATGCTTTCAGATTTCGAAGTGAAAAGTGGGTCGGTCGTCGTGTTTCGCCAAACCCGTTCTTTTTGCAAAAACTGGTCAACCAAAAGTGCCACGCGGATGGATTTGTTTTTCAAAAAACTTTTTGAAAAGCCGCCTTGATAATTGTACCACGCCCCGTTTTTTCCCTGTAATTGGATGTCGCCGGTGCCAACCCAGCCATAGCCTTGGATTTGCCAACCTTTTTTCAATTTATAAGTCAAACTGGCGTAGCCGTGCAAGATAAATCCCTTGTTTTCATAAAATGTCGCGCCGGAATAGCCTTTTAAAATGGTGTAAGTCGCTCCCAAATTGGAGTAAAAAGACAAATTTTTAAAAACAGTAGCCGAACCGTTGGCCGAAAATGACGTGCTTTGGTTGCTGCCGAGATTGAAAAAACTGGAAGTGACGATGCCTGTGGCCAAGTCAACTTGCTGGAATTGGTTGATGGTCTGGTCCGTAAAACTTTGTTCCAAAGTCAAGTTCAGGTTGTTCATCCCCGAAAAAATGGAGTAGCCGAGTTCGATCGAATGGGCAAATTCAGGGTCGAGGTACGGGTTGCCACGAGAAATATATCGTGGGTCGAGGTTCGTAGTTTGGGGGTTGAGGTACCACAAACTGGGTCGCTGAATCCGTTTTGTGTAGGCCAGCCGCAGTGATTTTGCCTCCGAAATTTTGTAGGAAACCGAAAACGTGGGAATCAAAATTGGGTAGTCATTTTCAAACGGATTTTCGCCATTCACGTCGCCCTCCGTCGTGGTATATTCGTAGCGCACGCCGGGTTTCCACGACCACTTTTTTTTGGAAAATGAATACTCGACGTAGCCGGCAAACACATTTTGGGCATAATTAAAAACGCCAGAATTGGCCTCAACTTTTTGAAAAATACCCATCGAATCGGCAGTTTCCTGCGAATATTCATTGTTTATCCTTCTGAAAATGGTTTTCACGCCGCCCGACAAATTTTGCCCTTCGCGAATCGGGTGGACATAATTTAACTCCATCGTGTTTTCATCTTCCGGTTTGTTGTTTGAAATTCGAGTGGCAAAATTTTTCAAAAAACCGTAGGCATAATTTCTATCCGTGAAACTTTCCGACCGGTCGCGCCCCTGTTCCAAAGCCCACGAAATGGTCAATTCCTGCTCCGGTTTTTTGAATTTTTGGATGTAATCTGCGCCCCAGGTCCGGCCCGGCCAACGGTTGGAATTTTCGTTTTTGAACGTGCCGCGCTCCACCAAATTCAGTTCAGAATCGTAGCCAAAATGCTCGGCGGTTTCGTCGTTTTTCCACTTGCCGCCGTTTGCGTTCAGGTAAAAACTGATTGATTTCAGGGTGTCAAAATCGTAGGCCATTTCAAAATTTCCGTTCATCCATTGGTGGCCGCCCCTGCCAGTTGCATTTCTTTTTTCTTGAAAAAAAGAGGTCGGATAAAAATTGGTGCGCTCAAAAGTTGAACTGCGTGCGGTAAATCCGCCGCCGCCGCCTGCCCAAGCCGAAAAGCCCCAGTCGCCCAATTTTGCGTTCACATTCAAATTGTTGTACGTCTGTCCGAGCGTATTTATCCCTGTCGAAACGTTGCCGTTCACGCCCACGATTTTCCCAACCGTAACAATATTAATGATGCCGCCGACGCCCTCCGCATCGTACCGCGCGCCCGGCGAAGTGACGACTTCGACCCGTTTTATCATGCCTGCCGGAAAAGAACGCAGGGCTTCTTTCGGGTTTTTGGCCATCAAACCCGTGTTTCGGCCATTCAATTGGACTTTAAAATTGGATTTTCCTTTCAAAGTGATGTTGTCGTCGGCATCCACCGTGATGAACGGGACTTTTTTCAAAACGTCCAAACCGTTGCCCGAATCGTTGGATGGGTCGGCGTCGGCGTTGTAAATGACACGGTCGGCTTTCATTTCGAGCAGCGGTTTTTGGGCAACGACGGTGACTTCCGTCAAATTTTGGCTGCTCGGAGCCATCAAAATTTCACCCAATTTCAAGTCATTTTCCAATGAAATTTTTTGGGAAGAAAACGGGCGAAAACCAACCATCGTCACTTCAAAAAAGTAGTCACCTGCCGCGAGTTCTCCAAAATTGAACCTGCCCCGGTCGTCCGAAAAACCGGTGCGGATTGGTTTTTTCGTCGTTGTCGAGGAATCTTTTTTTTCCAAAAAAAGGAAAACAGTGGCAAATTCGAGCGGTTTTTGGGAAACCGAATCGAGCAACGTGGCTTCGATTTTGAATTTATTTTGGGAAAAAATTTGCCCGGAAGTCAACAAAAACAAGCAGGCGAAAAGGAGAGAAGTAATTTTCATTTTCATAAAATGGTGGATAATTTGCCGTTGTTGGCGTCCTCGCCTCATGATTTGTAAGTTTTGGGGTTAAAAAAGTTTAATGTGTCGAATTTTGGTTTTTGGGTCGAGAGCTTTGTATTAAAACTGCTAATAAATCCTGTGATGTCAAACGATTACTTCTCC
>JANNMS010000144.1:0-38242 GCA_031398055.1 Saprospirales bacterium | reverse complement strand
AGCACCGGAATATTTGTGTTGATATCTCGGTGCTACGCACCTTTTGGAAATATGGTCAATGGTTTTCTACAAATATTGAGGTGCGCTGCACCTTTTTTAATCAGCAAATTGAAATCTGAATTTTTATAGGAAAGCCCTTTATTTTTCAACAAATCCTGTGCTTTGGATTGACTTTGAATGCAATTTGCATTTTCTTGATTGACTTTTCATTCCCTTTTACCGAATTACCTTTGTCGTCAAATCAAAAATATGTCCGACCCACATTTTTCCCGCCGCAACCTCGACTTCATTTTGTTTGAAGTTTTGGACGTTTTGTCTTTGACAAAACTTGAATATTTCAACGCGCACGACCGCGACACTTTTTCGATGGTGCTCGATTCGGCGACCGAAATTGCCGAAAAAATCCTGCGCCCGGCCTTCGCCGAATCCGATCGGAAACCGCCCGAATTGATTGCCGGACAGGTAAAAGTCCACCCAAAAATCCATGAATATTTTAAAAAATTCAGCGAAACGGGTCTGCTCGCCGCTGCTTTTCCTTTTGAATTTGAGGGTCAGCAATTGCCAAAAACGATGGCTGCGGCGGCAGAATTTGTCCTCGGTTCGTCGCACAATGCTTTTGTGATGTTTTCGGATTTGACAAAAGGCGCGGCAAGTTTGATTTTGAAATACGGCACGGACGCGCAAAAACAGGCCTTTTTGCCAAAAATGCTCTCCGGAAATTGGACGGGAACGATGTGCCTGACCGAAACGCAGGCCGGAAGTTCGCTGTCGGACATCGCCACGACGGCCACGCCTCAGCCCGACGGGACGTACAAAATCCGAGGTCAAAAAATCTTCATTTCTGCGGGCGACCAGGATTTTTCGGAAAATATCATCCATGCCGTTTTGGCTCGAATTGACGGTGCGCCGCGCGGCACGAAAGGCATTTCGCTTTTTATCGTTCCGAAAAACCGAGTGGAGGACGCTGCAAATCCAGATCCTTCCAGGATGACAAAAATCGTAAATCGTAAATCCAACGACGTGACTTCGGTTGCAATTTACCATAAAATGGGGCAAAAAGCCACGCCTGCGATGCACCTCGAATTTGGCGCAAAAAACGATTGCATCGGCTACCTGCTCGGCGAGGCGAATCGGGGCTTGCCGCAGATGTTTTTGATGATGAACGGCGCGCGGCTCGGCGTGGGCATGGGCGGCATCACGATTGCCTCGGCAGCGTATTGTGCTTCTTTAAAATATGCAAAAGAACGTCCGCAAAGTCGCCGATTGAACGAAAAAAACGCGTTCGGCGAGCCCGTCACCATCATCCACCACCCCGACGTTCGGCGAATGTTGTTGCTGCAAAAAGCAATTGTCGAGGGCGGTTTGAGCCTAATTTTGCAATGTTATCAATATTTGGATTTGGAAAAAGCCCTGGGCGAGGGCGATGAAAAAAAGCGGATGAACGATTTGCTCGAACTTTTGACGCCCGTCGCCAAAAGTTTTGGGGCAGAAATGGGCTTTCTTTCGGTCAATCACGGCTTGCAAGTTTTGGGCGGCTACGGCTACACCGAGGATTTTGAATTGGAACAATTGGCGCGCGACGTCCGGATCATGTCGCTTTACGAAGGCACGACGGGCATCCAAGCGCAGGCACTTTTGGGGCGGCAGGTTTATGGAAATGACGGGCGGACGCTCGTCGCGTGGTTCAACGAAGTGGCCAAAGATGTCTGGGATGCCCAAGAAATCCCCGTTTTAAAACCATATTGGAAAAAACAAATGGCCGCGATGCGCCAATTTCAAAAGGTGACAAACCATCTTTTCAAATTGGCGAAAAAAGGAAATCAGGAAATTTTCCTCGCCGATGCCAATTTGTACCTCGAAACTTTTGGCATTTTGAACGTCGGCTGGCAGTGGTTGAAACAGGCACTCGCGGCTCAAAAACAGATTGCGAACGGAAACGACGAGGCATTTTACCAATCAAAAATCCAGACCATGAAATTCTATTTTCACTACGAAATGCCGAGGTTGAAAGGTTTGGTGGCGCGGCTTTTGGATCCTGTGGTTTTGACGGTTTTTGATGAAAAAACGGAGGTGATTTTGTGAAAAATCCAAACTGGCAAAATCCGACAGCCTTTTAGTTTTTGCTGTATTTTGGGTTGGTTGGTTTAATTTTGCTCAAAATTGGACTTATGAATTATTGGAAATACATCGAAATCAACCCGCAGGTGATGCTCGGAAAACCGGTGGTTCGTGGCACTCGAATCACGGTCGAACTTATTTTGGACAAATTATCTGCCGGAGAAACCTACGATGAAGTCTTGGAAGAACACCCTCGTTTGAAACACGAACACATCCTCGCCGCCCTTGCTTACGCTGCCAATGCGCTGAAAGGTGAACTTGTTTTTGCCGCCGCCGCATGAAATTCATCGCCGACGAAGGGATTGACAAATCGCTTGTCCTGCTTTTGCGAAACGCCGGGCACGACGTTTTCTATTTTGCCGAAAGCGAACAAAGCACGATTGACCCGATTGTGCTTTCCATTGCAAACCAAGAAAAACGGATTTTGATAACCAGGGACAAAGATTTTGGGGAATTGGTCTACCGAAATAAAATGATTCATGCTGGGATAATTTTGTCCAGGCTCGAAAATTTGAAATCAAAAGCGCGTTGTGAAATTATTGCCAGTTTTATTTTTCAAAATTTGGACAAATTAGAAAATGCCTATATTGTTATCCAACCCGGGGCGGTTCGAATTCGAAAATTGAATGAATCAGAAAATTAAAAATTAATGAAAAGCCTGCTCTTGCCCCTTTGCTTTGCCTTTTTAATTTCAGGAAAAATAGCCGCCCAAACCCGTTGTTCGCTCGTCGCACGGGTCACGGATTTGCAAACGGGCGAGATGCTTTCCGGCGTTTCTATTAAAATTGACGGCGAAAAAACCACACTTTCCACCGATTCTTTGGGCAAAATCCACCTGCCGCTGACTTGCGGGGCGCACCATTTGCGGTTTTTGCAACTGGGTTACAAACCGGTTTCCGAGCGCGTCGAAATCGTCGGCGAAACGCTCGTCGAAATCAAAATGGAAAACATCGCCACCCAAATGGAAGAGGTCGTCGTCAGTTCGCAAAGTGCGGTTCGTACGATGGAAACGCCCGCGCTCGGCGTGAATTTACTGAGTTTGAAGGCCATTGAAAAACTGGTGCCGGCGGCGGGCGAGGTCGATATTTTGCGGAGTTTGCAAACGTTGCCGGGCATTTCGGCGGTCGGCGAGGGCGCGAACGGCATCAACATCCGGGGCGGCGCGGTGGATCAAAACCTGATTTTGCTGGACAACATGCCCATTTTCAACCCGACCCACATGCTTGGCCTGTTTTCCGTTTTTCCGACCGACGCGATCCGGGAAATGCAGATTTACAAAGGCTCGATTCCGGCAAAATATGGCGGTCGGACGGCGGGCGTTTTGGATGTAAAAATGAGCGATCCGAGCCTCGATAATTTTAAAATGCGCGGCGGCATCGGCCTGATTTCCAATCGTTTGCACGTCGAAACGCCGATCGTGAAAGGCAAGTTGGCTTTGATGACTTCCGCCCGTTTTTCGTTCAACGAATACCTGATCAATTTTTACAACAAGGTTCTGCTCGGCAACTTTTTTTTTGAAAAACGGGTGCCAAACAACAAGCCTAAGTTTTTCGATTTTGCCAATAAAATCATCTGGCACCCGACGGTGAACGACCATGTTTCTTTGACAAATTACACAAGTTTTGATTCGTACCGGCTCGATAATTTGTTCAGCGTCGGCGATATCGTTGCGCCGCAGGCCACGATGAAATATGGCCATAACAATTTGGCTCTGCGATGGAATCACTATTTTTCTGAAAGATTTAACCTAAATGCACAGATAGTTTCTTCGCGTTTTGGTTCCGAAACGACGGCTTCGGAGGTGGCGACGGCTTTTGATTTTCACACCAAATTGAATTATTTAAATGGAAAAATCGAGGCGACTTTCGCGCCCTCGACTCGGCAACGGATCAATTTTGGCCTGACCGGGACGCGCTACGATATCCGCCCCGCCGACCTCGTGCCGGGAGCTGGTTCGTCTTTGTCGACCGTTCATTTGCAAAAAGAACAGGCTTGGGAAACGGCCGTTTTTGCTTCCGATGAATATGAATTGAGCGGAAATCTTTTGGCAGAAATCGGTTTTCGGTACGTCAATTATTGGAACGTGGGCCCGTTGTCCGTTCCGATTTTTGCTGCCGACGCCCCGCGTTCCGAAAGTTCGATCACCGACACCTTATTTATTGGTAAAAATGGGGTCGAATCCCGTTTCGGCCGCTTCGAGCCACGGCTGGCTTTGCGGTACAAAATTGGAAAATACAGTTCCGTGAAAATTGGTTACAACCGGATGAACCAGTTTTTGCAGACCATTTCGAACAACACCACGCCCCTGCCCGATGTCCGCTGGAAAATGTCGAATCGGTACGTGCCGCCGAGCCAAAGCGATTTGGTTTCGGTCGGATATTTTCGGGACACGCGGAGCCGGATGTGGGAATGGTCGGTCGAAGGTTATTATCGTTGGCAGCGGCATATTTTCGATTATTTGAACGGCGCAGAATTGAGCATCAATCCAAATGTCGAAACGCAATTGCTCAACGGCACAGCCAAAGCCTTCGGCGCGGAACTTTTGGTGAACAAGAAAAAAGGCGTGATGACGGGTTGGCTGAGTTACACTTTTGCCCGCAGTTTTGAAAAAATAAACGGCGATTTTCCGGCTTTGCAAAGGTTGAACGGCGGCGAATGGTTTCGCACAAATATAGATAAACCGCACACATTCAATGTTTTAATGAGTTTTCAGAGCGATCGGCACAACGCTGTTTCTTTGACTTTTGTCTATTCGACGGGCAGGCCGTACACGGCTCCGGTGAGTTTTTATTTGAATGGTTTGAACGTCATTCCAGTTTACACGGATCGAAATAATGCCCGGATTTCGGATTACCATCGGCTGGATTTTTCGTGGACGATCACCAATCCTTCGATGAAAAAACGGCGCGGCGAAGGTTCGTGGGTGATTGGGATTTATAATTTGTACGGGCGAAAAAATGCGTTTTCCTACTTTTTCAACCCCAAATCCGCTTTTTACAAACCATTTAAAGTGAGTGTTTTCCCGAGCCCGATTTTCTCTTTGACTTTCAATTTGAAATTTGAAAAATAACTTATTGATTTTCAAAGGTTTAAGTGTTTGAAAGTAAATTTTGACTACTTAAAAAACCCAGATTCTTCGCTGCGCTCAGAATCACACAGTTATTTGAACACTCTCGACGAGACAAAACACAGACAACAATCACAGAGAATTTGCAACCATTTCCCAAAAACTCAATCTACTTTCGCACGAGTTTTTCTCTCCTCAATTGCTATTTGGACAACTTTTTTAGGCAGTTCTCGCTGCCGGACACCAATCATTCGCGGGCGGAATCAATCCGCCTGCCAATCCAACTGTTTGCAACGTGAATAAATTTTACCGCCTACTTCTTGTTTTATGCCCCATTTTACCTAATTTTTTAATTGCACAATGTCCGCCCGTCGGTTTTCCCAGTCCGGGATACACCTGTGCGACGGCTCCGGTTCTCTGTCCAACATTGGATGGGTATTGCGTAAATACCGGGATTGCGCCGGCCCTCATTCCGCCAGTTCCGATTGCCGGATGCACCGGCGGCCCGCCACCGACGGGTTATGTTTGGAACAATCCAATTTGGTTTGGATTTTTTGCGGGAACGACGACCATCACGATGCATTTGGTTTCTTCCAACTGCACCGGAGGCAATAATATTCAGGCGGGGATTTATGACAATTGCACGAGTCAAGTGATGGATTTGCAGTGCGCGTGCGACAATGATTTTATCCTGACGGCAAATAATTTCGTGCTCGGCGAAGTCTATTGGATCTTTATTGATGGCTGCGGCGGTGCCGATTGCGACATTTCGATTGACGTGACGGCCGGCCTGACTGCCCAACAACCGCCCGGCACGCCCGGCGCAATCACCGGTTTGGATACGGTTTGTGTGAGCAGTACAAATGCGTACAGCATCGCACCGACCACATTTACAAGCAGTTATGAATGGACGGTCACGCCGTCACTCGGCACGCCTTCGAATATGTCGGCCAGCACAAACATCGCTTGGGGAAGCACGCCCGGCACGGTTGAGGTTTGTGTGACCCCCGTCAACGCCTGTTTGGACGGCACGCCATCTTGCAAAGACGTGGTCGTAATTCCGCCGCCGACCGCCGAACTTTCGGGCTCCGGCCAACTTTGCGGCCCCGGTTCGCCGCCCGTTCCTTTGACCGTGACTTTTACTGGCGTAGGGCCGTGGCAATTTGTTTATCGGATAAATGGCGTAAATCAACCGCCCATCACCACTTACCAAAACCCGTACACCTTGAATATTTCGGTGCCCGGCACCATCACTTTGGCCAGTGTTTCGTCCAATGTTTCAGGGCCGCCGAACTGCCCGGGCACGGTTTCGGGGTCGGTGGTCATCACGAACACTATTATAAATACGAGTTTCACCGCCACCCCTTCGACTTGCGGATTGTCAAACGGAGGCATCAATTTGACCGTTTCCGGCGGCACGCCGGGCTACAATTTTAACTGGTCAAATGGTGAAATGACCGAAGATTTAATCAGCCTCGTCGGCGGCCAAACCTACACCGTGACCGTCGTGGATGCAAACGGCTGCACCAAAGTGCAAAATGTCAATTTGACAAATACCAACACGACGATAAATTTAGCCGGAACCACCACGCCAAACACGACTTGCGACGGCAACGACAACGGAGCCATCAATTTGACAATTACACCCGCCAACCCAAATTACGACATTGATTGGTCGAACGGCGCGACCACCGAAGACCTCACCGGACTTGCCCCCGGAACGTACACCGTGACCGTTTCACTTGGCCCAACTTGCACAGCGACAGCGAGTTACACGATTGCGAACACCCCGAACAATCCAAATGTAACCATTTCCAGCACCCCAACTTTGTGCGAATTGGAAACTGGAAATGTCAACATCACCGTCTCCGGCGGCGTCGCGCCGTACACTTTTGAATGGTCGAACGGCGAGACGACGGAGGATTTGACCACCGTTTTGGCAGGGCCGTACACCGTGACCGTCACCGGCGCGAACGGCTGCACAAAAACCGCCACAACGACCGTCGCCAATTCAAATCCACCGATAAATATCATCCCAACCATCGTCGCCAACACAACTTGCCCGCCGAATAACCCGAACGGCAGTATTTCCATAAATATCTCGCCAGCAGTCCCGCCCGGCGGCGGCACGTACCAAATCGAATGGTCTGACCCGCCCGGCGGCAGCGGAAATTCAATCACGATGCTCGAACCCGGAAGTTATTCGGTGACGGTGGATGGCGGCGGGGCTTGCACCCAAACCGCCACTTTTGTCGTGCCGAACAATCCAAATTTGCCAAACGTCGTCATTTCCGCAGTCGCGGCAAAATGCGAATTGGCAAACGGCAGTGTTTCAATCACCGTCTCCGGCGGCGTTCCGCCGTACACTTTTGAATGGTCGAACGGCGCGACGACCGAGGATTTGACCGGCGTCCCGCCAGATGCCTACACCGTCACCGTCACCGGCGCGAACGGTTGCACAAAAACAGCCAGCGTCACGGTCAACAACACGAACCCGCCAATCACCATCACCCCGACCATCGTCGCCAACACGACTTGCCCGCCGAACAACCCGAACGGCAGCATTTCCATAAATATCTCGCCAGCAGTCCCGCCCGGCGGCGGCACGTACCAAATCGAATGGTCTGACCCGCCCGGCGGCAGCGGAAATTCAATCACCATGCTCGAACCGGGCAGTTATTCCGTGACCGTTGACGGCGGCGGGGCTTGCACGCAAACTGCCACTTTCAACGTCCCCGACAACCCGAACAACCCAAATTTGACCGCAACCACGACAGATGCCACCTGCGAATTGGCAAATGGTAACATCAATGTTTCCGTTTCCGGTGGCGTCGCGCCGTACACTTATTTGTGGTCGAGCGGCCAGACAACGCAAGATTTGAGCAACGTCGCGCCCGGAAATTATACCGTGACCGTCACCGCCGCGAACGGCTGCACCGACGAACTTTCGATAGATTTAGACAACAACAACCCGCCGATAAATATCAATTCGACCATCGTCGCCAACACGACTTGCCCGCCGAACAACCCGAACGGCAGCATTTCAATTTCAATCACGCCAGCCACGCCGCCCGGCGGCGGCACCTATTTAATCGAGTGGTCAACCCCGCCCGGCGGCGGCGGAACGGTGAAAAATAATTTGCCGCCCGGCACTTATTCCGTCACCGTCACCGGCGGCGGGGCTTGCACGGCGGAGGCAGAATTTGACGTGCCGGACAATCCGAACAACCCAAATTTGTCGGCCACGACGACCGATGCAAAATGCGAATTGGCAAATGGCGACATCAATGTTTCCGTTTCCGGCGGCGTTTCGCCGTACACTTATTTGTGGTCGAGCGGCCAGACGACACAGGATTTGAACAACGTCGTGCCCGGAAATTACACCGTGACCGTCACCGGCGCGAACGGCTGCACCGACGAACTTTCGATAGATTTGGAAAATGACAACCCGCCGATTGACATCAACGCCGTCATCGTTGAAAATTCATCCTGCGCCGGCGGCAACGGCTCGATTTCCATTTCAATTTCCCCCACCCCACCGCCCGGCGCGGCCACGTACATTATTACTTGGTCAAATCCGCCCGGCGGCAGTAGCACGACGGTCAATAATTTGCCGGCAGGCACCTATTCCGTCACGGTCAACGGCGGCGGGGCGTGCACGGCAGAGGCTGAATTTGAAGTCCCGGCCAGCCCGAATTTGCCCGAAATTGACGTCGAAACCACCCCAGCCGCCTGCGATTTGGCCAACGGCGATATCAATATCACGCCATCTGGCGGCCAGCCGCCGTACATGTATTTGTGGTCGAACGGTGCGACGACCCAAGATTTGCTCAATGTTTTGCCCGGAACGTATTCCGTCACGATGACCGACGCGGCGGGCTGCGTGACCGAAGCGACGATTGATTTGGAAAATGAAAACCCAGACATTGAAATTGATGCGAACATCAACCCGAATACGGCTTGCGTCGGCGGCAACGGCTCGATTTCCATTTCAATTTCCCCGCAGCCACCGCCAGCCGCGCCGAATTACACGATAACTTGGTCAAATCCGCCCGGCGGCAGCGGCACGGTGAAAAATAATTTGCCGCCCGGCACCTATTCCGTCACGGTCAGCGGCGGCGGAAGTTGCACGCAGGAAGCCGAATTTGAGGTGCCCGACGAGCCGAATTTGCCCGAAATTGATTTCGACACCAATCCAGCACTTTGCGAATTGGCAAACGGCGACATCAACATGACCCCGTCGAACGGCCAGCCGCCGTACACTTATTTGTGGTCGAGCGGCCAAACGACCCAAGATTTGCTCAACGTCCTGCCCGGAACGTATTCCGTGACCGTCACTGGCGCGAACGGCTGCACTTCCGAAGCCGAAATTGAGTTGGAAAATGAAAACCCCGAAATCCAAATTGATGCCGACATCGAACCAAACACGTCTTGCACGGGCGGAAACGGTTCGATTTCGTTGAGCATTGACCCCAATTTTTCCCCACTCGGCACACCATATATTATAACCTGGTCGAACCCGCCCGGCGGCAGCGGCACGGTGAAAAATAATTTGCCGACAGGCACCTATTCCGTCACCGTCAGCGGCGGCGGGGCCTGCACCGCCGAGGCCACTTTTGACGTGCCGAGCGACGGCCAATCGCCCGAAATCGAACCAGAAATCGAGTCTTCGACCTGTTCCGGCAACAACGGCAGCATCACGCTCGACGTGAGCGGCGGCCAACCGCCGTACACTTATTTGTGGGGAAGCGGCCAAACGACTTCTTTTTTGATAAATATTCCGTCCGGCGATTATTCCGTCACCGTCACCGACGCGAACGGCTGCGTCACCGAACTCAACATGGACGTGCCAAACGAGGATTTTGATATCGCCTTAGGCGATACCGACATCGAGCCAAACACGTCTTGCAAAATCCCGAACGGCAGCCTCACTTTGGACATTGACCCGCCGGGCGTTTATTCGATTTTGTGGTCGAACGGCAGCACGAAAAGTTTTTTACTCAACCTCGCGCCCGGCGATTACACCGTGACCGTTTCGGGCGGCGGGACGTGCACCGCCGAGGCCACTTTTACGATTGACGACGAAACGGTCATCCCTGTTTTGGACTACGTTTCCGAGCCAGCGTACTGCGGCGAGGCCAACGGCAGTATCGAAATTGACATCCTCGATGGCACCGACCCGTTCAGTTTTCAGTGGTCGAACGGCAGTTTTTTCCAAAATTTGAGCGGTTTGGCTACGGGAAATTACACGTTGACCGTCACCGGGCAGGTCGGCTGCACAGCCACTTTGGAGGTTTTTATTTCAGATGATGCTTTAAATTTTTCGGTAAATGGTTTGGTCGGCAACGTTTCGTCCTGCGTTTCGCCGAACGGAGAAATCCAACTCGAACCCGACCCCGCCGAAAATGACTTGCCGCCGGGCATGTTTTACAATTTTGATTGGTCGAACGGCGACGACTCCGACTACATTTCCGACCTCGCGCCCGGCACGTACACCGTGACCGTTTCGACGGGAAAAAGTGGCTGCACGCAAGAATTTACTTTTCAAGTCGAAGATGAAGCCATTCCGCCGACCGCAAATGCTGCCGCGACTGCCGCGATTTGTGGCCTGAACAACGGCTCGGTCAATTTGACCGCGACCGGAATCAACCTGCCGCTGACTTTTTTGTGGTCAAATGGGGTAAAAACCGAAGACCTCGCAAACGTGCCGCCCGGAACGTACACCTTGACCGTCACCGACTTTTTTGATTGCTCGGCGACCGCTTCGGCGACCGTCGGCAACAACAATTTGGCGATAAATATCACGCCGACGACCACGCCAAACACGTCCTGCGCTTCCGCAAATGGTGCGATTTCGTTAAATATTTCGCCTGCCGGAAATTATACTTTTTCGTGGTCGAACAGCCAAACGACCCAAAACATCGGCAATCTCGCCGCCGGAAATTACACCGTGACCGTTTCGGCGGGCGGAACTTGCACGGCCACGACTACTATTTTGGTGGAAAATAACACCACCCCGCCCGACATTTCCGAAAACGTCACGGCCACAATTTGCGGCGACGCGGGCGGCGCGATTGACCTTTCGGCAAATCCGGCGAGTGCCGCGCCTTTCATTTTTTCGTGGTCAAACAGTTCAAATTCAGAAGATTTGGCCGGTTTGTCGGCTGGAAATTTCACGGTGACCGTCACCGACAAGCAGGGCTGCACGGCTTCAAAAACGATAAATGTGCCGAACAACAGTTCAAATTTTCAAATTTCAGGCACCGCCACGCCCGTAAAACGCTGCGATTCGCCCGACGGCTCGATTGATTTGACAGTTTTACCGGCAGGGAATTATCTTTTTTCGTGGTCAAATTCCGCGACTTCCGAAGACTTGCAAAACCTCGCGCCGGGAAATTACACGGTCACGGTCAACGCTGCGGTCGGCGTTTCTTGTCCCGGTCAGGCCAGTTTTACGATTTTGGACGAGCGCGTTTTGCCTTTGCTTTCGCAAAATATCGCCGCTGCGGAATGTGGTTTGCCAAACGGCTCGCTCGATTTGACACCTTCTGGCGGCACGCCGAACTACACTTTTTCTTGGTCAACTCCCGCGGGTGGCGGGACGGCAGAGGATTTGCAAAATGTCGTGGGTGGAAATTACGCGGTCACCGCAACCGACGCGAACGGCTGCACCGCCACCGCTGCCGCCACGATTCCCGATAATTCTTTAAATTTTTCAATAAATGGCACGCCGACGGCCAACACATCTTGCGGAACGAACACGGGCGCGGTGGATTTGACGGTTTCGCCTGCCGGAAATTATTCGTTTTCGTGGTCGAACGGCGCGACAACCGAGGACATTTCGGCCATCGGCGGCGGCAATTTTTCGGTGACCATTTCGGCGGGCGGAACTTGCACGGCTGCCGCAAATTTCAACGTCCCGACCACGACGCTCGACCCGCAAATTTCACAAACCAACGTCCCAGCACTTTGCGGCGAGCCGACGGGCGAGATAAATTTGACGGTCGCGGGCGGCGTTTTGCCCTACGTTTTTGATTGGTCGAACGGGGCGGCGACCGAAGATTTGACCAATTTGGCAAGTGGAATTTATTCCGTGACCGCCACCGGGTCGAACGGCTGCACGGCTTCGGCGGTCGTGAATTTGGCAAATAATTCGTCCAATTTCAACGTCTCCGGCACGCCGATGCCCAATTCTTTGTGTCCAGCCTTAGGCGGGACGGCGAACGGTGAAATTGACCTAACTATTTCTCCGTCAAATACTTACAAAATCATTTGGTCAACAAATGAAACGTCGGAAGACCTTGCAGGACTCGCCGCCGGAAATTACGCGGTGACGGTGACGCAAGGTTTGGACTGCACAAAAACCGCCAATTTCACGGTGGGGAACGACATAAACGCCCCCAATTTGATCGCAAAAATCACCTCCGACATCTGCAACGGCAGCATCGGAGCGATTGATTTGACGGCGAGCGGCGCGACCCCGTTCCAATTTTTATGGTCAAATAATGCGACGACGGAAGACCTCACCAACCTGCCCGCCGGAAATTACGCGGTGACTTTGACGGCCGGGAACGGCTGCACGATTTCCGAAGATTTCAGCGTCGGAAATAATTCCAATACCTTCACTTTCACGGGTTTGGCTTCGCCAAATACACTTTGCAGCACATCCAACGGAAAGATAAATTTGACTTTGACCCCCGCCAACGGCACGTTTATTTTCACTTGGTCGAACGGCGCGGCGACGGAAGACCTCGCCAATTTGCCGCCCGGAAATTACACTGTGACCATTTTCGACGGCGGAACTTGCACGGCGGAGGCCACTTATTTGGTTGAAAACAACACGCCCGCTCCGCAAATTTCCGGCACGCCGAACGAGGTAAAATGCTTCGGAGATTTGACGGGCAGCATCAATTTGACGTTGACTTCCGGCCAAGTTCCGTACATTTTCAACTGGTCGCCGTCGGTTGCCAACCCGACCGCGCCGCAAAATTTGGCCGGTGGAAATTACGGTTTGACCGTCACCGACGTGGCCGGCTGTTCTTCGACGGCTGCGTTTTTGGTCGCCGAACCCACTGCCCCACTCGCGTTTTTGTGCCAAATCGTAAAAGGTGCTTCGATGCCCGGCGTGGCCGACGGCGCGGCGCGGCTGACGATTTCTGGCGGCACGGCTCCGTATTTTGTGGACTGGTCGCCGGGCGGGCAGCAGGCTTGGGTATTGCCTGGTATTTTTGATTTGCCTAATTTGAAAGATGGAAATTATGGGGTCACGGTGACGGATGCGAAGGGCTGCACGACGGTTTGCGATTTTGAAATCACGGCTTTTATCTGTCAAACCAAAGTCGGTTCGATGGATATTTCGGCAAAAAATATTTGCGGAAGCGATTGTGTTTCAGCGATTTACAACGCCAGCGCGGAAGTTTTGGACATTGATGACGTCTTGCAATTTGTTTTGCACACCGGCAGCGGCACACAAATTTTGGGTGAAATTTCGCGCAGCGACCAGCCCAATTTCTGTTTCGATGCCTCGAAAATGGTTTTTGAAAAAACCTATTTTATTTCGGCTGTCGCCGGAAATTCGGTTTCTGGAAATGTGGATTTGACCGAGATCTGCACGGTCGTGGCGGCTGGAACGCCCGTTATTTTTCATGAAATTCCGGTGGCGGCGATTGCCCCGCACGGCGTTTTGAATTGTTCGACCAAAAATTTGGGGCTGGTCGGTTCGTCCAATTTACCGGGAGCCAATTTTTCGTGGTCAACGAGCGGCGGCGGGCAAATTTCAGGCGCGGCAAATCAGCCGACGGCGACCGCGAGCCATGCCGGAAATTTTCAATTAATTATTAATTTGAACGGCTGCGCGGACACCGCCGCGACTTCGCTGGGCAATGTGAGCAATGTGATTGCGGCATTTATTCAATCTGACCCAGCGGTGGTTTTGGATTGCGTGGTGAAAGCCGTGAATTTGACCGCCGAAGCGACGGGCAGCAACGATGTTGCGTTTATTTGGATGACAAACGGGACGCTGGTTTCGACTTCTGGCTCGATTTCGGTGGAGGTCGCGGGCATTTTTAACTTGATTGCGCAGGATACTTTGACGTTTTGTGCAGACACGGCGAACATCGAAATTTTGGACGGCGAAAAATACCCGCCGCTGGCTGTTTCGCCCGCCGCGCCGCTGACCTGCAAGGATACTTTAACCCAACTTTCGGGCGGTTCGTCGGTGCAAGGGCTTGATTTTCAATGGATAACAGTGGTCGGGGCGGACACGATTTCGGTCGGGTCGGGCGCGTCAATTTTGGTTGGGCAGCCGGGCATTTACTTTTTTGTCGGCACGGATTTGAATAATAAATGCACCAATTCGCTGCCCGTCGTCGTGGTTTCTGACCTGAAAAAACCGGTGGCCGACGCGGGAAATAATTTCACGATGAACTGTTTTTCGCCCGTTCAATTTTTGGACGGCAGCGGTTCGACGGGGGTCGGTGGTTTGCAATTTTCGTGGACGACGATTGATGGAAATTTGGTGGGCGGAATAAATTCCGCCGTCCCAGGGATGGACAAACCGGGAAATTATGAACTGGTCGTGACTCAAAATGGCAACGGCTGCACCGATTCGGATTTGGTTAAAATTGATTCGGCGGGGCCATTTTTGGAGCCGGTTTCAGTCCAACCGAAATGTTTTGGTGAAAAAGGCACGGTGAATTTTTCGAAAACGACGGGCGGCACACCACCCTACCGATATTCGATTGACGGCGGTTTGACCTTTTTTCAGCAAAAGGTTTTTCAAAGTATTTTGCCCGGAAATTATTTGCTGGTGGTTCAAGATGCGCTCGGTTGCGAGGCCGAATCTGCTGCCACGATTGGCGAACCGCAACAATTGATGATTGATTTGGCGACCGAAACGACCCTGATTTTGGGGGAAAATTATCAAATTTCGACCCAAATCAATGTGCCGGAGTCGTCGCTCGCCTCGATTTTGTGGACGCCGACAATTTATTTGAGTTGCGATTCTTGCCTCGAACCGCTGGTCACGCCATTTCACACGACGATTTACAAATTGACGGTGGCCGACAGTGCGGGCTGCCGTGCCGCCGATGAAATTTTGGTAAAAGTGGTGCGCGGAAATATTTACGTGCCCAATATTTTTAATCCGACGGGCGGCGATGGCAACGAGAAAATCACGATTTTCGCCGACACCCGCAGCGTGGTGAAAATCAATTCTTTCCAGATTTTTGACCGCTGGGGCGAGCGGGTTTTTGAAAATTATAATTTTCCGCCGAACGATCCGAGCCTTGGTTGGGATGGGCGTTTTTTGGGAAAAGACATGAATCCGGCGGTTTTTGTGTGGTGGGCCGAGGTCGAGTTTTTTGACGGGGAAAAAGAACTTTTAAAAGGCGATGTTACTTTGAAAAGGTGAGGTGTGAGATTGTTTTTGGTAAAAAAAACGCCCAGTCTGGTTTCAGATTGGGCGTTTTTTTTGCCCACTCCCCTACCCTGGCAAATTTTTTAGCAACCTCGTTTTTTTCGAATCTGAAAACAAAGCCATCTGGTAAATGGCAATTTCGTTCAATTTTTGCAACCGTTCGTCCTGCGAAAATCCTTCCTGAATCATGTGGGCATTGAGGTTTTCCAAATTGGAAAGCACGAGCAATTGCTCGGTCGTGGCGTGGTCTCGGATATTTCCTTTCATGGTTGGATTTTGCACTTGCCAGTGTTTGGCCGTCTGCCCGAACAGCGCGACGTTCAACAAATCCGCCTCGCTGGCATACACAAAACTATGTTGTTGGGCTGCAATCCGGGGCGGGACGAGGTGCCTGCGGACGGCTTCGGTGTGGACGTGGTAGTTGATTTTGGCGAGCGTTCGTTTCATGCTCCATTCCAAAACGTCCTGTTTTTGCTCGGCTTCGGCGGTTTTCAGCCGTTGAAATTCTTTAAAAACATACAGTTTAAACGTCGGGCTGAGGTAGGAAAGAAACTCAAAAGCGATGTCTTTGTGGGCAAAAGTGCCGCCGTACCTGCCTGTTTTTGAACGGATTCCGATGGCTCCGGTTTTTTCAATCCAATCGGAAGCGGTCAAAACGAAGGTCGGTTCGCCGGTCTGATTTTTAATGTTCTCAAAATTGAGTACATTAAAATGTGCGTTGTGCAACACTTCCCAAGCCCCCAAAAAACTGACGGTGGCGCGCGTCCGGAGCCAATTCAAAATCAATTGCCCGGTTCTTTCGCTAAATTTTTTAGCGATGTCGGTCAAAGAAATAAAGTCTTCATCTTGTTCTTGGTAGAACCTGATTTCTAAATTTTCGACAACAATTAGGTTGTGTTTCATGCTTCTTTTTCAATTAAAATCAAACACAAAATTAGGGTCAAGTTCCAAAATTGAATTTTTTAACTCCCTGATTTTCAAGCCATAACGATCGTTGATGGCGTCGAACCGCTCGTTGTCTTCTTTCATAATTTCGGCTTTGACGAGACTCCGGAGCATCGCGTCGCGTCGGAAATCTTCGACTGTTTTTTGCGCCATCGATTTGTCGCCGAGTGATTGGTAAGTCATTTTTATCCGTTCGACGACCAATTCCGTCACGTCTGGCCGAGCTTTTATCACCGCTCGAATCCCGTCGTTGATGGTCTGCGTGTATTCTGTTTGCGTGGTTTGATATTCCAAAACGAGGGGCTGCAATTGGGTTTGTTTTTCCAGTTCTTTCCGTTTTTTCTCGGCCATTTTTTCGGCCAAATGTTGCTCCGGCGTTTTGTGGCCTTTTGCCAGGGCGTCCAAAAAAACGCCCGCCGGGTTGGCGGCCTTGCCAATTTTGACCCGCTCTTTTGTAAAATGCACCGCGCGGTCAATATCCTGTTGGGTTTTGCCCGCAATCCGCCGCCGCAATTCCTCTTTTTCGACGCCCCACCATTCGTTGAGCCGTTCAAAATTGGAATCAAAAATCGGATTTTCCGCCCCGCGGCTTGTGCCCTGTGTTTTGTTTTCTTCTGGAAAAAACAAATCAGATGCGTCGTTTTCCTCCGGCAATTGCAGCCCAACCGGGCGGTTTTTATGGATTTTAAAAGTCAAGGCCCAGACCGCGCGGCCTTTTTTGATTTCTTCGTAGGTAAAATAGATGTCGGTGAATTCCAATAATTTGGCTTGTGCTTTGTCCAAAATTTTGGATTTAAAATGGCCGTAAAGTTTGTATTCTTGCGTCAAACCGAGGATTTCTTTGAGGTCTTCGACTTCAAAATACCGCTCCCCTATTTTTTCATATTGCTTTAAAAGTTCGTACAAACGCACATAATATGGGCTGGTCAAATTGCGGACGTTGCGAAAATCGTAGACCAAATACCGCTCTTTCAACGCGAGCAAAAACGGTTTCATGTCGGGGTAAAAACCGAGTTTGATGTAACTTCCGTCGCCCTCGTCGAGCGTTTTTTTGATCATGCCGACAATTGGCGTTTCCATTTCGACCAGATTTCCTTCGTCTTTCACAACCACTTTTATGATTTTGGTCAGCAATTTTCGTGCGCCGTCTTTCACCCTTTTGTAAGTGTCTTTCGAGTTTTCCAACTTGAAATCCTTGACCAAATCGCTGATGTAAATTTTGTACTCAAAAAAATCGCGGTCGTCCGCCCGGATCATCGTGAGCATTTTGATGAACAGGCGCGTTTCCCAAATATCAAATTTGTACCGAGCCTCGACCAAATCGTTGGCCTTGCGAATCAGCACCGTGTCGGTCGGTTTCTTTTTCAGTTTGCGGGGCGACCGCTTCACGATTTTATTATCACTCATTTCGGCATTTTTGAATGATTTTTGGAAAAAAACTACCCTCAATTGGTGATACTTTACTTTAATCGGACAATTTTCTATTTAAAAACTGAAAATTAAACCCTCAATTGGTGATATTTCATTGAGCAAGCCTTCCCAAAATTTGGCTTTTCAAGAAGTAGTGATAGTTCGGTGAAAAAAGGCTGTTTGGAGTGTTCGAAACCAATTTTCCAGCCTTCCATCGCCACCGCAACCCTCGAAAAGTGATACTTCGAGGCAAATGTAATCGCAGGATTCAATTTTCAAACCCTCAATTGGTGATATTTTTCCCTCAATTGGTGATAGAAAATCGTGTAACTGATTGATTTACAGTTGTTTCGGCAGTCCGAAAATAGTAAAATAAAGGAAAGTTTTTAAATTACAACAACAGTGAAAAATGGTGTTGTTGATGAATTTTTTTAAAAAATTAAAAAGACAAATCGAACCACAGCAGAAAAATTTTGGCGAGGCCGCGAACAATTTCATGAAGTTTTCCAGCAGTTTACACTGCTGCACTGCCAAACTGCTGCACTGCAATTTCATTTTTCACCAGCCACCAAACCAGCAACATGGTTCAAAAACAAATCTTTCATGGTCGTTTTGTTCCGAAAAGTGTAGAATTTGAGTGCTTCGTGCAGTTTTTCGGGGATATCAATCGTGATTCGGACTTTTCGTTCCGGCAATTCGATGGTTTTTTCTGGTGCCGGCGGCGGCGCGATGATTTCGGCGGGCGCGTCCACCGTTTTTCCGGTGATTTGGCGGTTCATTTCTCGAATCGCATCCGGAGTCGGCGCGGCAGAATCGCCGCCGAGGTTTTTTCCAGTTAAAAAATTACCTTTTTTCATGTCTCTTTGAATTTAAGTTTTTGGTTAA
The DNA here is from genome assembly GCA_031398055.1 of Saprospirales bacterium. Lineage (GTDB taxonomy): Bacteria > Bacteroidota > Bacteroidia > Chitinophagales > Saprospiraceae > M3007. Next base: position 19,400 of record JANNMS010000144.1, on the reverse strand, counting down.
AACGTCTCCGAAATGGCAGCGATTTCAGCAAAAAGTTTCCCCATTTCTTCTTTTGCCTTGCGGTCGGTGTATTCGATCACTCCCCTGCCCCGCGCCATCGCTTCTTTGTATGCCACCCGATGCCCAAGCCGGGTTTCGAGCACCGGCACATCGTATTCTGACAAATGATCACGCACTTCCCGATCCATTTTTTGGAGGTCGCTGTATTTATTGAGCACGATGCAGGCTTCCATTTTCCAGCCTTTTTCGTCCTTCATTCGCTTGATTTGGCGGTATCTTTTCAAAAATTCGTTGGTCACCCGCACGTCTCCGATGCTCGGGATGACCGGAATAACAACCATGTCGCTCGCCAAAACGGTTTGGCTGCTGAACTCAAATTTGGCCGGCGTCCCGTCAATTATGACCACATCGAACTCGGTTCGTTTTTCCAAAACATCGTCGGCCAGCGTTTTTTCGGTCGTGGTCATCACCGAAATGGGCGGCAAACCTTCCCCGTTGCGGTCGATCCCCCACTGCATCGAAACATTGCTTTCGCTGTCGGTGTCAATCAAACAGACCGATTTGCCGGCGTTGACAAAGCAAACGGACAGATTTTGGGCGAGGGTTGTTTTGCCGCTGCCGCCTTTCAGATTGGCTATTGAAATAATCATGTTTTTTAAACTCAATTTTGTCAAAAGATAGGCCACAAACGTACATCAAATTTTGATACTGCCACACTGCTGCACATAAAAACTGCTTGCAGTTCAGCAGTTCAAACTGCTGATTGCTTTAAAACAAAACATCCTGATTAAATAAAATTGGAAATGCGGTGGACTTTTACTTTTTCTAAAATTTAGGCTCAATTTGAAATTCAAATTTGGCAAAACAAGTTATAAAACTGTGAGCAGTTCAAACTGCTGAACTGGCAAACTGCTAAACTGCATGCAAGGCAATTTTTTTAAAATTGTAACCAATTCAGATTAAAATGCAGTAAAAATTCAACTTTTGATAGTAAAAAGTACAAACTGCCAGCAGTTCAGCAGTTCGCACTGCAATATTTTTTTCGAAAAAAGTGGAGTAGGGTAATGAAAACAAGAGATTTCAGGAAGTTTTCATCTCCCAAAACCTGTCCGCAACCTCTAAACGATTGCACACTGCCAGCAGTTCAGCAGTGCACACTGCAATAATTTTTCAAAAAAAAAGTGGGGTGGGGTAGTGAAAACACGAGATTTCAGGAAATTTTTACTTTCTAAAACTTCTCGGCAATCTCTAATTTATTCGAACTGCCAGCAGTTCAGCAGTTTGTACTGCTAATTTTTTGTTGGGTAAATGCCAACTTTGATTTTATTTCGAATCCGATTTTTTCTACCTTTACAAAGTGCAAATTCGACCACTTTTTTTCAAAGTTTTTTTAAAATGAACATCAAACGCCCGGTTTTCGCCACCCTGATTTTCCTGCTGCTCCACTTTTTGGCAGCTGCCCAAAATTCAAACAATTTGCCCCGCAGCAAGCCAGAAGCCGAAGGTATTTCGTCGGATGGCATCGCCCAGTTTTTGGATTCCATCGGAAAAAGCAAGCACGAATTGCACAGTTTCATGCTGCTGCGGCATGGAAAAGTGGTGGCCGAGGCTTGGGCCAAACCGTACCGACCCGACCTGAAACACACGATGTATTCGTGCAGCAAAAGTTTTACGGCGACGGCCATCGGTTTTGCGGTGAGCGAAAAACGACTGACGGTCAACGACAAAGTCATTGCTTTTTTCCCCGAAGATTTGCCCGAAACCATCTCCCCAAATTTGGCGGAACTGCGCGTAAAAGATTTGCTCAGCATGTCGGTCGGGCAGGATCCTGACCCATCTTTCAAAACCCGCACCGTCGACAGCAATTGGGTCAGGTCGTTTTTGGCCATGCCGATTTTGAACCCGCCGGGCACCAAATTTTTGTACAACTCGCTGGCAACGTACATGTTATCGGCCATCATCCAAAAAGTCACGGGCGAAAAACTGCTCGATTATCTCACCCCGAGACTTTTCCAACCGCTCGGAATCACGGGAATTGATTGGGAAATCGACCCGCGCGGCATCAACGTCGGTGGTTGGGGATTGCGGCTGAAAACGGAGGACATGGCAAAATTTGCCCAACTTTTTCTCCAAAAAGGCCAGTGGAACGGCCACCAAATCCTGCCCGCCGCGTGGGTCGAGGAAGCCTCGACGCTCAAAATCGTTCAGCACCCCGACTTGCCGCAGGCCAAACGCGATGCGAGCGATTGGGAACAAGGATATTGTTATCAAATGTGGCGCAGCCGCAACAATTCGTTCCGGGGCGACGGGGCGTACGGCCAATTTATCCTCGTTTTTCCCGAAAAAGACGCCGTTTTGGTGGTCACCGCCGAGTCGCACGATATGCAGGACGAGTTTAATTACATCTGGAAATACCTTTTTCCGGCCATCCAACCGGAGGCAAAACTGCCCGAAAACAAAAAAGCAACGAAAAATTTAAACCAAAAAATTGCCGCGTTTTCGATTCCGCTGCCCGCAAAATCTGCCGCCTCGCCGCTTGCAAAGGACATTTCCGGGAAAAATTTTTCGCTCTCGCCGAACGAAATGTTTGTGCAAAACCTGGTTTTTCAATTTAAAAATGACGTTTGCCAAGTTGGTTTGAAAATCGGCGCGGACACTTTTCAACTCTATTTTGGTACTGGAAAATGGGTTTTTGGCCAAACTTCAAAACCGCCGCCCGCTTTGACTCGGTCGGTGCAGCACTATTTTGTCGGCCTGCCCGCCTCAAAAACCGCCGGGGCCTTCCGTTGGAAAGATGAAAACACGCTGGAACTGACCTTGCGCTATCTCGAAAGTCCGCACGCCGAAACGCTGGTTTGTCATTTTGAAAAAAACATAGTTTCCGTTGATTTTCAGACCAGCAACGACCAAAAAACGCAGGTTTTGAAGGGCGTGCTGGCGCAAAATGGCCACCGTCCGGCGCGTCTGATCGTGCGGGGCGATGACATGGGTTTTTCGCACGCGGCCAACGAAGCCCTGATAAAATCGTCAAAAGAAGGCATCCAGACGAGCATCGAGGTCATCGTGCCGTCGCCATGGTTTCCGGAAGCGGTCGCTTTGCTGGCGCAAAATCCGGGCATCGATGTGGGCATCCACCTCGCGATCACCGCCGAATGGGACAACGTAAAATGGCGTCCACTGACCGATTGCCCGAGCCTGAGGAACGCCGACGGCTATTTTTTCCCGATGGTTTTTCCAAACAAAAACTACCCCGGCCAATCTATTTCTGAAAATAAATGGTCGCTGGCGGACATCGAAAAAGAGTTCCGGGCGCAGATTGAAATGGGGCTGAAAAAGATACCGCAGGTTAGCCACATTTCTGCACACATGGGCTGCTCGGCACTTTCCGACGAGGTAAAAACAATGACCAAACGGCTGGCAAAAGAGTACAAAATCGACATTGATTTGGATGAAAAAGGCGTGAAATGGATGGGCTACGAAGGCGCGAAAAAGACGGCTGTCGAAAAAAAACAAAGTTTTTTGAGTGCCCTGAAAACTTTGGAACCGGGTAAAACTTACTGGTTCATCGACCACCCGGCGTTCGACAACGACGAATTGCAGGCGATACATCACGTTGGTTATGAAGATGTTGCGAGCGACCGGCAGGGCGTGACCGATCTTTTTACCGATAAAAAAGTAATGGAATTTATTCGGAAAAATGGGGTCGAATTGATCGGGTACGAGGATTTGAATGGTGAAAAATAAGCGGGCGATTTCGATATTTTTAAATAAAAAATTTTGAGTAACCTTGCCTAAAAATTTAGATATGCAAAAGAACTCGTCCCGTCGGAATTTCATCAAAAAAATGGGCGGCGCGGCTGCCGTCCTTGCCCTCAAACCTGATTTTGCGACCGCCGAAAAACGCATTTTGCGCGCCGAAACGGTGGTCTCTGCCAACGACAAAATCCGCGTCGGACTGATCGGCGCGGGCATCATCGGGCACTATGACATCGACACTGCGTTGAAAGTGCCCGGGGTCGAACTCGCCGCGGTCTGCGATCTGTACGACGGGCGGCTCGAATATGCCCGCGAAAAATTCGGCGCAACGATGCCCACAACCCGCGATTACCGCGAAATCCTCGCCCGAAAAGACGTAGATGCCGTGTTGATTTGCGTGCCCGACCACTGGCACGCACGGATCACGCGCGATGCTTTTGCTGCCGGAAAACACGTTTATTGTGAAAAACCAATGGTCCAACGCCTCGAAGACGGCCTGTCGGTGGTCGAGGCCGAGCGGAAAAGCGGCAAAAAAATGCAGGTCGGCAGCCAACGCGCCAGCAGCATCGCCATCCACGAAGCCCGGAAACAGTACCTCTCCGGCATCATCGGAGAGCTCAATTTTGTCGAAGGTTTTTACGACCGCTGGACCTCGAACGGAGCCTGGAACTACTCCATCCCGACCGACGCCTCGCCCGAAACCTGCGATTGGGATCGGTTTATCGAAGGCACGCCCAAGTTGCCGTTCGATGCAAAACGGTTTTTCCGCTGGCGGAACTACCGAAATTATGGCACCGGCGTGGCCGGCGACCTGTTCGTCCACCTGCTGACCGGCCTGCACACGGTCACGGACAGCATCGGCCCGAAACGGGTTTTTGCGATCGGCGACCTCAATTATTGGAAAGATGGCCGCGACGCGAACGATCTTGTGGTTGGCATGATGGATTACCCGCAGACCGCGCAGCACCCGTCGTTCCCGCTCGTTTTGCGGTCGAATTTGGCCGACGGCGGGGCGGGGCGCAGTGCTTTCCGGGTCGTCGGTTCGGACGGGGTGATCGAAATCGGGTGGAATGATTTCAAAGTCAAACATTTCAAACGGCCCAAGGCCGATGGTTTTGGCGGTTACGATTCGTACACCAGTTTTTCGGCAAAGCAAAAAGTGGATTTTGAAAAATGGTACAATGCCAATTACGGCGGCGTTTCCACCGATTGGGTCGTCGGAAAAGACATCGAATATGCAACCGAGGAAGGCTACGATGATCGATATGACCACTTGGCCAATTTTTTCGAAGCCGTCCGAACGGGCAAACCTTGCGTGGAAGATTCTGCTTTTGGTTTTCGCGCCGCCGCGCCGTGCTTGCTCGCCAACATGAGCGCAGACAAGAAAAAAGAACTGCGCTGGGATCCGAGTAAAATGAAAATGGTGAAGTGAAAAATTTGTGCTGATTTATTTACAAACTTCAATTGTTCCGCCATTTGGTCAATCAATTTGTTGAGGAACAACGAATTTTCAACCCACTTTCAACCCCTCCATCACCTCCTCTTTTCGCCGCCGCGAAACCTCCACCCGCTCGCCGTCGCGCAGCACGACAAAACCTTCATGATCCAAAAAAGAGACAAACAAACGGTTGACAATGTGCGATTTATGGCTGCGGACAAAACCATAATTTGCCAGCAAATCTTCGTACTCGCCCAGCGAGCGGGAGGCCAAAAAAGTCTTTTTTCCTTCTAAAAAAATTTTGGTGTACGCCCCCATCGCTTCCAATCGAATGATTTCCGAAGGGCGAAAAAAATACACGCCATCTTTCGACGGCACGGCCAACCGGAACTCGTTGGGGTCGGTGATTTTGAGGTTCCGGAGGATGTTTTGGAGTTGTTCGGGTTGAAAATTCAACTCGTCGCGGTGGGCGATGTAGCGTTGAACGGTGGCGATAAGTTCCTGAACGTCAACGGGTTTGAGCAAATAATCGAACGCGCTGAACCTGATCGCCTGCAAAGTATATTCGTGAAATGCGGTGGTAAAAATGATTTTAAAATGCTTGTCCCGGATCTGGTTCAGCACCTCGAAACCATCCAAATATGGCATCCGGATATCGAGAAAAAGCAGGTCTGGCTTGTTTTCGTGGATCGTCGCGGCGGCCTGGCGCGCGTCGTTGCAGCACCAAACGCGCTCGATTTCCGGGACAAAACGTTCAATCATCAATTGAAGGATGCCGGAGGCGCGGGGTTCGTCGTCAATTATTAAGGCTCTGAGCATGACTTATTTTTTTACACAACCACGTTTTTTTATTCAAACAAAATACGGACCTCCGTCCCCGCCGCCGTCCCGTCCTCCGAAAACAGGTCCTTGATTTCCAAAGTATTGTGCTGTCCGTACTGCCGATTGAGCGTTTCAATCCGCTCCTCGCTCGTGCTCAAACCGCGCCCCGTGTGCAGATGCCCGTTCCGGCTGAACGCCCCGGCCGCTTCCCGTCCGATGCCGTTGTCCTCAATCGTGCAGCGCAATCGGTCGTCGTCGGTACTTTCAAAAGTGATGTGGAGCGAGCGTTTTCCCTCTTTTTGGAGCAGTCCGTGCCAAATCGCATTTTCCACAAACGGCTGGATCAACAGCGGCGGCACACGGTATTCTTCCTTGTCCAGACCCGGTTGACAGTCAATCGAGTAGGTAAAAGTGTCGTCAAAACGCAGGGCTTCGAGTTCCAAATAGAGGTGCAAAATGTCCAATTCCTCGCGCAAATGGATAAAATCGCGGTCGCTGTGGGTCAAAACCATCCGCAGCAGTTTCGAAAATTTGGACAAATACATCGCCGCCCCGTCGCTGTTCCCACTCAAAATCATCTGCTGGATCGAGTTCAAAGCATTGAACAAAAAATGCGGGTTCATTTGCAGCCGCATGCTTTGGAGTTTGGCTTCGGCGGCTTTTCGTTGGTTGTCCACCGCAAAAAGCAGGGCTTGCTGCCGGGCGGTTTCGCTTTCGGCGAGGGCGATTTTGTTCGAGCAAAGCGAGGCAATCGCCGTCAAAAGTTGTAAATGCCAGGGCGTGAAAAAGTTTTTTTGAGAATGCTCAGAATCAATCACGCCGACGGCCAAATCGTAGGCACGGAAAGGCAGGGAGAATGCTTTTGTGTACGGTTTCAGCGGTTTTGTAATCGAAACGGGGTTGGGGAAAGTTTTGAAATACAGTTCAATGGTGATATTGGCTGGGATCGGTTCGTCAATGTAGACCACATCGCCTTCCGCGTGGTACTCGCGGCCATTTTGTTCGTAACCCGTTTTGCCCGCCGGAATGGTGTCGAGCATCGTGACCGTGCGGGTTTTTACGACCCCTGCCTGTGTGTATTTCAAAATGATTTTGTTCCAATACAACGGCGTGGCCTCGTTGTTTTTTACCCAAATGATGACGGAAACTTGTGCTTTTCCTTTCAACGTGCTGTTGTAGGCCGCCACCGGATGGTACAAAATATTGTCGCCGTCAACAGGTTCGAACGAAACAACCACATTGGGCGAACCCGCTCCGACCGGGCCAGAAACGCCTTGCGTCCGCATCGAGGCCGGCGGTTCTAAAATGGCGCGTTTGTCTTCGTGGACGTGTTCTTTGTGGGATGGGGTTTCGATTTGGGCCATCATTTTACCCGAAAAAAACGGGGCGAAAAGGAAGGCAAGCGCAAGGAGGTTTTTGAGAAAAACGATTTGAATTTTCATTTGAATTTTTTGAAAAATTTGGAAGTTGAAAAAAAGTGGTGATGAAAATATTTTGGGTTATTTTCAATTTTATAAAACTATAAACTTTATAAATTTTTTATTAAAATTTAAAAATTGGTAGATTGGTAAAATAAAAATTGATGCTTCAAATGTATTGGCGACCCGTTCCCGCTGGCCGCATTTGTTCACCAACGGTAATTTTTGATTTTTCAACGGTAAAAAAAGGGGCGGAAATTGGGCAGGGCGAGCAGTTTTTTGTCGTTGTTGTCCTCGCAACAACTTTTTTTGGACAAAAAAAAAGCCCAAATCTTTTGGATTCGGGCTTGGATTTCATTTGGCTGGGCCGACTTGCGAATTGGATTTTGGAAAAATAGGTTTTTTGAAAATGGAAAAAAGTAGTGGCTTCAAAACGTCGTTTTGAACGACGTTGTAAATCTATTCCGTCCGCCCCGCTGCCGCAGGAATTAGTTTACCAACGGTCATTTTGAATTTTTGAACGGTATTTCAAGTGCCGGAACGGAGTTCCGCGATATATTTTTGGGGTGAAAATTGGGAACGCTACCCGCCAATCGTAGCCATCGATTCTTCGACCGGGATGCCGCGGCGGGCTTCTTCCGCGTCCCAACCGTTTTTGTGGCGGCGGTTGAAGGCAAACAACAAATGATCGGTCAATTCCAAATCGCTCAAACCTTCGCGCATCAAATCCCGCAGATTTAGCACGCCGTGATCGTACAAACAGGTTTTCAAAACGCCCTGTGGCGTCACCCGGATCCGGTTGCAAGTGCCGCAAAACGTCCGCGACCATGCCGCGATGATGCCGATTTTTCCGCGATGCCCCGGCACTCGGTAATTCATGGAAGTGGAAAACGGCGGGTCGGGGATTTTTTCCAAATCTGGCCACTCGTTTTTCAAAGTTTCGAGGATGCGGCGGTGGTCCCAAAGGGGTAGGGCCGTGGAGTGGTCGCCGCCGTTGAAAGGCATTTCTTCGATAAAACGCACGTCGACGGGCAGGTTTTTGGTCAATTTTGACAGCGGAACGAGGTCGTCCGAGTTTTGGCCGTCCATGACGACGGCGTTTATTTTTACTTTAATTTCATGTTTTAATAGTGCGTCCATCGTTTCGAGGACTTTTGGCAGTTCGTCGCGGCGGGTGATTTGAAAAAACCGTTCGCGGTCGAGCGTGTCGAGGCTGAGGTTGATGGATCGGACGCCGATTTTTTTAAGTTCCGGGACGAGTGGGGCAGTGGTCACGCCGTTGGTTGTGATGTTGATTTCTTGCAAACCGTCGAGCCGCGAAAGTGCCGTGAGAAATTTCATCAAATCTTTTCGGACAAATGGTTCGCCGCCGGTGATCCGCACTTTTTGAATGCCGAGCCGCACCAAAACCGTGCAAAGCCGCAACATTTCTTCATAACTCAACAAATCGGCGCGCGAAAGCCACTGCAAACCGTGTTCGGGCATGCAATAATGGCAGCGCAAATTGCACCGATCGGTCACCGCGAGGCGGAGGTAATTGATGGTGCGTCCGTGGTTGTCGAGTAGCATTTTTTTATTAATGTTTAGGAGGTTTAGGAAGTTTAGAGCGGTTTAGAATCAGGTAACTAAACCTTTTAAACCGCTCTAAACTTCCTAAACCTCAAACGTGGATCGTCCCTTTTCGCAGCCGCAGCGGCCTGCCCGGCCTTCCGGCAAAGCAAGCGCGAATCTCGGCAGCGATCGAAAGCGCGATTTCTTCCGGCGTCAAAGCACCGATATCCAAACCTGCGGGGGCAAAAATGCGCGTCCTATTTTCATCGGAAATGTGCGTTCCCTCACTTTCGAGGGTATCGAACATTTTTTGGGCGCGTTTTTTTGGGCCGAGCAAACCGATGTATTTGGCTTGCGAATTTAACAGGTTTTGGAAATTTTGCAAATCCGTTTTGTAATCGTGCGCCATCAAAACGACGGCGGTAAATGGGTCGATTTCCGGTTTTTCCCCGCCTTTCGGGTGCAAAACTTTGGCGGACAGCGCAAAAAGCGATTTGTCCATTTTCAAAGGATTGGCCAGCACCGTCAAATCCCAGCCGAGTTCTTTTCCGAACCGAGCCAGCGGGTAAATGTCGTTGTTTCCGCCGAAAAGCACGAGGTGCACGGAAGGAATCAGTACTTCGAGGCAAACGCGAACTTCGTCGCCGGAGTTTGTGGTATAATATAATGTCTGGGTTTCGCCATTTTTCAAAGCATTTTTGGCATCGGCCAAAACGGTTTCGGTGAGTGCCGGCAGGGGAAAATCGCGCAGCCATTGTTTTTCATTTTCAAAAGGAAATGTTTTGCCCAAAATTTCAGGAAATGTTTTGCAGCCGGTAATCGTGGCGAGCAATTGCGGCTGTCGGCTGTACGCTCGGTCGCGGAGCAGGCTGATTGGATTGTCGGTTTCGGAAGGTTCGAGCGGGGTGAAAAGCACATCGATAATGCCATTGCAACCGAGCCCGACGCCGATTTGGTTGTGGTCGTCGCGAGTCGTATCGTAGGTCACGACGGAAGATTGGTTGGCGGCGATGGCTTTTTGCGCCCGGCGCAGGGCATCGCCTTCGAGGCAGCCGCCGCTGATCCCGCCGAGGTAATTGCCGTTGTCGAGCACCAACATTCGTGCGCCCGTTCGGCGGTAGGATGAGCCTTCGACGCGAGCCACGGTGGCAAGAGCGGCTTTGTTTTTTGAAAAATCAATCTGCCCGAATGCTTCGACGATGTTGCGGATTTCTTTCATGCTTTGGCAAAATTAGCAACCCGGCGTTTGGTTCTTCCAAAAAAATGTGTCCCGCTGCCCGGCCGGTGGCTATTTGGCTGATGAGATTGCGGTTTTGAAACCTCGCCGACGAGAAACCTGCCCAAATTTTACGGGTCAATTTTAAAAAAATGCCCGCCCAAAACAGCACCATTTTCTTTTTTGAAAAGCAGAAAATACGCGCCTGCATCACAGTTCATTTAGCGTGATGCAGGCAATCGAATCTTTTGGGCTTATGTTCATTCAAGACTTTCTTTCAAACCAAAAGCCGATACCCCACCCCTTTCAAAGTCAAAATTTCTACCCCGCCCGCCCGCAAATATTCGCGCAGCCGAGTGATGTAAACATCCAAATTCCGGGAATTGAAAAACGAATCGTTGCCCCAAATTTTGTCCAAAATTTCCTTGCGTTCGACCAATTGCCCAGGCTGGGTTGCAAGCATTTTCAACAGTTCGGATTCGCGATGCGAAAGCCGCCGGACGGTTTGTCCAAATACCAATTCTTGCCGGACGGGTGAAAATGAGAACTGCCCAAAGATCAAATCATCCCCCGATTTTGGAGCAGGGATTACACTGATTTGCAGCAGATTTTTGATGCGGACGATCAATTCCTCCATGCTGAACGGTTTGCGGATGTAGTCATTTCCGCCGGCGGCGAAGCCTTCGAGTACGTCGGCAGTTTGGGTTTTTGCCGTCAAAAAGATGATGGGCACGCCGGGGTTTCGCTGGCGAATCGCCTGCCCGACGGCAAACCCGTCGAGGTGCGGCAACATCACATCCAACACACAAATGTCGGGCGCAAAAACCTCAAAAGCCGCCGCCGCCTCGCGCCCGTCGGCCACCCAACGCACCTCAAAATCGCGGCTTTCGAGCGATTCGCGCACGATTTTTCCCAAAAACGGCTCGTCTTCGAGGTAAAAAATTTTAGTTTTTTTCATTTTTTCTAAAAAAAGTACAGCCCAAAAATACGCTGGGAGTAGTCCAAAAACCGCAAAAATTGCCACGATGCAGGGACAAAAAGCAGCCAATACCGATTTCAAATGGACCATCCGCGAATCCCGTAAATCATTGTTCCCACCAATTTTGCCCGTTATTTTCAAGGTAGATTTATGTCAGAGTTTAAGAAATCAGGCCAAAATCATTTGATTGATGGGGATTTTTCAAAAAACAACGACAATGAAGGGTATTTTAACACGCTTATTTTTCTTGATTTTCTTTGGTTTGGTGCAAATCATGGCTTTTTCCCAAGCCACGGATGGTTGCGAGTTTTACTCAAATACGTTGAAAATCCACACCCTTTCGCTGCCCATCGTTTCGATTTCGGGCACTTCGCCCCTCAAATTGGGCAAAAGCACCAAACTCGTCGCGCACATGCACACCGCCGGCAAAAAATCCTTCCTTTGGAGCACCGGCGACACCGCTTCCCTCATAAAAGTTACGCCAAACGCTACCACCACTTATACTTTGACGGTGACCAATTTGGCCGGCTGCACCAACACCGCACTGTTTACGGTGCAAGTGGTCCCAAACCAATCGGTGGCTAAAATCCTGAATTTCAAGGCTTACCGAAAAGGCCTGATTTCGAAATTGGATTGGATTTCGAACACTGGCGAGTTGAACGATTATTTTATCGTCGAGCGTTCGGCGGACAGTCTGCATTTTTCGCCGATGCTGAAAATGGATGGCCGGGGAATCCCGGAAATCAATTTGTTTTTCACTGAAAACGACAACCACCCGTTCGAAGTCAATTTTTACCGCCTCATTTTGGTCGGCCTTGATGGTTCAAAAACTTATTCGCAGGTTGAAAAAGTCGTTTTTCCGCCCCTTTCGGAGATTTCCATTTTCCCAAATCCAACTTCGGACCAGTTTTTTGTGAACCTCACCCCGCTCGAAGGCAAGTTGGTTTCGATGCAGTTGATCAACGTGGACAGCCGTTTGATTGAAAATTTTGAAGTCGTGGCGTCGCGGAATTTGTTCGAAATCCAAACTTTCGACCTGCCGAGCGGGATGTATTTTTTGAAAATTGAAACCGTCGGCCACCGCCCAAAAGTGTTGAAAGTGGTGGTGGCGAGATAGTTGAGCGGCGTATTTCGCAGCAGTCAAAGTTTATCCGACAAAATCTCAATCTTCAATTTGTTTCAAAACAGCCGCCAGCGAATCACGAATTCCGGCGGCTTGTTCCACACATTTAAGCCCTTCCTGAAAATTGTTTTTGCACTCGCATGCCTTGCGATGCAGTGGCAAACCTTTGTCCAAATCTTCACCAAAATTTCGTTTTCGGCTGTCAAAAAAACAAAATGCTAATTTTTTTGAAGAGCAGACGCACTACGTTTGTGGGCAGGAAAATGCTGCGTTTTTCGTTGAATAGCCCAAAAACCTACAATCACCAGCAATTGATTTTTTATGAAAAATTTTATCCAATCCAAATTTTCGCTCAGCCTAATTTTTGTGCTGACCCTCTCACTTTTGAATTGCAACTGCAAAAAAAAGCAAGAAGGAGAAGAAGACCCCACGCCCATCCCCGTCCTGCCCGTTGCCGTCACGACGACTTCGGCGAACGCGGCGAACCTGTTTTATGCCAAAACGATTGATTTTGCAAAAGCCAAAGACGACCGTTTTTCGGTCATTTCAATCGACACCGCGCAGCAATTTCAGGAGGTGGACGGTTTTGGCTACACCCTCACCGGAGGCAGTGCTTTTTTGTTGAATCAAATGGGCGCGGCGGAGCGAGCAACACTTTTGCAGGAGTTTTTTGGAAAAACCGGCAACGCGATCGGCGTGAGTTACCTGCGGATTTCGATCGGAGCGTCCGATTTGGATGCCCAAGTTTTTAGTTACGACGACTTGCCGACAGGCCAGACCGACCCGGATTTGCTGCATTTTAATTTGTCGAAAGACACCCTCGCGCTCCTCCCAATTTTGAAGGAAATTTTAAAAATCAACCCAAATATTAAAATTATGGGCTCGCCGTGGAGCGCGCCGGTTTGGATGAAAACGAACGGCAGCAGCATCGGCGGCAACTTAAAACCACAGTTTTACGCGTCCTACGCCCAGTATTTTGTAAAATACATCAAAGCGATGGCCGCGCACGGCATCCAAATCGATGCTGTCACGCCGCAAAACGAACCGCAGCACGGCGGCAATAATCCGAGTTTGGTGATGTCATTTTTGCAGCAGGCCGATTTTGTAAAAAACCACCTCGGCCCGGCATTCGCGGCGGCTGGGATTTCTACAAAAATCGTGGTTTGGGATCATAATTGCGACAACCCGGCTTACCCGATCGCCATTTTGGACGACCCTGCGGCCAAGCAATTTGTGGCCGGTTCGGCCTTCCATTTGTACGGCGGCGACATTTCCGCGCTGTCGGCGGTGCACGAAAAACACCCGGACAAAGCCCTGTATTTTACGGAGCAGTGGACGGGTTCGACGAGCAGTTTTGACGGCGATTTGAAATGGCACCTCAAAAATGTGATCATCGGTTCGATGCGAAATTGGAGCCGCGTCGCCCTCGAATGGAACCTCGCCAACGACCCGACTTTCAATCCGCACACGCCCGGCGGCTGCACCCAGTGCCGCGGCGCGGTGACGATCGACGGCTCGAAAGCGACCAAAAATGTGAGTTTTTACATCATCGGGCAGGCCTCGAAATTTGTCCCGGCGGGGTCGGTGCGGCTCGGCAGCAACAATTTGAGCCTGCTTCCAAACGTGGCTTTTCGTCGCCCGGACGGGAAAAAAGTGCTGCTTGTTTTGAACGAATCGGCTGATTTACAGACGTTTAATATCAGTGCTGGCGGAAAATGGATAACGGCTTCGTTGCAAGGCGAGACGGCGGGGACGTTTGTTTGGTGATTCGTTTATGGGACACGGATTTTCACGGATTGGACACGGATTTTTTAGGTTTTAAATAAAAAAAATCCGTGAAAATCCGTGTCCTATAAATCGAAGAGAACTCTTTCTAAATCAATAATTTATCAAAAAAATATGAAACGTTTTTTCAAAATTTTCATCCCCATTTTCCTCCTCGCCACCCCCAGTTTTGGCCAAACGCCGAACCCGGCAAAAATGAAAACCTTCATCGATGCTTTGATGAAAAAAATGACTTTGGAAGAAAAAATCGGGCAACTCAACCTGCCCGGCAGCGGCGACATCGTCACCGGCCAAGCCAAAAGTTCGGACATCGGGAAAAAAATCCGCGAAGGCAAAGTTGGCGGCCTGTTCAACATCAAATCGGTGGCAAAAATCAAGGACGTGCAGCGCGTCGCCGTCGAGGAAAGCCGTTTGAAAATCCCACTGATTTTTGGGATGGACGTGATTCATGGCTACGAATCCGTTTTCCCGATCCCGCTCGGTTTGAGTTGTTCGTGGGACATGAATTTGATCGAACAATCGGCGCGGGTCGCAGCCATCGAGGCCAGTGCTGACGGCATCAATTGGACTTTTTCGCCGATGGTCGACATCGCCCGCGATGCCCGCTGGGGACGCATCGCCGAGGGCAGCGGCGAAGACCCGTACCTCGGTGCGCAAATCGCGGCAGCGATGGTCAAAGGTTACCAAGGCAACGACCTCGCGGCAAAAAACACGATCATGGCCTGCGTAAAACACTACGCCATGTACGGTGCAGCCGAGTCCGGGCGCGATTACAATACCACCGACATGAGCCATCAAACGATGTACAACACTTATTTCCCGCCATTTCAAGGCGCGATTGATGCCGGTTGCGGCTCAATTATGGCATCTTTTAACGAAGTTGACGGAGTCCCGGCGACCGCAAATAAATGGTTGATGACCGAAGTTTTGCGAAATCAGTGGGGTTTCAAAGGTTTTGTCGTGACCGATTACACGGGCATCAACGAAATGGTCAACCACGGGATCGGCGATTTGAAAACCGTTTCCGCACGGGCGTTGGATGCTGGAATTGACATGGACATGGTCGGCGAAGGTTTTTTGACGACTTTGCAAGCGTCTTTAAAAGAAAGAAAAATTACCCAAAAGCAGATTGAAAAGGCTTGCCGCCGCATTTTGGAAGCCAAATACAAACTCGGCCTGTTCGACGACCCGTACCGATATTGCGATGAAAACCGGGCAAAAACAGAGGTTTTCACTGCCCAAAACCGCAAAATCGCCCGCGAAACTGCCGCCCAATCTTTTGTCCTGCTGAAAAATCAGGGCAATATTTTGCCTTTGAAAAAATCGGGCACGGTCGCGTTGATCGGCCCGTTGGCCGACAACAAAGAAAATATGCCGGGCACTTGGGCAGTCGCCGCGAAATTTGACCAAGCCGTTTCGCTGCTGGCCGGCATGACGGAATTGATGGGGAAAAATGTGAAAATCCTCCACGCCCGCGGCTCGAATTTGGATGCCGACGCCGCTTTTGAAGACCGCGCCGGGATGTTTGGCAAATCGCTGCACCGCGATTCGCGCCCCGCCGACGAAATTATCCGCGAGGCCGTCGCTGCCGCAAATCAGGCCGACGTGGTCGTCGCTGCGCTCGGCGAGTCCGCCGAAATGACCGGCGAAGCATCGAGCCGCTCAAATATTGACATTCCAAAAGCACAACGCGACCTGCTCGAAGCACTTTTGAAAACCGGAAAACCGGTGGTTTTGGTGCTTTTCACAGGTCGTCCGTTGGCCATAAAATGGGAAAGTGAAAACATCCCGGCCATTTTGAACGTCTGGTTTCCGGGCAGCGAGGCGGGTTACGCGATCACCGACGCGCTTTTTGGCGACGCAAATCCGTCGGGAAAATTGACCACAACTTGGCCGCAAAATGTGGGGCAAGTCCCACTTTATTATGCCCAAAAAATGACTGGCAGGCCGCTGGGCAACGATACCTGGTTTCAAAAATTCAGGAGCAATTATCTCGATGTGTCGAACGATCCGGTTTTTCCGTTCGGTTTTGGGCTGAGTTATGCCCAATTTGAGTACGGCGATTTGAAATTAAGTGCCACCAATTTGAAAGACAACGCGACTTTGACGGCCAGCGTCACGGTCAAAAACACGGGAAAAGTGGCCGGAAAAGAGGTCGTCCAACTTTATATCCGCGACATCGTGGGCAGCGTGACGCGCCCGGTGAAAGAGTTGAAAGGCTTTCAAAAAATAGAACTGCAGCCCGGCGAATCGAAAGAAGTGAGTTTCAAAATCACGACAGCAGATTTGAAATTTTACAATTACGACCTCAAATTTGATTGGGAAGCGGGCGAATTTGGAATTATGATCGGGGAAAATTCGAGGGATGTGAAATCCGGGAAAGTGGTTTGGGAAAAAACGCCGATGCAGAAAAAGTAGTTTTGAACAAAAATTGATTTTTACCACAAAGTCACATCAGAAAACATCAGTTTTTAAAAATCAAAAACATATGTTTTCTGATGTGCCTTTGTGGTAAAAATCAATTTTTTAGGTGTAAAAACGCCGCGCTCGTCTTCGCCTGCACCATTTCAATCGTCGCTCCCGGCATCAATTCCAGCAAAGTCAGCTGCCCATTTGGATAGCCAAAAACCCCCAAATCCGTGATAATCATATCTACGACGCCCGTCGCGGTGAGCGGCAAAACGCACGTCGGGACAATTTTCGGCGAGCCGTCGGGGTTCGTGTGCGTCATCGTGATGATGAGTCGTTTTGCGCCTTTTGCCAAATCCATCGCGCCGCCGACGCCCAAAAGTGGCTTGCCGGGGACTGCCCAATTTGCCAAATTTTGATTTTCGTCCACTTCCAAACCACCCATAATTGCCACGTCAATATGCCCGCCGCGAATCATCGCAAACGAATCCGCGCTGTCAAAATAACTGCTGCCTTTCAAGGCCGTGACCGGGATTTTGCCCGCGTTCACCGGATAATCCATCGCCCCGCCGCCGTCCGCCGGGACTGGGCCGACGCCGAGCATCCCATTTTCGGTGTGCAAAATGATGCCGTGTTCGTCGGTTATCAAATCCGCGACGAGCGTCGGGATGCCGATTCCGAGATTGACGACGTCGCCTTTTTTCAATTCTTTCAATGCCCGGCGCGCCATGTTCATCCGCGTTTCGTCCGTTTTTTTCGAGGCCGAAACGGAGGCCGAACTGCCCAAATCTTCCAAAGTCATTTTACATTTTACCAAAAAATCCACAAAACAGCCCGGCGTGTGGATGTTTTCCGGGGCAATTTTGCCGACCGGGACGATTTTTTCCACCTCGACAATCACCAAATCTGCGGCGGTTGCCATCGCTTTGTTGAAATTTTGCTCGGTCATTCGGTATTGCAAATTCCCAGCGGTGTCGGCCCGATATGCCCGGACGAACGCCACATTTCCCCGGATTCCTTTGATAAAAACCTGCTCCACGCCGTCAATTATCTTCGTTTCGCGGTTTTTTGCCAACGGCGTGCCAGCCGAAGTTGGCGTAAAAAAACCGCCGATTCCCGCGCCGCCCGCCCGAATCGCCTCGGCCAACGTGCCCTGCGGCAAAAGTTCATATTCCACATCGCCGTTTTGCGCGGCTTTCACCGCATCGGGATTGGAGGTAAAAAACGAGCCGACCATTTTTTTGATTTGCCCGTTTTTCAAAAGCCGCCCGCCGCCGAGACCAACCTCACCGACATTATTTCCGATAAAAGTGAGATTTTTCGTGCCGATTTCGGCCAGCGCGTGCATCAAATGCACCGGATTTCCGGTCATGCCGAAGCCGCCTTGCAACAGGGTGTCGCCGTTTTTGACCATTTTGGCGGCGGTTTTTACGTTGATAATTGGTACTTTTTTCATCAATATTATTTTGAGACACATAGGTCACAGAGGAGTTTTCACATAGAGGCACATAGATTTTATGTGTTTTTAATAAAAAATCTATGTGCCTCTATGTGAAAACTCCTCTGTGACCTATGTGTCAAAGTTCAAACGCCTCAAACGGCAGCCCCACATAATTTTCCGCAACCGTCGTGGCGTATGCTTTTGACATTTTTAGATAATCAAATTTCGCCCGCTGCAGCCGATATTGAAAAGAGCCGTGCGGCGATTGTTTGTGAAAAAGCGTGGTCATAAAATTTGAAAAATCCTGCGCCCGCCAAATCCTTTTCAAAGCCGTTTTTGAATAATTTTCCAAACCGCGCAGCGAGTTTTTTTTGTAAAAATCGGTCAGCCCGTCCACCAAATGTTTGACATCGGCGACCGCCAAATTCAGGCCTTTTCCACCCGTCGGCGGCACGATGTGCGCCGCGTCGCCCGCCAAAAACAGCCGCCCTGATTGCAAATTATCAATCATAAAACTGCGCATCGGCGTGATGCTTTTTTCAAAAATCGGCCCCGGTTCGAGCGACCAGCCGGACGTTCCGAGGCGCAACGAAAGTTCTTCCCAAATCCGGTCGTCCGGCCAATTTTCCAATTTTTCGCCCTCGTCCACCTGCAAATACAACCTGCTGATCTTCGCCGACCGCAAACTGTGCAGCGCGAAACCATTTTCATGGTAGGCATAAATCAACTCCTCCGACGACGGCGCGACGTTCGCCAAAATCCCCAGCCAACCAAACGGATAACTAATCGTGTATTCGTTGAAAGAATTTTTGGGCATGGATTTGCGCCCGATGCCGTGAAAACCATCGCAGGCCGCGACAAAATCACATTCGATGATGCCCGGTTCGCCCGATTTTTCAAAATGAATTTTTGGGTTCGGGGTGTCAAAATCTTCAATTTTTAGTGCGGGCGATTCAAAAAACAAAATCCCCCCGCTTTCCAGCCACGCCGTCGTCAAATCTTTCACCACTTCTTGTTGGCCGTAAATCGTGATGTTCCGTCCGCCGGTCAGTTCGCCAAACGGGATGCGGATGCGTTCGCCGTCGAAACTAAAATTCACGCCGCGATGCTCGTGACCCTCGCGGACGAGGCGTTCGGCGAGGCCGAGGTGTTTCAAAATGTCCACCGTGTTTTGTTCGAGCAGGCCAGCACGGACGCGACCTTCGACATATTCGCGGCTGCGATGCTCGATAATTACAGCGGAAATTCCCTGTTTTTTGAGCCAATGCGCCAAAACCAGCCCGGCGGGGCCTGCTCCGATGATGCCGACTTGGGTTTTTATTTTTTTCATAAGAAAATTTGGGTAGGATTGGAGCGCGGATGACACGGATTATTTTCGGATTATCGCGGGTTTTTTGATTTTTTGGAATGAAAAATCCGCGATAATCCGAAAATAATCCGTGTCATCCGCGCTCCAATCCTA
>JANNMS010000092.1:0-4817 GCA_031398055.1 Saprospirales bacterium | reverse complement strand
TTTTAATTTTTAAATTTAATATGGTGGGCTAATTTTTTTCGGCTTTATGTTATTGGCGTAATAATTTTCGCCCTCCATTTGCCGAAACAAAAAAACAGGAACTTGGAACCACAATTGAGCCTTCTTTTTTTGCCAACAAATTCCCTGTTATTTTTGGCGAACAATTGGTTTTCAAAAACCAGAATCATGTTTAAAAAAAAATTTGCCAAAATGACAACCCAGCACACCAAACACACCCATCTCGCCCGCCCCGCGCTCGGCCGTTTTGGCCGAAACGAATGGGCTTTTGTCGGCACGAATTGCGGAAAAATCCAACATCTGGCACGGCAGATTATCGAAAATTTGAACGAAAAATATCAATGCGCCTACCTCGATGCCGACCATGCTGTGGCGGATGCCACCCCCGATTTGCCGGGAATGCTCGCCGCCGGGGCAAAAATTGAGTACACCGACTGCATTAATAATCATGAATTTGGGATAAATTCAAAACTGGAAACCCACCAATTTCGTCAAATTTTCAACGAAACCGACCTGATTTTGGTCAACGGCAACCACCACGAAGCCGCCGCACAAATTGTAATAATTGACCCGGCAAAAGAAAACTCGCTCCGAAAACGGCTGGGGCAATTGACCAATGTCCAACTCATTTTATTGGCCGAAAACGCCACGCAAGTCTTTGATTTTGTGGAAAATACGTTGCCCGAAGCGGCCAAAATCCCTCGGTTGCGGCTTGACGACACGACCGGGATTCTCCATTTTTTTGAAAAAGAAATGATGAAAAAAACGCCGCTCGTCAGCGGTCTTGTGCTGGCTGGCGGGCGCAGCGTCCGGATGGGTCAGGACAAAGGCGCGATGGTTTGGCATGGAAAACCGCAGCGCGAACACCTGGCCGAGGTGCTTCAAAATTTGTGCGACGAGGTGTTTATTTCATGCCGCCCCGGTCAAGAAAACGAAATCGGCATGGTCTACCCCACCCTGCCCGACACGTTTTCTGAACTCGGCCCGTTCGGCGCGATTTTGTCGGCTTTTCGGTTTCAGCCAAATTGCGCATGGCTCGTTGTTGCCTGCGATTTGCCGCTGCTCGGCCACGAAACCTTGGAATTTTTATTGAAAAACCGGCAGCCGCGCTGCGTCGCCACCACTTTTGAAAGTCCTTTTGACCAAATGCCGGAGCCGCTGATCACGATTTGGGAACCAAAAAGTTATGCTGTTTTGCTCTCGTTTTTGGCGCAGGGCTACTCCTGCCCGCGCAAAGTTTTGCTCAATTCTGATGTTTTGGTTTTGAAAACGCCCGACCAAAAAGCCCTGACCAATGTAAATACGCCGCAGGAAGCCGAAATTCTTCGCTTATTTTGACTCGATTTGCTTCCGCAAATTTTCCAACTGCGGCAAAAATTCATTTTCGATCGGCAAAAAATCCACCCGCCGGGCATTGATTATGGCCTGAATCACAGCCGCACGCAGCACCGTGTCTTGCCTGAATGTTTCGGTGGCGGGTGGTTCGTCGGGATATTTTAGATGAATATAATCGGCCATTTCCACCGAAATTTGCTCGATCGCGGTCGTCCTCAAATTCGGTTCAGCCTCCAAAAGCAAGCGGATTTGGTCATTTATTTTGACGGAATAGGCATGTTGCAAGTCATCCCATTGTTTTTGCAGTTCCAATTTTTCAGCCTCGCGGCGTTTCTTTTTTTCGGCTTCTTCCTTCGGATCGGTGTACCCATTTTTCAAAGCATGGACAAAAAAACCGGGCACACTTGATTTTATTTGATCATTTGCTTTTGCCCGGCGCGTCACCCGGATGGCTTGATTGACTTCTTCTTCGGTGTGTTTTTCGAGCAATTCCAAAAAACCGGAAGGTGTCACGCCGAATTTTTGCACCACATCTTCATAAAAAATCTGGAAAAGACGGTCGCGCTCGCTCGGGTTTGCAGCGGTTTCGGCGGCCATTTTTGCTTCGGCAACGGCTGCGGTTTCGGGTTCTGGAAAATAAATTGCCGAGCCATTTTTTGCCGGCGGCTTGGCATCGCGGTGCAAATCTTTGGTCTGTTCCTGCGTTTTTGCCCCAAACCGAAAACGCAGCGAAGTCACTCCCCTACCCGATTTTATCTTCTCGATTTCGCGGACATGAATGTCGGTGTGGCGGTTGATTTCTTTGACTGCCGGAATAATTACACGCTGGTTGAAGTTTGGAAAACGGGAATATTCGGCCTCCAATTCGAACATTTTTTTCATGTCATCCACGCCCAAAGTGCGCTCGCCGATGCTTTCGTACTGCTTCAAAAGTTCATAAATCCGCATCGGATAAACGCCCAATTTGACCACATTTCGGAGTTCGTAAGCCGTAAAATTTCGTTGCAATTGCAGCAATAATGGCTTCATTTCGTGCTCCACAATCACGTCAATGTACTCTTGTTTTTCAGCACCGACCTTGTTTTCTTGGCCTTCGTGGAGCACGTCTGTCTTGCGAATTATGTGGTAAGTTATCTGTCGCGTGAAGCCATCTTCTTCATAATTTACGGTAAAAACTTTGCGCATCAGGCTCGCCGCGGCCTGCCGGAGCAGGTCGTAAGCATTGTGATTCCGAAAGCCAAAAGTCTTGATAACGTCTTTGTACCAAACACGATAGGTCTGAAATTCGCTGTCTTCGCGTCGAATTTGAGACAAAACGGAGAGAAAAAATCGCGTTTCCCAGACATCAAATTTGTACCGGGCCTCGATTAGATCATTCGCCTTTTTGATGATCGTAATCCCTTGATTTTTCGGGCGTTTGCGGGTAGCCATGATTTTGGACGTTGGATTTTGGACGTTGGATTTTAGACATTGGACAAAAGCAATCTCTCAAAATCCAACGTCCAAAATGAAAGGTAACAGATTTTGCAGAAACCGCATTTCTATTCAATTTTTAAGTATTTTCCTTCCAAAACATAGCGATTTTAGGGAAAAATACCAAGATAAAGCCCAAAGGTAGCAGAATTAGGCATACCCAGTTCCTATATCTGCTACTTTTTGTCCTAAATCTGTTGCCTTTTGCAAAATCTGTTACCTTTTAATCCTATATCTGCTACCTTTCGTGCAAAATCTGTTGCCTTTTTTCCTAAATTTGCTACCTTTTTTCCTAAATTTGCTACTTTTTGCTTTCTAAATTATTGATTTTCAAGTATTTAACCGGGCATAAAAGAGTAAAAGATTTAAAAGTATTTAAAACAACAACAAAAGGCTTTGTCGTCGTTGCTTTTTTTAAAAAAGAAAAAACAGTGTGGCTAAGCACTTATTTTGGCTTCCTTGCAAGGAAAATAGTCATGACGTAACCTTTCAAAGTCATGTACCGGTCGTGTGCTTCTTGACTGATTTCATCGTAAAGATTGGACGGCAAATCAACGGTCAGCCGCGTGACTTCTTCCGGCGGACGGACCTTCCGGCGCGTTCTTTTCGGCGTTTCGACCGTTTTTTTGGCGGATTTTTGGCGGCGGATGGGTGCGGGCGGTGTTTCAACCGCTTTTTCAGTCATTTTTTCTACCACATTTTGACGGCTGGTTTCGATTTGTAGCCGGATGGTTTCGGCTTCGTCCTGCAATTGCTGTGCAGGGCTTTTTTTTGGCGTGACACCTTTGACTTTCATTTCTGGTAAATTTTTTAATTACTTAAAAATAAGTTTTTTTACTGCAAATTACTTAAACACACTGTAATTTACTTATTTTTACTTAAAATTTTAATTTCGCTAATCACCTCATTTACAAGGTTTTCCATCTCAATTTTTGCTTTTTCGTCGTCCGTTTCCATCACGCCCAAACCTTCCGCCGAAGAATAAACGTAGATATTTCGGTCGGAAATCCGGGTCGAAAAAAGGTTGATTCCGTAGGCTTCGATGCCTTCGACCACGCTTTTGGTCAGTTGGCTGCGCTTCACCCGATTGAGCACGACGAAGGTTTTGAACGGGCGTTGCTGCAATTGTTTGTACTTTTTGATCTCCTCGTATTTTTCCGTGAACCGCTCAAACGACCTGTAATCGTACATCGTCGGGCTGATCGGAATAAGTATCAGGTCGCTGAGGATGATGCTGTCTTGAATCAAATTATCCTGTCTGGGCGCGCCGTCAATGATGATCAAATCATACCGCTCGGTCAAATTGGTCACTTCGGGCACAAATTTTTTGTCTGGCACGCTCAAAACCGGCACGGGCGGGGTTTCCCGCGTCCGCTCGTTTTTCCATTCGGTGGCTGATTGTTGGCCGGAGTCGCTGTCGACGATGCAAACGTCATAGCCTTTCAGCGCGAGCCCGACGGCGAGATTGGTGGCAATGGTGGTCTTGCCCGCGCCGCCTTTCAAATTTACAACTGAAA
The DNA here is from genome assembly GCA_031398055.1 of Saprospirales bacterium. Taxonomy (GTDB): domain Bacteria; phylum Bacteroidota; class Bacteroidia; order Chitinophagales; family Saprospiraceae; genus M3007. The sequence goes on along the minus strand of JANNMS010000092.1, from coordinate 474 downwards.
TAATCATTTTTAAGTAATTTTAAGTAAATCAGCGCAAAAGTAAGTTTTTTTACTTCTTTTTACTTTTTAAAAAGTACTTCGGCTGAGTTTTAAGTAAAAAAACTTAAAATTAAGTTTTAAAAGTAATTCTACTTAAAAAAAAGTAATTTAAAGTAAAAAACCGGAATCAAAAGTAAAACTACTTTTAGTTAAGTTAATTACATCAAAAATAAGTAATCGTACTTTTATAAAAGTGAATTTACTTAAAAAACCTTAAATTTAAGTAATTAAAAGTAAAAAGCAGTAATTCTAAAATTTTGAATTTAAGTAGTTGAAAGTAAATTTTCGAGTACATGAAAATGCGGCAGAGCCGCTAAATATTTGTAGAAATGCAAGGGAAGTCTAAGTTGAGGTGCAGAGCACCGGAATATTTCGGTGCTCCGCACCTCTGAAAAAACCTTGTTCGATGGCTACAAATATTTAGCGGCTCTGCCG
>JANNMS010000047.1:0-11436 GCA_031398055.1 Saprospirales bacterium | reverse complement strand
TTCCTCAAATCCCGAAGGGATTTTATGTTTTCAGGCGCGAGTTTTTACATAAAATCCCTTCGGGATTTCTCGTGCATGTCCATTTCAATTTCTATAAACATAGATTCCCTTCGGGAATGGATTTTAATGCGTTTGACCTGTTGTTCCCTACTGAAAATTGACAAGTTATTTTTTACACGTTTCTTACAGGAAAATAGCGTAGATTTTGGAGGGTTTCAAAATTGGAATTCAGGGCTTGAACTTGGTATTTTTCACAAATTTTTCATCCGTCAAACTGCGAAGAAATGCCACCAAATCCGCCCGTTCGCCCGCCGTCAAACCGAGCGGTTTTATCAAATCACTTTTGTGCGGATGATTTTTTCCACCAGAATTGTAATGTTCGACCACTTTTTCGAGGGTCAAAAAACTGCCGTCGTGCATGAAAGGCGCGGTCAAACCCACGTTTCGCAACGTCGGGACTTTAAAACGTGCCACGTCCGAGGAGTCCTCGGTCAATCGAAAACGCCCTGCGTCGGGGTAGTTTTCGTACAAACCGTTGTTTTCAAACGCATAATTTGAAAAATTAAACCCCGCATGACACACCGAACAATTCGTTTTTTCAGAAAAAAATAAATCCATCCCATGTTTTTCGGCATTGTTCAGGGCATTGTTTTTTTTCAAATAAAAGAACTCGTCGTACCGACTTTGCCCAGAAATCAAAGTGCGCTCGAAACAAGCAATCGAACGGGTGATGATGTAAAAATCGGGGTCGCGGTCGTAGGCTTCGCGGCTCTGCCGGACAAAAGAAGTGTCCTTTTTTAACCGCTCCGCAATTTCTAAAATATTGAAATTGAACTCGTTGTGTTCTTGGATGGGCACCAAAATCTGCATTTCCAAAGTCGGCACGCCACCCTCGCGGGTGAAATATGGATGGTATCCGATGTTGGCCAACGTGGGCGAATTTCGCACGCCCGCCGCCCCGCCCGCGCCCGGACTGAACGCCACCGAATCCGAAAACGCATGATTTTGGGCATGGCACGAGGCGCACGAAACCGTGCTGTCGCGCGACAAAATCGGGTCGTAAAAAAGTCGTTTGCCGAGCGCAAACCGGGCGGCGGTCAATTGATTGTCAGGCGGAAAATCGGGCGCGGGAAACCCCGGCGGCACGGCAAGCAGCGGCTCTGGTGCTTCGGCGACGACTTCCGAAACCTCTTTTTGGCAGGCGAAAAATCCACTGCCGACCAACAATCCGAGCAACCAGACCCATTTTTTCATTTTGAAATTTATGGATTGATAAATAATTTTTCGACCGCCACCGGACGTTCGTTTTGCCAAAGATGGACGAGGTACGCACCCGCGTTCAGGTTGTTTTTTAATGAAAACGATTGGGTTTCGGTAGCAATTTCTTGGTTTTGCAGCACCCGGCCGGCCAAATCCGTCACCGTCAAACGATAGTCGAAACCTGCCGGAAGGTTCATCGAAACCATCGCCTGACCGTTTGTCGCAGGGTTCGGTGACACCAAAAAACGACCTGTAAACATCGGGTCAATCGTCATCACCGACGATTCCGCGCTGAAAACTGCCTTTGCCATGTTGTTCAGCAAAGTGACCGCCGCGCCCGACGAGCCATGCACGACGAGTCCGCCGGAAACATTGAGGCTTTTTATCACCTGCGAATAATCGGCCACGAGGTGGATGGTTTTGTTGCCGTCGGCGTGGTTTTCGGCTTCGGTGGCGAGGTTCAGCGATTTGTAATTCGCGTCGCCGAGCGCGTGGACTTCAAAAGTGTTGACAAAATTGTTGCCCGCCACGCCTTCGATGGCCACAAAACGATAGCCAGCCGACCAACCCCACTGCATCGCCGGATTTTGCGGAGCGAGCGGGTGCGAGGCTGGATAACCCGCCGGGTCGAGATGATTTTTGGCTTGGTCAACGCCAACCGAAAATTTGATGCCTTCCACTTTCGTGATGTGCGGGTGCGAACCGAGGTCGTACATCGAATCCACCGCCGGACGGACGAGCAGGTACAAATCGGTCATCGCCGTTTTTTCGCCGCCGTCGTGGGTGATTTCGATGCCCGAAATGTAATATTCGAGCCGCGTGATTTTGTACTCATAATTTCCGGCGGAAACCACCGCGCCGAGGGCAAAAGTTTTTGTGCCGAGCCGGGGCGAAAGATGTAGTTCGATGTTGCTTTGAGATTGGGCAACTGCTGCTGCAAATAGAAAAACGAAAAGTAAAATCTTTTTCATAAAACATTGATTTTGAAAAACTTAGAAAATTTTTAAAGTTGAAAAGACAAGCCAGTGTTCAATCCAAATTGGCGTGCGGAGGGATGCGACCGGCCATTTGTTTTTGAAAAATAACCATTCAAATTGGGGTGGAAAGACACCCGAAATCGCGGCGAAACCGTCCATTCTGCACCTGCCCCGACCAAATACCCCATCGAAAATTGACGGATATTTTGGGTCGTGACGGTCGGGGTCAAGCCGTTTTGAAAACACAAATCCACACACGCCTCGGTAAAATGGTCAACTCGGATGGCTGTTTTTTGAGAAAAACGGAGCGTCGCGCCGCTTTTCAAAAAGAATTGCCACCGCCGTGCGCTGCCAAAAAATCGCTGTGCGGTGATTGGCACCAGCCAATCCGTATTTCGACGGGTGGTTTTCATATCGAGTATAAATGGTTCGTCGTCGGGCATTTTTATGTTTGGGTCTTGTTGCGAAAGTCGGAGATTCACTTTGGCGGGGTCGCCATCGGAAATCAGGGTGTACTGAAATTCGTAGTGTTTCACGCCCGGGTCGTAGGGATTTAGGCAAACGCCGTCCATCAATCGAAGCGTGGCGATGTGCGAAGTGGTCTGGCGCGTGGCCTGACGCAACAAACCGATGCCAAACCGCCACCGCTCGCGGGGCTGAAATTGGAGGGAAAAACCGGTTTGAAAACCAGTGGCAGGCACCGTGGATTTTTCGGTGAAAGTCATGCCACCATGCACGGTTTGATGAATATCGTGGGGCATCGGGGCCACCAAACCTGCCTCGGCGGTCGCCCAAAATTGGGCAGGCTGCTTGATTTTTTGAGTTGTTTTTTCTGCAAAATGTGTTGGAATGGGTGAAAAGCAAGGAGTTTTCTTTTCTAAAATAACATTTTTGAGAAAAATCAGCGGCAGTTTTTCAACCAACGGCGAACCGAATTTTTCATCTGAAATATTTGTCGGGACATCGGTCCGGCGTGTCAAGTTTTGATTTTCCAAAATGGTTTCGAGGGTTCGTTGGTCAGATTTTTTTTCAAATTTTAAGTCAGATTTTTCCTCAAAATTTGAATTCAAATTCGATTTCTCCTGCTGATTTTCATTTTTAAAAATCAATTTTGAGCGGTGCGTTTTTTCGTGGTCGGACGAATTTTCAGGTTTTTTAAAATGACTTTTTGAAAAATCAGCACTCGTTTTTTGCTTGCTCGGATTTGAAATTTCACCCAATTTTTCAAAATCGGACGGCACGGCAACTGCCGCCACAGGCATGGTTTCGTGGATTTTTTCGGGCAGGTTTTTTTCTCTTTTTCCTAAAAAAAACAAAATCGCCACCGCCACCAAGCCCACAGCACCCGTAAAACCCCACCACCAAAAAATCAATTTTCGCCGCTGCCGCCGTGCTCGAATTTGTGGTTCGATGCCTGCTTGCCAGATGCTTTCTGGGGCTTCTGGGGCGAAACCTTGAAGTTTTGAATGGAGCAGATTTTCGAGTCCTTCGGTATTTTTTTCGTCGTAATTCATTGATTTTCAATTAAAAATTTCAAAAAACGAGGAGCAGTGTTTTGTCCAAAAGTTTTTTAAAAAAGATTTTGGCGCGGTGAAGTTGTGATTTGGAAGTGCCGATGGAAATGCCCAATTCGCGGGCAATTTGTTCGTGGCTTTGTTCTTCGAGGATGTACAAATTCAGCACGGCGCGAAATCCGGGCGGCAGTTTTTGGAGCAGTTCGACCAGTTTTCCAGCAGAAATGGGGTCGTCGAGGTCGTCCAAATTTTGTGGGTCGGGCAGCAAATTTTCCAATGCGTCGAGGTCGAGCAAATGGGGCATGGCCTGTCGTTTTTGCAAATGTTCGAGAGCCGTGCGAACCATGATTTTGCGAACCCAACCCTCCAAACTGCCCTCGCCCCGAAACTTGCAAACGCTGCCAAAAACGCGCAAAAAACCTTCTTGCAAAATGTCCTGAGCCTCTTGTTTCGAGGCGGCAAAACGCAGACAAACTCCGTACATCCGATTTTTGTGCATCGCCCAGAGCCGATGCTCGGCCTCGCTTTCGCCCCGACAGCAAGCCGCCGCCAGTGCCGCGTCGGGCATTTCGTGGAGCGAAGATTTGATTTCCGACTTGTCCGATTTCACTTTCATATCAAGTGCGGGCGGGCAACGGGAAGGGTTGCACGGGCGAAAACAAAAGAAAGATTTTTTTGCAAACCTGCCATTACATCTGGGCGGAAAAAAGAAAAGTGCCAACCTTTCACCAGCATTTCACTGATTCAAGTTGACACTTTTTGAAAAATTATTTTGCAGATTTAAAAGGCGCGTAATCTTGTCATGCGAGACGGCACCGTCAACCATCTCGGATAATCCCGTTGCCGTCGCCATCCGAAAGGTCACTTGTAAATAATCGGTGTACAGGTCAAGTAATTTTTCCATGCACCAAATTTACGCTACCACTCACATTGCTAATACCTTGCGTAACATCAGATACTTAAATCTAAGTCAGCAGAAAATTCTAACCTATTTCCTTCATGTTCCAATTGAAGAAGTTCGCTCGAAATATATCGAGGCAAAAGTTTTAAATATCGCTTGAATTTTTCATGGTCGCCTCCAAAACTTTGAGTGAGTTGATAATCAAGGAAATCGTCAATTTCCATCATCGGGACTTTTATCAATTTCAAAGCAAAGAAAAAATCGAATTCCTTTCCATCCATTTCTTTGGTCAAAATGACTTCTGCATTCAAATCAAACCCAAAGGAAAGGCAATGTAAAATTCCAAAATATTTCGCCCTTTCTGTTGATTTATCAGTTTCATCAGGATTGGCAATGGCAAAAATTTGATTTTCAGGAACATGAAGTTGCCTTCTCAAATAAATTTCAATGAGGCAATTCTGGATTTTTTCTAAGAATGGTGATTGAGTCGGAAGGTTGGCTAAGTCCTTTCTAGGATTGATAAATCAAAATCGGATTGATTTCAAAATCAGGAAACAATGAATCATGGGGTGCAAATTCCAGCACCTTTTTTTGCCAATTTTGATAAATCTCAATCGGTGATTTCCATAATGAATCATTAGGGTTATTTGGGTCAAAATGGTTGTCAAAACCATCGTAAATACTATCCATGTGGGTAGATTTTAAATGAAAACAAATAAATCAATTGAAAATTTAGAGACATTCACAACAACTTTCGCATCGCCTCCTCCATCACATCCGATTCAAAAGAAGCCAAATAAGCCTTCGTCACGGATTCAGATTCATGTCCAAGTGCTTGGCTAATGATGGCTGTTGGTACTCCGGCATTTCGCAAAGACGTAGCAAATGAATGTCTGCCGACATAGGTAGTTACTTTGGCTTGAATATCTGCTAATTGGGCTAACTCTTTGAGGCATCGGTTTACATTTTTAAGCATTTTAGTCACCCGATTATCCTTGCTTTCTGCAGTAATATGTCTTTCATTTAAAATTGGAAAAACATATCCGGCTTTGTTTGGGTGGTTTATTTTGTAATATTTAATGATTTCGAGAGCAGGTTCAAGCAAATTAACAACAATTTGTTCTTTGGTTTTTCGGCGAACATAGGTAAGGCGATTCGCTGAAATATTTTCAAAACGCAGATAAGCCAAGTCAATAAAATTGATGCCAGCCGAATAGAAAATGAACATGAACATTTTTTGTGCGTGGAATTGCATAGAACCTTCCGTTGTTGAAAGTGTATCAATTTTTCGAATATCATCTCGGCTGATTGCCCGTTTTATAGGTTTGTCTTTCCTGTATTTCGTAAAACTGAAATCTTTGAACGGGTCAAATTCCTTGGCTGCAAGCCCTTCTTTTTTCGCATAATTGAGGAGTGTTTTGAAAGTGCGGACTGGCACAAATGCAGCATTCGGTTTCAAGCCTCGTATGGTGAGGTAGGCATCAAATTTGGTGAGAAATTGGAGGTTGATGTCCGAAAAGAAAAAGTCTTTACCGTCGCGAAAACTCCTCAAATAATTTCTGGTCGAGTAAAAAACTTCTGCATAACCCAAACGGCCTTCGTTTTTCAGTTTGTCAATCGTTTCTTGAAAATACTCCAAAACTGTGGTTTGCTGTTTTTTTCGGAAAAAATTTAGCCGATTGAAAATTTCTTCGAGGGAATATGGTTGGCCTTCTTTTTCGAGTTCAAAAATTATTTTTTCGCATTCGGAAAAGCGGGTATTTGTCAAAGCTGACATTTCGTGAAAGTGCTCATGTTGCCTTTTTGGTCGCTGTTTTTTTTCATCCCAAAGTTGGAGTGAACAATAACTTGACAGCGACAAATACTTGTGTTTTCTCAAATGAGTGATGCGCAGAAATACTGGATGCTCTCCTTTTGAGTTGGTTTTTTCCTTGCGAAGTACGACCGAAACTGATGCCATTTTTTCAAAAAAGTTTTACCCGGGTGAAACATAGGTAAAACAAATGTACGCAAAAACAATAAATATAAGCAAACATAATAAAATAAAATTTTCTAAATCATTGATAATCAATGTATTTAAAGATAACGAAAAATAACGACAATGAATTTTTGTTTGCATGGCATGCAAGAGGTCATCGGTTCGAATCCGTTATCTTCCACGTTGATTATCAAGGAGTTGTGCATTGCATAGCTCCTTTTTTGTTGCTCCGGTTTAAATATTTCGATGTAGTTTAAAAATAAGGCTTGGACGGTTCGATTATTTTGTGCTCAGCAAAGCACTTTTTACACTCCGCAGCCGGGAGATATTTTACTGTTTCGGCCACGCCCAAAGTCATCATCAACAGGCCGAGCTATTATTTTATGGTTTCCTCACCTCTGCCTTTTTCCTCGCCTCAATTTTCCGACTAAAATAAACCAGCAACGGCACCAGTAAAACCGTCGGGCCAAACCATTGAATAAACCACGGCAATCCGTGCGCAACATTGACCGTAAAAGCAGTGCTCGAAGCGATAAATGCCCCAATCATTGAGCCGACGTGCATTTTCAACCAGTCCAATTTTTGCAAATTTTGTGGCTTGCGGAAATTTTTCAGATTGTCTACCGCATCTTTCAGTGAGCCGAGGCCGAAGACCAAAAACAAAATCGAAATCGCAATTTGACCCGCATTTAACCAATTTTGAACACCTTTGCCAATCATCCAAAAGGCGAAAAGCAGTAAAACGATGGTGTAAAAAAAGTCAAACCAATAAACTCGAGCACCTTTCATAATTTGGATGGCACGGACGCCCCGCAAAATTCCAGCGTACACAAAAATGGCGATGCCCAACAAAAATTGATAAAAAGCCACGTCCGGGTGTTTGACAAAAGTGATGATCGAAGAAACACAAACCACATTCATGGCATAAAAAAACACCTTACCTGCGATTCGATGACTGCGGATGTTTCGGTCGTTAAAAAAAATCGCAATCGGGCCAGTTATCAAAGTCGTGATGCCCGCCAGGACGTGGATGATCAAAATGATTTTGCCGAGCAATTCCATAATTTTTAGATTTATGATTTTTAAAAAAATTGGTCAAATCAACCGCGATTTTTGTTCCGGCGATTGACAAGGCAAAGAATCTGCTTTTTTAAAAATCAAATTGGAATTAGGTTTTTATGGCAAACGGCAGGGGTAAATGGCAGGTTTTGGGCTGGATTTGGGGTAAAAATCAATCTTCACCAACTATTTCAACTAAAAATCAACAATGAAAAAGATCGGTTTGATGTCCGACACCCACAGTTTTCTCGATCCAAAAGTGTTCAAATATTTCGCCGACTGCGACGAAATCTGGCACGCCGGGGATTTTGGAAACATGGAAATTGTCGAGGCTCTGGAAGAATTCAAACCGCTCCGAGGCGTTTGGGGAAACATCGATGGGCATAAAATCCGCGCCGATTTTCCCGAAGATTTGCGGTTCGATTGCGAAGGGTTGCCCGTTTTCATGACCCACATCGGCGGTTATCCGGGCAAATATAATCCACGCGTCCGCGAAATTTTGAAAAATAACCCACCGCGAAATGGGCTTTTTATCTGTGGACATTCCCACATTTTGAAAGTAATTCCTGACAAAACGTTTGGTTTTTTGCACATCAATCCCGGCGCGTGCGGCAACGAAGGTTGGCACAAAGCCAAAACGCTCGTCCGTTTTTCGGTGGAAAATGGGAAACCGGGAAATTTGGAAGTCATCGAAATCGGCGCGCGTGGCCATTAAATCAACCACATTTTTTTTAAACACAAAGGCACATCAGAAAACATAAGTTTTTGAAAACCAACTTCTTATGTTTCCTAATGTGCCTTTGTGTTTAAAAACAATGTGGTTGATTTATTTCCAAGCCGCAATCGTTCCGCCCATCAAACCCAAACTCAAAATCCAAAAACCTGCGGTAATCGCAATGTATTTGAAACCTCTCCCCTCGTAAAGTGCATTGGTACCGATGATCGGCAAGGCAATCATGATGCCCGCGATGAACGTCCCATGGAAAGAACCATGTTTGAAAGTCCGGCAAGCAGCTGAGTAATTGGTTTTGAAATGTTCCAACCATTGAGCATCCGCCGAACCCGCTTCTGGGATCATCGTCCCATTTGTCACGTAAAAAAGCGAGCCTTCGACAAAAGCATCGTGGTACGCAATCAAATTCATGATAAAAGCAAGCATCATGCTGAACAAAAAAGAAAGGCCAAAAAGCAGTGGCATATTTGCTGCTCGCGCTTTTTCTTCGGTCATTCCAGTTGCATTCATCCAAGCCGTTCCGAAAACTTTTGGGTGATACCAAACGAATCCGAGAACAATCGGAATCAAGGCAGCGACAATCAGTGCGACAAAATTAATAGCCATAAAAGAGTTGATTTTAGTAAAAAAATGTGTTAAAATGTTCAGCGAAGGTAAAAACTTAAAACAAAAAGTCGCTTTTTGTCAACACTAATTTTTTTTAAAAAATCGTCATTCTGCCACGCCCGACGGCGAAAAACGCACTCCAATATAAATGACCGTCCCCATCGTCGGAGCCCAAATTTGCGAAGCATTAAAAAACGGGCTCGTTGGATCTTCGGCTGAAAAAATGGCCGGATGCTGGTGAAAATTGTTCAAATTTTCCCCGCCCACATAAACCTCCGTTTTGTGCCACCGCCGGGTGATTTGCGCATTTTGCAAAAAATAGGTCGGCGAAATCTGTGGAAAATCGCCCAAAATCTGCGCCGGGATTTGCGAATGATCGGGCAACCGCTGCGCCCCAACAATTTGGGTAATCGTGTTGAACATCCATTTTTTGCCCGGTGTGTTGTATTCCAAAGTCACCACGCCGCGATGTTTCGCAACCAACGGCACCGATTTCAAATGTCCGCCCGAAAAAGTGGCTTTCACATCATTGATTTTCCAGGCGATTTTGGCGTCGAAACCTTTGAAAAAATTGTACTGAACCATCGCCAGCGCGGAATTTGAAAAGGATTTTCCTTTCAAATTATAAAAATAAACGGCGTTGTAAATCTTCTCAACATCCACCAAAACCTGCCGAATGAAGTCAGTTCGATACAAATCCACACTGAAATTGCCCGGTTTCCCTTTGATTTTGAAATTCCGGGTCAAATTCAAACCGTAATTCCAAGCCTCTTCCGCGCCCAAATTATTTTCAAAAATCATCTCCCGGTTCGAGGCCAGCAAACTGAGGTTTTCAGCCATCAAATTTGGCACCCGAAAACCGCGACCGGCAGAAACACGCGCCGTCGTATTTTCCGAAAACGAATATTTAGCACTAATTCGAGGCGTGAAAAACCATCCAAAACGGTTGTGCCAATCCACCCGCGCGCCCGCGACGACGACCAGATCGGGAATGCCCATTTTCAAATTTGGCCGCGAAAAAGTGTATTCGGCCATCGCGCCCGGCTGAAAATCGCGCCGATCGAGGATGCCATCGTTTACTTTTTCCTGAAAATCATCAAATTGAAGGTTCGGCGCGACGACAATTTTGTGGTCGGTCGTTCCAAAAATCGTCTCGAAAAGTGTTTGCCAATAAACCGATTTTTGCTCGGCTTGATAAATATTTTGCCCAAAAACCGAGTTCGCACGGTGCCACGAAGCCGAGACGATGTTCCCAATTTGTTGGTACGGTTTGCCGCCGATGCCCTCGCGACCCAATTTTCCCCAGACTTCGACGCGGTCGTTTTGTTGGTCGACACCAAACAATTTGTCGTGATGTTTTCCAATTTGTCCACCCGTCCGACGGTCGGTCACGCCTTGCACATTGATTTGGCCGCACCAATCTTTACTTTCAAAAGTCAAACGGTACAAACCGTTGAGTTGGTGGCGATTCGGGGCGTCGTAAAAATTGTCGTGATTCATGTCCCACTGATTTTTCACCTGACTTCCGTGCAGCAAAAGACCATTTGAAAAACCATTTTTTCCTTTTTTATTGAAATGCAAATTCAACTCGCCTCGCCCCTCGGTCGAGCCGAAAGCATTGATAAACAAGGGTTTAGCCGTCTGTGGTTTTTCTAACTCGACATTGATTTGGCCAGTAATTCCTGAAAAACCATTTTTCACGGTGCTCGCACCTTTTGCCAGCGAAATGCCAGAAAGCCAGGTTCCGGGGATCATTTCAAAAGCAAACGGCGTAGCGATGCCGCCCATCGTCGGGCGATTTTCCATCAAAAATTGGGCATAAACGCCCCGCAAACCGAGCATTTGAATCTCTTTCACCCCCGTCAAAGCATTGGAATAAACCACGTCCACCGCGCCCGTCGTCTCAAAACTTTCGGACAAATTGCAGCACGGAGCCTTCCGAAGTTCCTTCCGATTGATGCTTTCGACGTTCCGGGAATCGAGCAGCGAGGTGGCGTTGTCAAATTTTCGGTCAGAAATATTGACCTCCGAAAGTTGGGTGATGCCCGAAATTTCGACCCAAATTTTGGTTTCGTCCGGCAAAACTTGCACTTGGACAGGCGTGTAACCGACGTATCGAACCACCAAAGTGTCCAATTTTTCGGGATGTGGCAAGGAAAATTTACCAGAAGTATCGGTCACCGTGCCGATTTGACTGCTTTTCCAAAAGACGGTCGCGCCGATTAGCAGTTCTTCTTTTTCGTTGGTGACGATGCCGAGGAGTGTTTTTTGGGAAAATATAAATGCAGGGAAAAGCACAATTGCCAGCCCTGTGATAAGCCATATTTTTTTCATTTTTTTGAAATAGTTGAGTTGAAAAATGGAGGTCGGAATTTATTCCGACCCAGCGCGTTGGTCGGAATAAATTC
>JANNMS010000017.1:0-19906 GCA_031398055.1 Saprospirales bacterium | reverse complement strand
AAATCTGTGTTTGAAAATCCGTGTCATCTGTGTCCCATTTTTCAAAAATTCCCAGAAATCGCCTTGACAAAAAACCACGCCAACATCAAACCAACGAGCACCGCCAAAAACGTAATGCAAGAATTCCCACTGCTTTTTTCCTCTGGCAAATCTGATTCGATGGCGGCTTCGGCCAAAATTTCACGCGCCCGCTCGCTATCTTCCGCGCGGACGTGCAACCGAATCACGGCCTGGACATGGGGCAAAACCGCCGCCGAACCCGTATTTGCCAAAAAACATGGGATATTTTCAGACCGCAAACGGCTTGCAGCAAACTCGGCTTCGAGCAAGGAATAATATTTTCCGGCAATTTCAGCCTCGGTTTCGTCCCAGTTGAATTCCGGTTCGCGGAAGTCAAAATTGTCTAAAATCTCATCATTGCGCATGATATTGGAAATTGGGAAATTAGAAATTGGGAAATTAGAAATTGGAAATTGGGATAATTTCTAATTTCCTAATTCTCCAATTTCCCAATTTCCAATTTTATTTGTCGGCTCCGAAAAAGTTCAAGATTTTATCCGCCAATTCCATCCCGATGTAGGATTGCGCTTCCATCGTGTTCGCACCGATGTGCGGCGAAGCAGAAACATTTGGGTGGCGCAGCAAATCGGCACGTGGCGAGGGTTCGTTTTCGAAAACATCGAGCCCAACACCGGCCACTTTTCCATTGTTCAAGGCTTCGAGCAAAGCATTTTCGTCGATTGAACCGCCACGAGCGGTGTTCACCAAAAATACGCCGTTTTTCATTTTGGCAATTTCTTTTTCGGTGATTACCGGTTTTCCAATGCCCGGCAAATGCAAAGTAATGAAATCGGATTCTGCCAAAAGTTTGTCCAAACTCGTCGTTTCGATGCGAACCACCAGCCGAACGTCTGGAAATTGATTGATTTTGATGTCCAACTCGGCGTCCTGAACAAACGGATCGTGCGCAATCACATCCAAACCGAGCGCCAACGCCATCTTCCCAACTTCCTGCCCGATGCGCCCAAAACCAATAATCCCCATTTTTTTGCCGCGCATTTGCACGCCTTTTTCGTAGGCTTTTTTCAGTTTTTTGAAATCGCCACCGTTCGGCAGTTCATTGTTTGAGCGGTGTAAAAAACGCGTCATCGTAAAAAAATGCGCCATCGCCAGTTCGGCCACCGCCCGCGACGATGCTTTTGGCGTGTTGAAAACCTCGACGCCTTTGCTTTTCGCATATTCGACATCAATATTGTCCAAACCGACGCCGCCGCGACCGATGATTTTTAGTTTTTTGGCGGCGTCCAGCACCTCTTTCGTGACTTTTGTGGCACTTCGGACAATCAAAACATCGTATTCGCCGATGTGCTTCGGCAAATCTTCTTGGGCAATTTTATCGGTTTCGACCAGGTAATCTGCTTCTTCCAACAGCAATTTGCCGTCGGGATGGATGCCATCGTTGGCAAGAATTTTTATCATTTGTCAAATTTTTCAGCAAATGTAGATTTTTTCAGAAAAGAAAATTTGACCTCGCCAACCAATTTGCGTTTTTTCAAAAATCTCCCGCCCTCAAATTTTCTCAAAAAGCCGCACCGCCGTGCTGCCATTTTGAAATTTTATTTTCAAAAAATAAGCACCCGCCGGAAGATTTGAAACGTCCACTTTTAGTTTGCCCGACGATTGTTGGGCGGTCGGGTTTTCACAAACGCCTTGCCCGGCCACCGTGAAAATTGAAATTTTTTCTGAAAAAATTTCAGTTGCGCCTGTCCAATCCACAAAAAGCAGCCCGGTTGTCGGGTTTGGGGCAAGCAAAATTTTTGGAAAACCAATTTTCGGGGCTTGGCTCGAAACCAAACCTTCATCAATTTTCCCATCGCAATCGTCATCCAAATCGTTCAAGATTTCGGTGGCAGATGGAAAAACCGAGGCGTTTTGGTCATCGCAATCCAAGTTGTTTTTCGACATCGCCGACTGGTTTTCGCAGGTTTTGAAAACCGCGCCCGCGCCAAAACCATCGCCATCGTAATCTTTAAAAAAGTTGAAAAAAGTTGTGGTTTGCGGGTTCACCGGGCATTCGTCGTCGCAGTCCGAAACACCATCGAAATCGGCGTCACCGGGCAGATTTACATGGATTTTGGCCGTGCAACTGCCCAAATTTCCAGCCGCGTCCTTGCCTGAAATTTCCTTGAACAAAGTAAATCCGGCCTGCGAACAATTGATTTTTAAAGTTTGGCCCGGCGGAAAATTCACCGACGAACATTCATCCGTCGCTCCGAAAAGCAAATCTGAAATGGTCAAATCTGTTTCGCCGTCCGTTTCGATATTTACAAAAATTTCCTTGCAAATCAGCACGGGCGGCGCGTTGTCTTCCACCCAAAAATTGAGTTGCCGGGAGGCACTTTCGTTTCCATTTTTGTCCAAAATTTTTACCCAAAAAACCAACGGTTTTGCAGCCGCCAAATCTGAACAACTGAAATCAAAATGGTTTCCCGTCGTGAAATTTTGCCCGTCGTCCGTTGAAAATTGCCAATTGAACGAACCACAATTATCATTTCCAGAAAAAATATCTTTCCAAAAAATAGCCTTCGACCCAGCCGTGCCGAGCGTGATGTCCACATCTTGAAAAAGCGGAAAACTCAAACTTGGCGGCTGATTGTCTTTGACAAATACATTTGAAAAACAGGCATTTTTGTTCCCGCTTGCATCGGTTGCGGTCAATTTTACGGTTTGCGAACCCGTTTTTGAACAATCAAAATGGTTGGGAAAAACCTCCAAATTCAAAATCGAGCAGCCGTCCGAACTTCCAAAATCAACCATCGCAGGCATCAAATCCGCCTCGCCGTCGGTATCCAAAAAAAGTGAAATATTTTGCTGGCAAACGGCGGTCGGCGGTGTCAAATCTTTTACAAAAACCTGCGTCGTGCAGGTCGCCGTGTTCCCAGAATTGTCTGAAACTGTGAGGGTTACGACGTTTTGCCCGGCGTCGGCGCACGAAAATTTGTCCCGGTTCAGTTGAAAAAAATTGCCCGGACAGGCATCCCAACTGCCATTATTTACCTGCCAATCATGAATTTCGGCGTGGCCGTCGGCATCCAAAGTTATTTGAACGGACGGATGGCACGAGGCAATCGGCGGCGTGTTGTCCACCACAAAAACCTCCGTCGAACAAAGTGCTTTATTTCCAGAAACGTCTGAAACTGTGAGGGTTACGAGATTTTTTCCAACATCGGCGCAGGAAAATTTGTCTTTTGAAATTTGAAAATTAAGCGCCCCGCAAGCATCCCAACTGCCATCGTTGATTTGAAAATTTTGAATTTCGGCGTGGCCACCAGCATCCAAACCAATTGAAAAATTGGGTTTGCATTTTGCAATCGGCGCGGCGTTTTCCAAAATTTGCACGGCAGTTTGGCAAGTCGCGGAGTTTTGAAAAGCATCGCGGACGGTCAATTTAACATTTTGCGTTTGCCCAGCCGCCGAACAATCAAACGAACTTTTGTCAATTTCAAGAATAATTAAATTGCAGGCATCCCAACTGCCATCATTGATTTGCCAATTTTGAAGGTCGGCATGACCGTTCCCATCCAAATTTATCGAAAAATTGGGCTTGCATTTTGCCACCGGCGGCACGTTTTCTTCGTCGGCAACCGCATTGCAATTGTCATCGAGGTCGTTGCAAATTTCTGTCGCGCCGGGGTGCCGCGCCGCGTTTTGGTCATCGCAATCGCCGGGAGTTGCAACCCGGCCTGCCGGGATCGGATTGGCCAAAACCACGTCGTCCGTTTTTCCAAAACCATCGCCATCGGCATCGCGGTAGGCATTCACCAAAGTACCACCGCCACCGTTCGAATTCGGGTGAAATTCGACCCACCGCAGCCATGCATAAATCGTTTTTGCAATTTCATTGTACCCACAATGTGTGTTGATATTGTTGTCCGGCGGGTCGGGGTGGCGGGCGTCCGGCGGGTTGTATTCACCCAAATCGTCGATGTCGAGGTACTCCGGAATCAGGTAAATATTTTGGTTTTCGCGGTTCGAGTACCGTTCTATGTTCTTGAAAATCAATCGGTTAATGATTTTTTGCCACCGCCAGCGATTGCTCAAAATCGGGTTGCCGCCGTAAGTTTGGGAAAAGGAACTTTCGCGGGCGTTCGGTGGCGGGGAGATGCAAACCGCGATTTTTGCGTTCGGGGCAGTTGCCCGGATCGAGTCAATTAATCGGGTGGCGTGGCGGTTCCAATCGTTGGTAATCGAGTCGTCAATTTCTTGTAAAGTATTGCCAGCGAGAGCCGTGTAGCCACAAAAATCATTGATATCAAGGTGAAAAACGACCCAATCTGGGGCGCAGTTTTGGCACATCACCTCGTTGAAATATTGGCGAAAATTGATTTTGTTCCCATATTTTATCGGGCTTCCGCCGTCGTTGAAAAACCATCGGGCCATCATGCCGCCGTAGCCTTCGTGGCGGGCTTGGTCGTTTGCCCAACTCACTTTTTTTCCGTGAAAACTGACTGGCGGGTTGCCCGGTTTTTTCAACAAATCATAAATGTATTTTGGCATGTAACCCTGGTCAAAAAAACTGTGGCCAAAAAGCAGCAGTTTTTTGGGGGTCATGTCGGTCGGGGCTTCGTTTGGCGAAATTCGGACGGTGGTCGAAGCGGTTGCCAAAGTTTGGCCGCCCCAAGATTTTACGGAAATGGAAAGTGGAAATTCTCCGGCGGAAGTTTCGGCAGGCAAAAACATCCATTTTTCGGCGTTGGAATTGCCGGCGAGCGGCGTATTCACCGAAAATTGGTAGTCCTGCGGGTGTTTTGAAAGGATAAGATTTCGGAAATAAATCTCCAAATCTTGCCCTTCGATGGCATAGATGTACGGCGGCAGGGTGAGAAAAATGTCGTCGAGGCCATCGCAATCTTCGTCAAAACCGTTTTTTGGGATTTCGGCAGCCGACGGATTGCACTGCGCGGACAAGTTTTGTGGCGCGGCCAAACCAAAAAATACGGCCAAAAAAAGTGGTAAAATTCGTTCGATGCACATGGAATTGATTGTGTTTGCTCCGCCGGGCGGGGGCGGCTGTGGATTTCAAAATCAATAATTTTAGGAAAAAAGCAAGTTGGATAAATGAAGCGGGCCGCCGGTGCGCAATCCTGTTTTTTAGAAAAACAAGGTGTTTGAAATAGTGTGGGCGACCAAAAAGATTAAAACATCGGCTCAGGTAGGATGCCGTAAAAGTAGCGATGATTTCAGAAATACCCCGTTTTCGTTAAAAATTAAGGGAATTGCGGAAGGCAGGTTGCAAAAAACACAGCCAAACTGGTTTGGGACGGATACCTGCGGAATGACAAAAATGAACAGGGTACTTTTTTAAAAATCATTGAACTAAGTTTTGCATCCGTCGAAAAATTTCAAAAAAACTTATTTTTTCGATTACCTCCAACCTATTTTCCAAAATTAACATTTAAATTAAAAAAAAATTGCCAAATGAAAAAAACATTACTTTTCCCAGTGCTTCTATTTATTTCCTGCGTCACGCAGATTTTTTCCCAAAATTGGATTCCTGTGGCGTCCAATCAATTGCCCAAAGATTACCACATTTATAGCATTTCGACGGCGGGCGATAACGTGGTTTGGGCGGTGGCCTCCGGCGAATTTATAAATGGGATTCCGCTGACCCACAAAAGTCATTACCTGCGCTCGGCCGATGGCGGCAACACTTGGTTTTCCGGCGAAATCGAGGAAGCAATCGGGACAATCAGTTTTAGAATCGTGGCGGAAAATGATTTGACTGCCGTTTTGACCATCCAAGATTACGGAAATGGCGCAGGTCGGTCTGTTCTAAAAACAACTGACGGCGGCGAAACTTGGCAAAAAATCACCGATTTTGGTGGCGGCGTGGCACTCACCAAATTTTCAGATGGAAAACATTGGTTATCGCACAACCGCCAAACCATCGGTTTGTCTTCGGACAATTGCGAAAATTGGATCCCAAAAACCATTTCTGGCTATGGCTCGAACGAATATCAAATTTTATATTCAGGGACAAACATGGCCTGCGCCGTCGGCGACACCGTTTGGAATGGAACGGATGGCGGAAAATTGGTGCGTTTTACCAAGTTTGGAGCCGATTACAAATTTATCAACACCAGCCTCGGCACTGGCAGCAACATCACTTCCATCGCATTTGAAAATGCCCAAAAAGGGATTTTGTATTACTACAATTCATTCACTGGCGGCAAACTTGCCCGAAGCACCGACGGCGGAAACACGTGGTCGCAACTTTCGACCGTGCCGCCGGGCACTGGGAATTTGGTCTGGAACCTCGCGGCCGTGCCCGGTGCGCCCGGAAATTATGTGATGGTGACGGCCGACCATATTTTGAACGGCCAAATCGCGCACACCAAAGATTTTGGCGCAACTTGGAAAGTTGAATTGATTGGTGAGGCATTGAATTGTGTCGAATTTTCATCGCCAAAAGTAGGATGGGCGGGTGCTGGCAAAATTGGGTACGACGAGCAACCGGCACTTTACAAATACGTGGGTGCGCCGCTGGCCGCAAAAACTGCCGATTTTGAAACGATTTCCGTTTCGCCAAACCCAGTTTCCGATTTTTTAAAAATTGAAAATTTGAAAGAAAAATCAGTTCCTGCTGTCCTGACAGATGTCGTGGGGCGGCTTGTTTTTTCGGGGAAAATTTTTGACAATCAATTGAACGTGAGCGGTTTGCAGGCGGGTGTTTATTTTTTGAAAATTAAAATGTCTGGAAAAACCGGAGTTGCGAAATTTGTAAAAACGTAAAATGTCTGAATCAGAATTTGCAGAATTTTTGAATTTTCAGAATGCTGCCAATTTTGAAAATTCAAAAATTCTGCAAATTCTGATTCAGACATTTTTACCCTGAACTATCTCATCACTTCCAAAATAACTTTTTATGAAAAATTTCTTCCACACCACCACCAAAAAGTTGTCCAGCACAACTTTTGTCATTTTGATCTGCCTCGGCAGCATCAATTTATCTGCCCAATGGCAAGCTTTCACCCCGTCATTTCCGGATACGGTTGGTGTTTTTGATGTTCGAGTTGCGCCCGGCAACCACCAAATTGCTTGGTCGTGCGGCATGAAATTTAAGGTCACGGCTTCCACTTATTCTTGGGTGCAGGGCGTCGAACCTAATTTTTCAAAAACAACCGACGGCGGCCAGACTTGGACTGGCGGAACCATCCCGCTCGGCGTGACGCCGTACATCAACAATATCAGCCCGATAAACGGCGATGTTGCTTGGGAAAGCCACACGGGTTGGGACAACAAAATCCAAAATTTTGTCCAAAAGACCATCGACGGCGGCAAAACTTGGACGAGGTTTATGAAAGACCAATTCGCGGATGACAATTCGTATGTCAATTTCGTCCATTTTTGGGATGCGCAGCGGGGCATTGCCGCCGGAGATCCAATTGTTGCGCCCGGTCAAACCACGCCGTTTTTTGAAATTTACCTGACCACCGACGGCGGCAAAACTTGGTCGCGCGTGCCATCGGCCAACATTCCTGCACGTTTGACCAATGAATATGGCTCCACGGGGGTTTATCAAGTCAAGGGGAATACGATTTGGTTTGCGACTTTTAACATTCAAAATTTTCAAACCCTTCGTTTGTTTCGTTCGAATGATGGTGGCCAAAATTGGGAAGCGTTCGATACGCCAAAAGTTGGTTTTTTTGCATTTGCCGACGCCTTGAATGGAATTTACTCCGAACGAATCACCGGCAATAAATTGCAGTTGCGGCGCACGACCGACGGCGGCAAAACTTGGTCAATCGTCAACGGCTCGCCAGGAAATGACCTTTTGACTTCGATGACCATCGTTCCAGAATCTCAAATTATCGTGGCTTCGCAGCGCACCAACAATCTGAATCCGCCTTTTTTTACCAAAATCAGCAAGGATTGGGGCGAAACGTGGCTCGACATCAGCACTGGCGATGAAAATGTGGGCGCGATGCAATTTGCCAGCCCGACCGTCGGATATGCTGGCGAGTGGCAGCCCGCAAAACACCCGACTCGGATGTACAAATACGTCGGGAGTTCGTTGGTTGGACTTTTTTCGGGAAAAGAATTGACGGCAGATGTCAACACCGACCCGAATCCGACGACTGATTTTTTGAATGTAAAAATCGAAACTGCGCGCCCACTCGAATTTGTTATTTTGCTAAATGAGGCTTCCGGGAAATTGGTCGAACGGAAAAATTTGACCGAAACTGACGCAGGGCAAGCACGATTTGACTTGAAAAATTTGCCCGCCGGGGTTTATTTTTTGACGGTCAGTTGCCGGGACGGGTGGTTGACGAAAAAAGTAGTGAAGCAATAATTTTGAAAGGGGGGCAGGAAAGTCGTTTCAAACGCCTTTTTTGCTCCCCCAAATTTGGATGTGCAGCCGGTCGGTGTACCGAAAATTGTACTTTTTGCAAACCTCTGCCAACCATTTCCGCCGCGCAGCCAACGCCGATTTCGTCCTGCCTTCGGGCATCAAAAAAACTTGCTCTGGCAGGATTCCGTACCGCTCGACCAACGACATAACTTCCTGCAAATCAACCTTTTGAGCCACGACAAATTTGAAATTTGCCTTCGGATTTTTTGAAAAAAAACGCAGCGCGGCGGGGCGTTCGGTTTGTTTTTTGGTCATTCCGGCGTTCGAAAGTTTTGGGGAAACATTGAATTGGTCAATCCGTTTTTCAAAATCTGCGGTCGGGACGAGCGTGCCATTTGTCTCGATTTCAAAACGATAATCGGGTGCGCGTTTTTTCAAAATTTGCATCAAATCCACGAGCGCAGGCTGCTGCAACATGGGTTCGCCGCCGGTCAAAATGATGTTTTTGCAGGGGAATTTTTCGACCGCGTCGGCCACTTTTTCGGTCGGCAATTCCACCAACCAATCTTTTTTGTCAAATTTTTTGTACCCCGGACGACTGTCGTTTTCGTGGGGAAACCGCGTGCCCAGCCAATTCCAGGTGTAATCCGTGTCGCACCAAACGCAGTGCAAATTGCAAAGCGAAGTGCGGACAAAAATGGAAGGCACGCCAAGACTTTTCCCCTCGCCTTGGATGGAATGAAAGATTTCGGGGTGGCCAGAAAGTTTTGCGAGTTTGAGTAGCATCGGGGGCAAAGGTATTTTTTGGCCACATGTTTTCAATTACTTGGCTTTTCAAGATGCAAATTGGCAGTTCATCGATTGGTCAATTCCAACATTTGGTCAATATTTTTATTCAATGCGCCCCATTTGAATTCATGGTTCGGTGTCAGGTAACGATAACCAGCAAAACTATTTTGGGTGACAACCCCATATTTTGCAATTTCTGAACCAGTTATCCAACCATAAAATGCGACTTGTTTATTGATAAAATCAATCCAACCAATCACTGCAAAATCTTTTGAAATCGGGTTTTGCTCTTCGGGATAACCGTAAGTCCAATTATCCTTGGGTGGATTTGCCGTTGTTTTTTTAGCAACTTTTACGTCAATCTTTTTCCCATTGATTTTAAAATCAAATTCATCAGAATGCTTGGTTGAAAAATCTGTGTTGTCCAATTGATATTGAACCTTTTTTTGGTTCAAAAGATGTTCAAAAGCCATCTCGCCAAGACAGCCAAGTAAGGCTTTTTCTACCCTTTGATTTCTGGACAAACCAAATCGCGAATGCAAACCATTGTCCACCATTTTCTCGGCTTTTATTTTTGCCTGCACGAGGGAGGCGTCAAAATCGAAATTTTGGAGTATCATTTAAATTTAATTTATTTGAAACTTGAACCAGCAAAGTAAAATTATTTATTCCGAATTTTTCAAATTTTTACGATTGTATTCATTTCGATAAAATCATTCAGGTAGGCACATTTTCAAATAGCCTTGCCCCAGAAAATCAATCAAATCTCCCGCAATCAAACTCGCCTCGCCGCATTTTTCCGCTGCCAAATCCCCCGCCAATCCATGCCAAAATACCCCCAACCTCGCCGCATCTTTTGAAAAATAACCCTGCGCCAGCAGCCCCGTCAAAATTCCCGTCAAAACATCCCCGCTGCCGCCCGTCGCCATGCCGGGATTGCCCGTTGAATTGAACCAAACTTCGCTGTCCGGGCAAGCGATTGCAGTATTTGCGCCTTTCAAAATGATGAAAATCCCAAGTTCACGACTTTTTTCGCGCAACAATTCGAGGCGTTCAAAATCATTTTCTGTCTTTCCAAAAAGCCGTTCAAATTCTTTTGGATGCGGCGTCAAAATTGAATTTTTGGGTAAAATTTTGAGCAGTTCTGGTTTTTCAGAAATCAAATTCAAAGTATCGGCATCCAAAACAATTGGCAGTTTGGTACTTTTTAAAAGTCGTTCGAGTGCCTGCCGAGTTTTTAAAGCCGTGCCGAGGCCAGGGCCAATTCCGATGGCACTAAATTTCTGATAATCAAGAGTTTGCGTCCAAAATTTTTCATTTTCATCGGTCAGGCAAATGGCTTCCGGCACGGAAATTTGTAAAATTTCGAGGCCACAATCCGGCACATTTACTGTCAACAAACCCGCTCCGGAACGCAAACAAGCCTTCGCAGCGAGCACTGCCGCGCCCATTTTTCCAAAACTTCCGGCAATCAAAAGTGCATGGCCAAACGTGCCCTTGTGGTCAAATTTCTGGCGCGGACGAATGATTTTTCGAACCTCATCGATGGTCAAAAAATGAAAAGGCGATTCCGTTTTTTCTAAAAAATCGGGGTGCAAACCAATTTCACCAAATGACCAATCGCCGACCCGCTCAGCATTTTCCGGCATGAAAAAAGCCAGTTTCGGGGTTTGAAAACTAAAAGTCTGGTCGGCCAAAACTGACAAACCGGGCGTGTTTTTATCTGAAAAAAGCCCTGCTGGCAAGTCAATCGAGACAGTTTTGTTGGGCAAATTATTTATCCAAGAAATGATTTTTGCAAAATCGCCCAGCGGTTCGCGGTCGAGCCCAGTGCCGAAAATGGCTTCGATGACGATGGCGTTTTTTTGGATGTCCGGCAGGGTTTCGGCATTTTTCAAAAAGGAAATTTCAACGGCATCGAGCAGCGGCAGGTCGGTGAGTTGTTGGTCGAAATCCGAGGAATTTTTCCCCGCGAAATCACAAACCAATACCTTCACCGCGAAAAATTGGTGGTGCAACATCCGTGCGACTGCCAAACCATCGCCGCCGTTGTTGCCCGTGCCGCAAATCACGACGACCGGAATTTCGGTGTTTTGGAAATTTTTCAAAAACCAATTCGTGAATGTTTCGGCGGCGCGGTTCATCAAATCGAAGGACGAAATCGGTTCGTTTTCGATGGTGAATTTGTCCCAGTCGCGGATTTGTGGAGCAGTAAATATTTTCATTTTTAAAGATGTTTCAAAATCTAAAAGTAGTTGAATTCGCAAGCGTTTTGGCCGGCCCCGCCGTCGGAATGTTTTTCGCAGAACTCGGAGCGGAAGTCATCAAAATCGAAAACAAAACGACCGGCGGCGACATTACCCGAGGCTGGCGATTGCCCGAAGAAAACCCCGGCGCGCCCGTTTCTGCTTATTTTTCGAGTGTAAATTTTCATAAAAAACACTTGTTTTTGGATTTATCGAATGCAAAAGATTTGGCGCAAGCACTTGAAATTGTGCAAGTTGCGGACATCGTCATTTCAAATTTCAAACCTTCCTCGGCACGTCGGATGGGCGTGGACGACTCAACTTTGCGCAGGCTGAACCCGCGCCTGATTTTTGCCCAACTCGATGCTTTTCCCGATCCGGAAGACGAAAGTCCGGCCTTCGATGTGGTTTTGCAGGCCGAGGCGGGTTTCCTTTTTATGACCGGCGAACCGGGTCGCGCACCGGTGAAAATGCCGGTGGCTTTGATTGATATTTTGGCCGCGCACCAATTGAAAGCGGGCATTTTGCTGGCACTTTTGCAACGCGAACGGACGGGCGAGGGCTGCACGGTGCGGGTTTCGTTGCTCGAATCTGCGATTGCTTCGCTGGCCAATCAGGCGACAAATTATTTGATGGCTGGCAAAATCCCACAACCAATGGGTTCGGCGCACCCAAATATCGCGCCCTACGGCGATATTTTTTCCACTTTCGATGGCAAAAAAATCGTGCTCGCGGTGGGAACGGAGCGACAATTTGAGAAACTTTGCGCCGTGCTAGGTTTGGAGAAATTGCTCGAATCGCCACTTTTTCAGACAAATACCGCACGCGTCGAACATCGAAAAAAACTGAACAAATTTTTGGCCGCCGCCATTTCAAAATTTGAACGAGATGTTTTGTTGAAAAAATTAAAAACCGCTGGCGTTCCCGTTGGCCGCATCCGAAATATGGCCGAAATTTTTGAAATGCCGGACGCAGCGGCGATGGTTTTGGAAGAGAAAATCGGCGATGGTTTTTTGACAAAACGGGTGAAAACGGTGGCGTTCAAAATTGAAAAGTGAAATGACCAGAAAAGACATTTTTTTTAAAAAAATGTCTTTTCTTTTCAGGCATTATCCCATTTCCACATTTACAAATTATCAAATTAAAAAAATTGAATAAAGAACTCATTCTCAAAGCCTTATCCACCGTCCGCGACCCACAGACCGGGCAAAACATCGTGCAAGCGGGCATGGTCGAAAACTTGGAAATTGACGGTAAAAACATCAATTTTTCCATCGTCGTCCCATCCCTGAAAATGGAAGGAAAAGCCGAATTGAACTTCGCCTGCATCGGTGCGGTGATGGGCGATTTTCCGCAGGCGAACGTCAATTTGCATTTTATCGCACGCGCCGCAGGCAGTTCGGCCAGCACCAGCGTCGTGCCGCAAATCAAAAATATTATCGCAGTGGCCAGCGGAAAAGGTGGGGTGGGGAAGAGCACCGTTTCGGTAAATCTTGCGCTCGGCCTCCAAAAATTGGGCGCGCGCGTCGGTTTGATGGACGCTGATATTTACGGCCCTTCCATTCCAACGATGCTAAATTTGGTCGGCCAGCGACCGAAAATCATGGATTTTCAAGGCCGCCCGAAAATGGTGCCGCTTTTGGCCTACGGCATGCCGACCATTTCCATCGGGAATATCATCGAACCGGAACAGGCAGTGGTGTTGCGTGGCCCGCGTTTGGCGGCGGTCATCAAACAATTTTTCAATGAAACGGTATGGGAACCCCTCGATTTTTTGATTGTGGATTTGCCGCCCGGCACCGGCGACGTGCAATTGACCCTCGTCCAAACCGTCCCGGTGACTGGCGTGGTTTTGGTCACGACCCCGCAGGACGTTGCACTTTCGGACGCGATAAAAGCGATGAATATGTTTTTGCTGCCACAAATCAACATCCCGATTTTGGGCGTCGTGGAAAATATGTCGTGGTTCACCCCTGCAGAACTGCCTAACAATCAATACTTTATCTTCGGTCAGGGCGGCGGAAAAAAATTGGCGCAGGCCAGCAATTCGATTTTGTTGGGGCAAATTCCGCTTATCCAAAGTATCCGGGAGGGCGGGGATTTGGGCATCCCTGCGGTTTTGCAAAACGACCCGGCCATCGCCGAACCGTTTTTGAACGTGGCGAAAAAGACGCTTTCGCAAATCGCGATTCGGAACGAAATGATGGAACCGACGCGGATGGTGCAGATGGAAGGATAAAAAAAAGAGGGGATGACTTCCGTTCAAGTCATCCCCTCTTTTTTTAGGTTTTTTAGTTAAAAATCCCGCCTTTTTTCTTCTTCTTTTTGTTTTTGCCTTTGAAAATTTGAAGGTTGCGCGGCTTCTTTTCTATAATATATCTGACCGAAACCGACGCTCCACTGAACTCGAACGGATGCGCTTGGTCGCCCGCAAAATGAAGTTCCGGTTTGTAATCTACCGAAAAATTCAGCCGACCGATGGACAATTCCGCACCGCCGATAAATGACAAACCGAACACATTTCTCGAAATCGAATCCTCTTGTTTGTTGGCTGCCGATTTCCAATAATAATGGCCACCCGCACCGTAATAAACGTTCAAATTACGCAGAAGTATTTTGTGATGCCGCTCGCCGAGAGCAGTCAAACCAAATTCGGGTTTGAAAAGTGGCGCGTGCCCGATGACTTCTACCGTCATTTTATTAGTGATGGCCTGTTGCAAAGTGAGGCCAAAACCACCATCCACGCGCACGCCAAAAGCCGTGATGTAAGATTGTGAAAACAAGAAATTTGGGAACAAAAAAAGCGCAGGCAACAGCAAAAAAGAGAAGCGTTTCATTTAAAAATAATGATTGGTGAGAAAAGTTGGTTGTGAAATTTGGCTTTGAAACGATGCCTTTTCGCCATCGTTTTTAAATGAATCCTGAATTATCAAATTTTTAACGGATGCACTTTTCTCCAAACTGGAGTTTGGAGTTACTTTTTCTCCAAAAAACCAAGCCACGCCGCCGCCCGTTTCCCAGCATTGAAAGTGTAAAATGTCTGGTTTTCGTTCAGTTTTTTGTGAAAACCCAGCGTCGTCCCGAACTCGTTTTCCAAAATTTTGACCACCGCAAAAACATACCAATCGCGCCGCTCGCCGCCCGACCCGACAAAAGGCGTGAGCAAATCATGCCGCAAAATTTGCCGGATGGCTTCCAAATCCAACGCCCCCGTTTTTTCATTTTCAAATTTTACACCAAACGATCGGAGATAAAATTTATAAACCTCGGTTTCCGATTTTTCGGCCAAAACCTTTTTAAACCGTTCATTTTCAACCGTTTCTGAAAAATCGAGCGGCGGAAAACCAAAATCTTTGGTCAAAAAATGGTAGCCCGGATTGCCATTTTCGTCAGCCGAAAGTTCATTCAAAAGTGGCGCGAGCGTTTTCAAATCTGAAAAACTGCCTGCCGCCAAAATCTCGCGCTGCACCCGAAAACGTGTCCGTTCCTCGATTTCCAAAGTTTTGGTTTGGGCAATTTTTGAGGCAATCGGCTGCCCGATATTTTCCAAAATCAGCAAGTTCCGCAGCACCGTTTCTTCATCAAATTCAGAAATATCCGTCGCTGAATCGTGCCATTTTTGGATGACAAATTTCAAATATCCAACCATCGGAATTGGCTGCGCGAGTTGGTTGAAATATTTCAAAACCCAATCATTTCGCATCGTTTCATTGAAAAAAAAGCCGCGTTCCTCGTCGTTCATTTGGTCGGTTTTGGTGACCAAAAAATCGAAAATCGCCTCCGCGCCCGTGCCGTCAAAAAGCCGCAAAATTTCCGGCCAACGCTTTTCCGGAACCTTCAATTTTTCAAAAAACATAAAATCCCGCTCGCCCGAAAACTTGGGGTTTGCGTTCAATCGGTGCAGGTTTTCGATCGGCCTTATTTTATCTAAATTGTTTAAAATCAGGAATTTATGCACGTCCGAGCGGTACATTTTATCTGAAATAAATTGATTGATTTGCTCCACTGAAATCGAATCTCTGGAAAAAATAGACTCCATTTTTTTTTGAAAAACAGCCAACTCGACCGCTTCATTTTCAACACTTTCTGGCTTGCGGGCGGGCTGGGAAATTGATTTTTCCAAAAGTTTTTTTACCAAAATCAAAATGTCGAGGTCGGTTTCGACGGCAGCCGTTTTTTCCAACATTTTTTGGGTCAAAAAATCGTCGCGGCGAAATCGGTCGGCGTAAAAATTGAGCGTTCCGTTGGCTTTGATCCCGGCAAAAATTGCCGATTTTTTGAGGTAAATTTTTCGCAAA
Organism: Saprospirales bacterium; assembly: GCA_031398055.1. Lineage (GTDB taxonomy): Bacteria > Bacteroidota > Bacteroidia > Chitinophagales > Saprospiraceae > M3007. Next base: position 4,220 of record JANNMS010000017.1, on the reverse strand, counting down.
TCATCATCGCCCAAAATCTCCGGCCAATGTTTTGAATACACCCAATCCAAAACCCGCGCTGCCGAAAAAGCAAAGTTTTTGTCCGGTTCGCGCAGCAAAGTTTCAAATTCCAAAGCCGTCAAATCTTCCAACGCGAGCGACGCAATCATTTGATTTTCAATGACGTAGCGTTTTTTTGGTTCGGGTTCGGCATCCAATTTTTTCAAAAAATCGGCCAGTTTCGCGCCCGGTTTCCAGTCCTCGCCGACCTCTCGGCAAAACTCGGTGAACAAAGTCAATTGCTCCAAAAACCGGAATTTGAACGACGGCAAACGCGGGTTGAAATCCCGAACCGTTTGCCGAAATTCCCCGGCGAGTTCCGAAACTTCCACCGGGTTTCCCTCTGCCAACATTCGAAATGCGTCCATCGCCGCCGTGTCGTTCGTGGCCGTCAGCCGCCGAAAAAGCCGTTCATAATTTTCAGAAATCGTCTCGGCCTTCAATTTATTGATGAAAATACCTCGCTGCACGTCCCATTCGTAATCCGGCCAATGGATTGCCCAATATTTTGCATAATTTAAAAGCCAAATTTCGTCGGCAGATTCCGTCACCGTCGCGCCCGACGAGTCCGGAACGGCGATTTTCAGCCGCGTCAAATTTTCAATTTCCGACAAAAACGGCTGCAAAAACTTGCCCGGTTTTGCATCCGAATCCGCCGAAAAACGCGCCCGAAAAACCCGCGCCGCCAAATAATACAGGCTTCTCGGATGCCGCGAAGCGATCAGATTTTCGATGGAATTGTTCCGCGCCCAGGGCTGCGCGAACGATTTGGCGGCTACAAAACCATAAAAATCAACGGCTTCGTCGAAGTAAAACGGGCTCGCGCCGCAGGCCAATTCGTACCCATTTGCCCGCACCGCCGCCGTCGTTTTGAAACTGTCCAACAAGCCCTGCAACTGCCGGAGCATGGCCGTTTTTTCGACATTATTTATATAATGATTGAAAAGTTCAGACATCGGAATTTCGCAATCTGACGCCGAAAATTTGTTGTTTTTCAACCATTTTAAAGCCAAATCCAACATTTCCGGTTCGTTCGAGTGCCTCAAATTTTGAAGCAAAACAAGTTGCGGCGAGTAGTTTTTGGGAAATCTCGAAGCCGAAAAAGCCGCCTCGTTTTTTGCCAAATCCAACAAAAAACGCTTGCTTTCCGGGCTGCGCAGGTCGGCCATTTTCGAAATATTTTGGGAAAAACCCGCCGTGTCGCCGACCTCCAAATCTGCTCGGATTTTTGCCGCGAGGCTCGAAAATTGTTTTTCAGGATTTGGGAAAACGGGCAACGCGCGCGCAAAAAAATCGGCCAATTTTGCCTGCTCCGGTGGCGTCAAAAGCCATACGCCGAGGATGGGGTCGAACTGGATTTTGTCCTTGTTTTTATAAAAAAAATCGAGGAAATCCTGCTTGTCCGGTCGGCCAGACCAATCAAATTCTTCCTTTTCAAAACGGGTCGTGAATTCCAAAATCCGCCGTGCCTCGTGGCTAAATTTGGGGTCGTCGAGCAGCGTCGCCATGTCCCGGAGTGCCCATTTTTTGCCCTCGAAAATGGCGGTTCGGATGTTGGAAATTGGGTCGGCGGGTGGTATTTGGCCAAAAATTTTTGGGGAAAATAGGTTCAAGAACAAAAAAACAAGGCAAAAATTGGAACGCAGAAAACACGGATGAAACAGATTTGGACAGACATTTTCCCTTCTGACTTTTGTCAAAATGCGAAAAATCCAACTTGTGTTTTGCTGTTCCATCGTAAAATCTGTGTTCCAATTTGATCGCAAAATTGGCTAAAAATTCGCCAAAACCGTCGCCATAAAATGCCGCCCGGCCTGCGGAAAATACCCGGTTTGATTGTAAATTCCATCATTTTCCAACCTCGTGTACGGGTTCGCCGCTCGGTCATCGTAATTTTCAGAACGATAGCGGTACGTCCAACCGTTCGAGACAAACTGGGCATCCAGCAAATTATTTACGCTGCACAGCAGTGAAATTTCCTTGCCAATCCACTCTCGCCGCGCCGCCCGGACTCGAAAATCGAGGGTGAAATATCGAGGCAAAGCAGTGTTATTATTTGAAGTATTGTCCAAAAATTGTTTGCCCACAATCTTACCAACCAAACTTGCGGCCACCTCGGATTTTTTATTTTTCACTAAAAAAACAGTGCTTTCCAAACGGCTGACGACGTTCGGCGAAAATGCGAGGTCAGTATTTTTGTGGGTGATTTTTTCCTGCCCGCCGGTGTCCCAGTTGTCCAAAAATTCGACAAATTCAGGAATTTTGTTTTGGCTAACCGACACGTTTCCAGCGACTTGCAGCCAATAAAGCGGTTTTGCATCGAACTCGATTTCGAAACCCGTTCGATGACTTTTAGCAACGTTTGTTCGAATGTACGCCCCGACATCGTTGATTCGTCCGTCCAAAACCAACTGGTTTTTGTAGTTCATCCTGAAAAAATTGAACGAGCCACGCAACCAATTTTCTTTAAAATTCAGTCCAATTTCTGTGTCAAAAAGCCGCTCCGATTTTGGCCGACTGTCTGGCGTGCTTTGGGTAAAATCGTCGCGGTTCGGTTCGCGGTTTCCGATTCCGAAAAACGAGTTTGCCGTCCAGTTTTCATCCAGTTTTTTGGACAGGCCAAATTTTGGGTTGAAAAATGTAAAACCGACCTTTTGGTCGGTGGCATTTAAATTTTGGTCAAAACCCAAAAACCGATAATCCACCCGCCGCACCTGCAAATCCAACAAAGTCGCCCAGCCGCGCGACCAGAAAATTTCGGTTTGGAAAAACAGGTTGCCGTCCGTTTTTTGAGCCTCGTTTTCGTAGTATTTATGGTCTTTTTGGATGCCGGGCGGCAGGTTTTGCGCCCAAATTATTTCGCTAAAATGTCGGCCATCGTACCTGCTCGCCGCGCCGCCGAGCGTAAATTTTGGCGCAGCCGACAAAAAAGTTGGGTTCACCGACGGCTGAAAACGGAGGGCAAAAGTGCCTCCGTAAAAATTATTGTCCAACCACCTCCGGCGGATCAAATCCGTTTTTTCAATCAAAGAATCGCCAATTTCAAAAGGCACGAGGCTATATTTTTCAAAATCCTGCGCAGATTTGTACTGTTCGTAAAAACCCGAGCCATGCGTGTGGTGGCCATTTATTTGCAAAAAAAGCCCTTTTTTCAAATCAATTTTCCAGTGGGCAAGCGCGTGGCGTTGTTTATAATTGTCCACTTCGTCGGAGTACGGAATTCCGTCGGGCGTTTCGGTTCCGGCGGTGTTGAAAGTTTGAAATGCCGGAATTTTCAAATACGTCGCGGGCAGTCCGTTCCATGCTTGGTACGTGATTTCCTGGCCAGAAAGCAGGTGCGCCTGCACGGTTTGACGGTTGGAAATCCATGCCCCGGACAAGTGAAAAGCGTTCAAATCCGCGCTCGCCCGGTCAATAAAACCATCGGATTTGACGGTCGAAAAACGCCCTGAAAACGAAAACTTGCTATCCAACAAACCTGTCTCGGCCTGAAAACTGTGTTTTCGGGTGCCGAACGAACCCAAAGTATTGGCCAAACTCGCCGACGGCTCGGCCTCGATTTTTGACAAATCCAGATTGACCGTCGCACCAAAAGCACCCGCGCCGTTCGTGCTGCTACCAACTCCCCGCTGCACCTGAATTTCGCTGGCCGAGGCCGCCAAATCGGGCAAATCCACCCAAAAAACGCCCTGACTTTCGGCATCGTTGAGCGGCACGCCGTTCAAAGTCACGTTGATTCGGGTCGGGTCGCTGCCGCGAATCCGCATTCCGGTGTAGCCAATTCCCGTTCCGCCGTCCGAAGTTTCGACGAGCGAGGGCACGGCGGAAAGCAAAAACGGGACGTCCTGCGCGTGGTAATTTTTCAAGATTTTTTCTTTTGAAAAATTGGTGTGCGGCACGGGCGAGCGGTCGCCGGTTCGGGTGGATTGGATGACGACTTGTTTTAAAAGAATGGAATCGGGAAGATTTTTTTGGGCGGAAAGGGTTGAAAATGAGAAAGTTAGAAGTAAAATTTGAACTACCCCCAACCCCAGAAGGGGGGCAGATTTCAAGTATTTTAGAAATCTGTTTTTCAAAATCACCCACAATCTGCTCCCCTTCAGGGGCTGGGGGTGGTTGAAAATAACAGTGTCGGGGTGACTCAAAGTCACCCCGACACACGGTTCTGAAGAATGAAATTT
>JANNMS010000015.1:0-14019 GCA_031398055.1 Saprospirales bacterium | reverse complement strand
GGTACTTGAAAATGCGGCAGAGCCGCTCAATATTTGTAGAAATGCAAGGAAAATTCAATTGAGGTGCGTAGCACCGGAATATTTCGGTGCTACGCACCTCTGGGAAAATCTTATTCCGATGGTTACAAATATTTAGCGGCTCTGCCGCATTTTCAAGTACCCGAAAAATTCATTTTGACTACTTAAAGGAGTCCACCTATTTTTCTGCCAGTGGTGTTTTTCGACAAATTTGTAATCTGTGAGCAGAGGTCGGTCAGAAATGACTTTGGCGGAATTCATTGCAAGCGTGTTTTTGGATTGCAAGGTTTGATTGTTTTTGAAAACAAGTGTATATAAGTTTTTTCGAAAAAAAAGGGCAGTTTTACAAGGAATTTTATCAATTTTTATTCAAATAAATTTGGATAAACTTAAATAAACACGAATAAATGAACATAAGCCCAAGTGGTCTGAATCAGAAATTTTACCCATAAACACAATCAAAACCGGATCAAAAATTCCGTCAAATTCACCTCCGAGCCCAGCCCCATCCGTTTCCGCAGCCGATATCGACTGGATTCCACGCTGCGGGTCGAGATGTTCATCAAATTGGCGAGATGTCGCTCCTGCATCTGGTGCTGCTCCTCGCGGTGCTGGTGGAGTGTTTCCAAACCCTTTTTTTCGCGGTCAAATTGCCGTTGCTGGCGAAAAACAATGCTTGCCATCAAGCCAAAACATTCCAAACATCGCCAAAATGATGCTCGTTTTTTGGCAAAAAATCTTTCAAAGAATGGTAAAGCATCGTGCCGTCGGGCTCCGGTGCGAAATACCCGAACTCGTCCTGGCCGCCGACAAAAACCCGGTTTTTTTCCAAACCAACTGCGACCGACCGAACGATGGTACGGTTCGAAATCGGGTGCAGCCGCCAGTGTTTTCCATCGAATTCGAGCAGGCCGCCGTTGTTGCCAAACCACATCAGGCCATCGTCGTCCTGCGCGATGTCCCAGACCTGTGTGCCTGCTTTGAAAACGGTTTTTGGAAAATTCTGCACGGGCGGATTGCCCAAGTTGATGGATTGGGAAAACGAAATTTCAGGCGGCGCAAAACCTGAAAGGACGAAGAAAAAAATTTTGTAAAAATTGGTCTTGCTCATAAAATTTTGTCTGGCAAAACTACATGCAGCGTGTAATTTTCAGATAAAAAGCAATCTTTGCATGCTTTTAAAAAACAGGTGCAGTAGAAAAGCAGTAGGTAAAATGGGCCATGGCTGGTCAACGTGAACCACTTTTGCCACCTGCATTTTTTTAATGCACACACAATTAACTCATTGTTCAACCCACCCTAAACCAGGGTACCAATCAAAAAAATTTATGAAAAAGTTTGTTTCAAACACATGGTTGCTGATGCTGCTTTTTGCAGTGATAGCCATTTTTTCCTGCAAAAAGGAAGATCCGCCAGAGGTTATTTCTGGTTTTACATTCACTGTGGACGCCGCTGATTTCAAAAAAGTGGTCTTCACGAATGCTTCCCAAAATTATAAAACAGTGTCTTGGGATTTCGGTGACGGCACTGCTGTGTCGACCGAAACCAACCCGAGCCATACGTATGCTGCGATCGGAACGTACACCGTCAAATTGACCGCGACAGGCGACGGCGGCACGGACGTTTCCACCCAATCGGTGGTCCTCGCCGACCCGGATGCTGAATTGACCAAATTGGTCGGCGCGACTTCCAAAACTTGGAAATTGCTCCGCAAAGTGAACGCCAATCGTTGGCCGCTCGAAGTGGGGCCGATTGCCAAAACCGAAGTTTGGTGGGCACAAGGCCGCCAAAATGACGAAATCGCGCTCCGCCCGTGCATTATGAACGACGAGTGGATTTTCAGCCGCGACTTCAAAATGCAGTACAAAACCAACGGCGATTTCTGGGCCGAAGGTGGAGGTTTGTTCAGCCCTGACAACATTTGTGCAGCATCTACGCCGGCCAATATGAAAGGCCCGGCTGGCGAGGACAATTCGGCTTGGGGCGATGGCACCCACACGTTCGTTTTGGTCAACGGCGCAAACCCGACTTTGGAAGTCAAAGGCCTCGGCGCGTTCATCGGTTTGCCAAAAATCGGTACCGACACCGAGGTGAAAGTGCCGCAGACATCCGTCAAATTCGACATCATCAAAATGGTTGACGGCCCAGTTGCGGATACTTTGATTTTGGAATCCAAGTACAAATTCGCTGCCGCCGACCCGGCGGATGGTGCTTATTGGAAAGTAACGCTTGTCCACTACGACAATGCTGCCGACGAACCAGCCATCCCAGCGCCATCGCCGCAGCCAATTTTCACCGCAGCGCAAGACCAATTGACCCTCATCCTGACCAACAACTCCAAATACTCGGACAGTTATCTCTGGGATTTTGGTGACGGCTCGACTTCGACCGAGGCCAGCCCGACCCATACCTATGCTGCGGCAGGTGTTTACAAAGTGAAATTGACGGCCACCAACGCAGTGGCTTCCCTTTCTTTGGAACAAGAATTTACGATGAAGACCGGCGTCATCCTCGAATCCGACATCCTCGGCGGCGCGTGGAAAGTGCGCAAAGAAGCCAATTCTGTGTACGTCGGCCCTGGGCTCGGCAGCAATGCTTGGTTTGTAATTCCATTAGATTGGCTGGACGGCACTCAGACGGGCGTTGATAACTTTTCGTGCATACTCAACGACGAATTCACTTTCACCGCAGGCGGAAAATTCGAGTACAAAACCAACGGCGATGTCCGCAATGATGGTTACATGGGTGCCCCGAACGGATGCTGGTCGGATGCCCAAGTGGCAGCAAGCGGCAACGGCGCGGCCTTCCTTTCCGGCGTCCACTCGTTCACTTTCACACCTGCCGCAGGGTCGAAACGGCCGCTCATCACGCTGACCAACGGCGCGGCGGGCGCGGCCTTCATCGGTTTTTACAAAGGATATTACGGCGGCGAAAATGGGGCACCTCCTAGCCCAACCCAACCGCTTCCGAACGGAGGCAACGCAACCAACCAATATGAGATAATTAGTTATGAAAAAGTGGGCGGCGTCGAAACGCTGATTATTTCGGTTGACATCTCCGCTGCGCACGACGGCTCGGCTGCGTGGTCAGCGGTTTTGGTGAGATAATTTTGGTTGATTGGCTATCTGTTGATTGTTGATTGGGGTGGTTAATTTATTGAAATTCAACAACTTATCCGACCCAACAACCCGTCAACCAATAACTAATTTTCCAATAACCAATAACAAAAAAGGGTATTTCAGAAGTCAAAATTTAAAAATTTTTCTTCTGGGATACCCTCTTTTTTTTGCCCAATTATTTATGAAAAATATCTTTTTTGGCCTGTTTTTGGCCGCAGCCCTCCCTTTTTCCCCCTGCTTTTCCCAAAACGAGGCACTCGTTTGGAGCGACGAATTCAACGGAACCGGCGCGCCCGACCCCCAAAACTGGGGCTACGACATCGGAAACAACGGTTGGGGAAACAACGAAATGCAGTTTTACACCTCCAACACCCAAAACTCCCGACAAGAAAACGGCGTCCTGAAAATCAACGCCATCAAATCCAACGGCAACTGGACTTCCGCCCGCCTGCTTTCGCGCGGCAAAAAAGAATTCAAATATGGCCGCATCGTTTTCCGGGCAAAACTCCCGGCAGGTCGCGGCACTTGGCCCGCACTTTGGATGCTCGGCAGCAACCTTTCGACCGCCGGGTGGCCGGCCTGCGGCGAAATCGACATCATGGAACACGTCGGAAAAGAAGCCACGAAAGTCCACTGCGCCTTGCACACGCCCGCCAGTTTTGGCAACACGGTGAACACCGGGGTCAAAACAATCCCCACTTTTTCCACCGATTTTCACGAATACCAATTGAAATGGACGGCGCAAAAAATGGAGTTTTCAATCGACGGCCAATTGTACTACACCTTCAACCCGCCGGTCAAAAACGCCTCGACTTGGCCTTTTGACAAAGCACATTTTATCATCATGAACATTGCGATGGGCGGAAATTGGGGCTCCGACGTCCAACTCGAAACCAACGGCCTGAAAAACGGCATCGACCCCGCGCTGACTTCCGTCACGATGGAAGTGGACTGGGTGCGCGTCTATCAAACCACGACCCCGACCGAAGAAATTTCTGGAAATACTGACTGGCCGGAAAACCTAAAAATGATGCCCAACCCAAGTTCTGGCATTTTCACCGTCGCCATCCCGGAGGGCGATTCGGCGCATTTTCAATTACTGGATTTGAACGGCGGGATTGTTTTTGAAAAAAAATTGACACAAAAAGCAACGGAACTCGACTTTTCGGCTTTGCCGAAAGGGACTTATTTTTCGCAGATTTTGATTGAAAACAAGCGGTTTACGGGGAAGGTAATTTTGCAGTGATTTTCGTCATTTTTCAACCTTTCAAACCCAGTTTGCCGTGGTTTTTGTCATTCAGGAGGAATCCGTCCCAACCCAGTTTGCCGTGGTTTTTATTTTAAAAAGCTGAATTTCAATGTTTTAGGAATTAAAAAACACCACAAAATTGGGCTGAGAGGGATTCCTCCTGAATGACAAAAATCACGAAATCTCAACTCAACTCTAACTTTTTAAAAATAATGACCAAACTTTTTACCATCCTTTTCGCCCTATTTTTCACCCAAAATCTCACCGCACAAATTTCTGGAAAAGTCACCGACCCGGCGGGCGAACCGCTGATTGGCGCGACTATTTCGGTAAAAGGCGCGGCTTCCGGGACGGTCACCGATGCCGAGGGAAATTTTCGCCTGAACGCGCCCGCCGATGCAGTTTTGATTTTCAGTTACACCGGTTTTGCGCCGCAGGAAATTGCCGTTGCCGGCCGCACCTATATTAATATGGTGTTGTCCGAAGACATTCAACTGCTCGAACAAGTCATCGTCGTCGGTTACGGCGTTCAAAAAAAGAAAGATTTGACCACCGCCGTCGTTTCGATTGACGAAAAAGACATCCGCGACCGACCGATGGTTTCTGCCGCCGAAGCCTTGCAGGGCAAAGCCGCCGGGGTGCAAGTCGTGCAGCCGTCGGGAAAACCGGGCGGTGACATTGCCGTTCGGGTGCGCGGCGCGACCTCAGTTTTGGCTGGAAATGAACCACTTTACGTCGTGGACGGCGTGCCGACGACCGACATCCGAGGCCTCAACCCGGCAGATATTGAAAGCATGTCGGTTTTGAAAGATGCCTCGTCGGCTGCGATTTACGGTGCGCGGGCGGCGAACGGCGTGGTTTTGATTACCACAAAACGCGGAAAAGCAGGCACGCAAAACGTGCGGCTCTCGGCCTACACCGGTTTTTCCGACATCCGGAAAACCATTCAAACGCTCACCACAAAACAATACCGCGCACTGATTGATGAAATTATTCCCGGTGCGCTCGACCCGGCAGCGACTTTTTTCACCGATTGGCAAGCCGAAACTTTTGGCTACGGCAAAACGCAGGGCGTGCAGCTCGCTTTTTCCGGCGGCACAGAAAAAACGAAATACATGGTTTCGACCAATTATTTGAACACCGAAGGCATCGCAAAACCTGCCCGTTTTGACCGGACTTCCGTGCGTTTGAATTTGGACAACCAAGCCACGAATTGGCTGAAAATCGGCACGAACATCAACGTCCTCCGCAGCCGAACGAAAGACACGCCGGACAACGCGAGCAGCGGTCGCGGCGGCGTAATCATGGCGGCTTTGAACACGCCGCCGTTTTTGCGGACGTACAAAAACGATAATAGCGGCCAATTTGACCCGAACCCCTTCCAGCCGTCGTGGGAAAACCCGATTGCCTACATGTTTGGCGCGGAACAGGAGGCGACGGACACCCGGATTTTTGGAAATTTTACCGCCGAAGCGGCCATTTTTAAAGGTTTTTCTTTAAAAACCAATCTCGGTTCGGATTTCAACGGCCACGAATGGAATTATTACCTCGACCCGTTCCGCACCAATTTTGGGCGAAACCAAAACGGTTTGGGGCAGGCCGACAAGTCAAATTCCAACATTTGGCTGCTGGAAAACACCGCGAACTACCGCACGTCTTTTGGAAAAAACAACCTCAATTTTTTGGCTGGAAACTCCGTCCAAAAATCGCGGTGGAGCAATTCGTACATTTCTGGAAATGATTTTCCGTCCGACGTTTCGGTAAAAACTTTGAACGCGGCGAACTCGATTTCGGCCTCGACGAACGTGCAAGAATGGTCGCTGGCCTCGTTTTTTGGCCGTTTTCAATATGATTTTGACTCAAAATACCTTTTGACGGCGACGCTGCGGCGCGACGGTTCGTCAAAATTGGCGCACCACTGGGGCACGATGCCGTCGGTTTCGGCGGGTTGGCGCATTTCGGCGGAGCCGTTTTTTCCAAAAAACACGAGCGTGGACGATTTGAAAATCCGCGCGGGCTGGGGCAAAAACGGCAACCAGGAAGGCATCCCGAATTATGCCCGGTACGGCCTCGTTTCGTATTTCCGCCGCGCCCCGGCGAACCCGCTTTCGGGTCCCGGGTCTTTTCAAGCGACCTACGGAAACCCGGATTTGAAATGGGAAACGACCGTTCAATCGAACATCGGCCTCGACCTTTCGATGTGGAACGGGCGCATGGTTTTCACGGCGGATGCTTATTTGAAAAAAACGGACGACGTGCTTTTGAACGTCCAGTTGTCGAACTCGCTGCCGATTTCGAGCATTCAAACGAACGCCGGGGCGATCGAAAACAAGGGTTTGGATTTCAATATTTCGACCGTCAATTTCACGAAAAAGGCGTTGTCGTGGCGCACCGATTTCAATATTTCATTCAATAAAAACGTGGTGACGCGCCTCGATTTTACCGATGTTTATTATTTTGGAAGAATTTACAGCAACAATCAGGACGTGGCGATTGTGAAAAAAGGCCTACCGCTCGGTACGTTTTTCGGCTACATTTCGGAGGGTGTTGACCCGGAAACGGGCGACCTGAAATTTAAAGATGTGAACGAAAATGGCATTTTTGACCCGGGCGACCGCACGAAAATTGGCGACGGCAACCCGAAATTTACCTTCGGTTTGACCAATTCGTTCGGCTGGCGGCGGTTCGATCTGAACCTGTTTTTTCAGGGAAGTTACGGGAACGACATTTTCAACGCGACGCGGGTGGATTTGGAAGGGATGTTTGATTCGAAAAACCAATCGATCGAAGTGCTGCGCCGCTGGACGCCGGACAACCGAAACACGGACATTCCGCGTGCGGTCGGCGGTGGAAATGTGGACAACGTGCGCAACTCGACGCGCTTCGTCGAGGACGGTTCGTACCTGCGTTTGAAATCGGTGACGCTGTCGTACCATTTGAACCCGGCTCGGCTCAAACGGTTGGGTATCAGCAAGTTGTCGGTGTACACGACGGGACAGAACCTTTTGACTTTGACAAATTACAGTGGTTTTGACCCGGAGGTGAATGCTTTTGGGCAGTCGGCGACGGAATTGGGCGTGGATTACGGGACGTATCCGCAGGCACGGACGGCGACGGTGGGGGTGAATTTGGAGTTTTGAAAAGTGCAGCAGTTGCTGCACAATTGCCCAGCCAAATTGTCCAGCAAGTTGCTGGACAAATGGAAATCAAATTGTGCCACAAGTTGTGGCACAACTTTTAACGCTCCCCTAAAACCTGAAAAACGTGCTGCCCACGACCGAAGAACTCGAACGGGAACTGGACAGTCAATTGGATTAAGGCTTGTTTAAATTCTTGAAAATGGAAAACCCACTCCAAAATAAACTCGAAAAAATCGAAACCCTCCGCCGCGAAATCGAATCCCGGGGCAAACTCCCGGACGAGGTTTTGCGGAAAATCGAGTACCAATTTCGCTTGGAATGTAATTTCCATTCCAACCGAATCGAGGGCGGCACGCTCACCAAACCCGAAACCCGCAGCGTCATGGTGGGCAACATCACGGTGGACGGCAAACCGCTCAAAGACATCCGCGAAATGAAGGGTCACGACGAGGTGATGCTCCAAATCCTGCGCGTCGGCGAGGGCAAAATGCGGCTTTCGCCTGCCCGAATCAAGGAAATTCACCGCAGCATCATCGTTGAAGAAGACCCGGAAAAGCAAAAGGACGTTGGCAACTGGAAATCGGCGAACAACGAAATCATCAATGCCCGGCTGGAAAAATTTTCGTTCACACCCTTCGACGAGGTGCCTGAAAAAATGCAGCATCTGCTGAATTGGCTCAACGCCGGACTGGACAAAATACACTTTAAAAAGCGGAACGCGCCGCACCCCGTGCTGCTCGCTTTTGAATTTCACCTGCGTTTTTTGACCATCCACCCGTTCATGGACGGCAACGGACGGACGGCGCGGCTGCTGACAAACCTCGTTTTGATTTCGTGCGGCTACCCCGTTTTTTGGGTCAGCGAGGGCAGCGAAAAAGAGGCGTACAACCGCTATCTGACTGATATTCAATCGTATGGCGGCGAGGCAGACCTGTTTTTTGAGTTTTTGGCCGGGCTGGTCGTGCGGTCCTTGGAAATTGTTTTGGAGGCGGCGAAACAGGCCGGAGACTTCTGAAATTTTTTAAATTTCAGAAGTCTGGAAATGATTTTAAAGTCGTGCAAATAACAGAGTTTAAAATGTTTTGAAATTGCTAACCCGTTCGTTTTCAGCGTGTTTCAAAAGAAAAAGCAGATGAAAGAAAAAACACTCGAAGTCCAAGGCTTGACCATCCGCGTGAACAATTTTCACGCGGAGGACTACATTTCCCTGACCGATATCGCCAAAAAAAGCAGCGACAACGTGCCTGCTTTTACGATTTTGAACTGGCTGCGTAATCAAAGCACGCTGCTGTACCTCCAAACTTGGGAAGAAGTGCACAACCCGAATTTCAAAGTTGTGCAAATGCACAACTTTCGATTGCGGGCGGTGGAAAACCGGGCGGCGATTTCGCCAAAAAATTACATCGAGGAAACGAATGCCATCGGCCTGATTTCAAAACCGGGGAACGGCGGCGGCACTTTTGCCCACTCCGAAATCGCTTTGGAATTTTGCACCTGGCTTTCGCCACCGTTCAAAGTTTATTTTTACAAAGAATTCCAGCGGCTGAAAACGGAGGAATTTGGCAGGAAAAACCTCGAATGGCACATCTCGAAAATCACGGACAACGTGGAGGAAATCCGAAATTTGTTGGACACGATTCCGGGACAAAAAGAGGAACGGAACCGGGTGAAATTTTTGAACGAACCGGAATTTTAAAAATTAAAACCTAAAAATTATGCTCAACGATTTTGTCTCAAAAATCCCCAAACAGTGGCAGCATTTCCTGCTCGGGATGCTTTTGGTGTACTCGATTGTGGTTATTTTTCGCGGCGGGTACCAAACCGGGCAATGGCTATGGGTAATTTTACATTGACTTTTAAAATTTAAAAAAAATGAAAAAATACATCCTCCTCTCTTTTTTCGCGGCAGCCGTTTTGGGCTTCCAATCCTGCGAAAAATTCCTCGAACTCGAACCCACCTCGCAGGGCATCGCAATCGAAAACAACGCGACCGACTCCATTTTTTATAAATCTGCATCAGAAGCCGAGGCCGCGCTGGCCGGTGCGTACGCTGATTTTAAAAACGAATATTTCCAGTTGGACTATTTTGTCAACGGCGATGCGCAGTCCGACGATGCCTACGCGGGCGCGGACAACCCGTCCAATTTTCAGATCGACGACTACAAATTGGACGCGACCAACTCGAACGTCGCCCGCGACTGGGGCTATTTATACTCGACCATCGGCAAGTGCAACACTGTGATTAACAACGTCCGAGCGGTCACCGACCCGCTTTTGACCGCCGACCGAAAAGAGGAAATCATCGGCGAGGCATCGTTCATCCGGGCGTACATGTATTTTCAGGCGACGCGGCTTTGGGGCGACGTGCCGCTGCAATTGAAAGAGGTGAAAACCATTTCGGCGGCAACTTTGGAACAGATTTACCCGCAGATTTTCCCCGCCCGGAACGCGCAGTCCGAGGTATTTTCCCAAATCATCGCCGACCTCGAAACGGCTTTGGCAAAGGTCAAAGCGACCCCGCAGCACAAAGGTTTTGCCTCAAAAGGTGCGGTAAATGCACTTTTGGCCCAAGTTTACGCGACCGTCGAGCCGCACGACTGGGCGAAAGTGAAGCAGCATTGCGATGCGGTCATCGCGGGCGGGTACTCGCTTTTGCCAACTTACAACGACCTCTGGCTGAACTCGAACGAGAACTCGGCGGAGTCCATTTTTGAAATAAATTACAACGGCGGCGCACCGGACGGCAACTGGGGAACGAAAATGTTCCGGGGTCTGGACTGGAAAAAGTTCAACATTCCGTCGAACGATTTGCTCGCCGTGTTCGATGCCGAAGGCGACATGATCCGCAAAAATGCGAGTATCACTTTTCAAGATGTCTCTGGGAAATGGTCGGACGAACATTATCCGCAAACGAAATACCCGTTCATCAACAAGTGGCGCAACTTTCAGGAAGGCAGCAACCAGAACTATATTTTCATCCGGCTGGCCGATATTTTGCTTTTGAAAGCCGAGGCTTTGAACGAAACGGGCGACCAAGCGGGGGCTACCGCACTGGTCAACCAAATCCGGGCGCGGGTCGGTTTGGCAGCAACGACGGCGAGTTCGCAGGCAGATTTGCGGTTGGCGATTGAAAAAGAAAGGCGTTTGGAACTCGCTTTTGAAGGCCATCGGTGGTACGATTTAAAAAGGACGGGACGCGCAATCGATGTGATGAACAATGTGAAAGACCACAACGGGCAAAATATTGGGTATGCTTTGACCCAAAACCGGCTGGTCTGGCCGATTCCGCAGGCGGAATTGGACAAAAATATCAAATTGGTGCAGAACGCGGGGTATTGATTTTTTTCAAACACATAGGCACATAGAAGTTTTCACATAGAAAACATAGCCTTTGTGTCCTATATGAAAACTTCTATGTGCCTATGTGTTTGAAAAAATCCGAATCAAATTTTTAATAACCAAACCATTCTATTTTTATGAAGAAATTTTCCAAACTCTGGCTGCTCGCCTTGCTTTTTTCGGCAAGTGCGACCGCAGCATTTTCCCAAATCACCGTCACCGGAACCGTCCGGGACAAAACCGGCGAGGCTTTGATCGGCGCGACCGTTGTGGTGAAAGGCGGCGGCGGTGTGGGCTCCGTCACCGATTTTGACGGCAAATTTTCTCTCGCGGTGGCTGCCGACGGGACGCTGGTTTTCAGTTACACCGGTTTCACGACGACCGAAATCGCAGTGGCTGGCAACCGCACGATTGATGTCGTTTTGTCGGAATCGGCACAGGTTTTGGATCAAGTTGTGGTCGTCGGCTACGGCACTTTGACCAAAAAACAAGTCACCGGGGCAATCGCTCAAATCAAAGGCGACGACCTGAAAAAACAGCCACTTTTGACCCCGATTCAGGGCGTTCAAGGTCTGGCGGCTGGCATTCAGGTCATCGGGACGGGCGAACCGGGCAAGCAGCCGCGCGTCCAGATCCGGGGCATCAATACGATTTTGACGAACGAAAACCCGCTTTATGTCGTGGACGGGGTCATCACCGACGACATCACGAACATCAACGGTGCGGACGTTTTTTCGATTGACATTTTGAAAGACGGTGCGGCGGCGATTTATGGCACACGTGCCGGAAACGGGGTCATCTTAATCACCACAAAACGGGGTCGCGAGGGAAAAATGGCAGTCAGTTTTGATTCGTACATTGGCTACCGCAAATTAATCAACGTCGTGAAAATGGCCGATGCCGTTTTGTACGCAAAATACACGAATGAGGCTCGGGCCTACGACAACCAAGTGCCGCTTTTCCCGGACGTTTTGAACTTGAAAAACAACACCGATTGGTTCAAAGAAATTACCCAAAACGGCCTCGTTCAAAGCCACAACATGACGGTCAGCGGCGGGGCAAAAGACGTGACCTACCTTTTTTCGGCTGGTTATTTTTCGGACGAAGGCGTTTTGCGCGGCGCAGAATTTGACCGAATTACCCTCCGGGCAAACAACGAGTACCGCCCGTTTTCCTTTTTGAAATTGGGCAACGTGCTGAACGTGAACATTTCAAAAAGCGACAACAAAACGGCGGGCGCGTTCACCGATGCCTACCGCATGGGTTCGACCGCGCCGGTCAAGGATTCGACCGGAAATTATGGCTACGTCAACGGTTTGAGCGTCGGAAACCCGCTCGCCGCGCTCGAACTGGCCAACAACAAGTCGAAAGGCAACCGTTTTCAGGGCAGTTTTTTTGGCGAAGCAGAGATTTTGAAAGGTTTGACTT
This sequence comes from Saprospirales bacterium, assembly GCA_031398055.1. GTDB lineage: Bacteria > Bacteroidota > Bacteroidia > Chitinophagales > Saprospiraceae > M3007. Next base: position 1,726 of record JANNMS010000015.1, on the reverse strand, counting down.
TCCGTTCGTCGTGGGGTTTTGACAAAATTCAGGACAAAAACACGAACTTCAACGGCCTGTACAAATACGGTATTTACAGCAACACGAAAACGGAATTGCGGCTTTTCAACTCCGACAAATTTTACTGGGTCTGGGACAACACGCTGCGATATTCCACCAAAATCGGCAGCAACCACAACGTCGAACTCCTCGCCGGGCACTCCGCCGAGCGCGACCGGAGCCGTTCGCAAACTTTCCGCGCCGCCGAAGTCCCGGAGGACGAAAACCTTTGGTACATCGGACAAGGCAACCCGACCTCGGTGACGGTCAGCGACGGCGGTTTTTTGCTGACCCGCGAAAGTTTTTTCGGGCGGGTCAATTACAGTTTGATGGACAAGTACAATTTGACGGCGACGCTCCGCCGCGACGGTTCGAGCGCGTTCCCGGAGTCGGAGCAGTGGGGAAATTTTTACTCCGTCGGCGCGTCGTGGATTTTGTCGGACGAAGGTTTTTTGAAAAATGTCGAGGTCGTGGACTACCTCAAAATCCGGGGCGGCTACGCACTTTTGGGCAACGACAACATTTCGCGGATTGTCAACAACGACTTGTCGCAACTGACTTCCGTGTCAAATACCAACCCGTACGGTTTTCCAAACGGCCTCGTCGCAGGCATCACCATCAACCAATTGAAAGACGCGACGGCGACTTGGGAGGAGACAAAATCCATTGACATGGGCGTGGAATTTGGCTTGATGAACCACATCACGGGCGAGATTTCTTACTACAATAAATTGACGGAGGCTTATTTGCCTGTTCAAACACCGCCGGTCGTTGACCCCGACGGCTTGCTTTCCCGGGCTGCCGACGTGCGCAACAAAGGCCTCGAACTCGGCCTGAAATGGAGCGATTACAGCCGCAGCAACTTTGGCTACTTCCTCGGTTTCAACGCCACTTTCAACAAAAACCTGGTCGAAGCAGTCCGAGGCGAAGGTTTTGTAACCGAAGGCGGCCTCGGCAACGGCGAAGTCACCACCAAAACGGTCGTTGGGCAGCCCATCGGCAGTTTTTGGGTGTACGAAACAGACGGCATTTTTCAGGACACCAATCAAATAAAATCTGCTGGCGCGGCTGTTTTCACCGGCACGAAACCGGGCGATTTCAGGTACAAGGACACGAACGGCGACGGTGCTTTGGACGAGCGCGACCGTGTTTTTGTGGGTTCGTACCAGCCCAAAGTTTTTTACGGAATCAGTGCTGGGGCGACTTGGAAAAACCTCGATTTTGCCATTGATTGCTACGGAAACGCCGGAAACAAAGTGTACAACGGCAAAAAAGGCGTGCGTTTTGGAAACGACAACGTCGAGGCCAGCCGCACGAGCCGCTGGCGCGATTACGCCCCGGACACCAACGAGCCGCGCGCCTCGAACTCCATCCCGAAACCTTCGACCTATTTTGTGGAATCGGGTTCGTTTTTCCGAATCAATAATATTACGTTGGGCTACACCCTTTCCGGCGATATTTTGAAACGGGCGGGCATCAGTCGCGCGCGGTTTTTTGCCACGACGCAAAACCCGGTTATCTCCAAAAAATTCTCCGGTTTCACACCCGAACTGCCCGGCTCGAATGCTTTGAACAGTGGCATCGAACTGTACGTTTATCCTTCGCTGGCGACGTACATGGTTGGGTTTAATTTGAATTTTAATTAAAAAAAACTGCCCATGCTCGTGAGGGTCTGCGACCCGAAACG
>JANNMS010000007.1:0-4361 GCA_031398055.1 Saprospirales bacterium | reverse complement strand
CAAAATGATTTGCCCGTTGCCTTTTTTCGAGGTGTTTCTTTTCGGAAAAAAAAGGAATGGTAGTTTTGGAAGTCGAAATTTATTTAGACTATAAATGGTCGAAATAAATTTCGACCTCCTATTTCAGTTTCAGTGTTCCAAAAACCGAAGCATCAATCCAACCCTGGTTTTTATCCTCTCCTTCGACTTCCAAATTTCCCATAAAATTTTCCCGTTCCGGTGAAAAATCATTGTCGCAATAAGCCAACATGAATCCCATTGTTTTGCCCCTTTTCAATGATTTCGGATAGTTTTCGCCACCGTCGGTGTATTTATTCCCATCAAAAACGCGCACAGCAACTTCCCAAATCGAGGTGTGACCAACTGTTTTTCGCACCGTCGTGCAATGGTCATTGAAAAAAGTAAACTCACCTTTTGGATTGATGTCCACCACTTTTCCATCCAAAGCAATGTGGTACGCGAAAGCATTGTAACTGTATTGATGATTTCCACCAGATGCATTTTCGTCCACAAAAATCTCCAAACAATCGTCATCCCAATATTTTTGGAGTCCGTCGGGGTGAATATCAATCAAAGTATCGTCCATGATTTCTGCCAAAACGTACAGAAAATTTTCATCCCAAACCAATTTGTACCTTCCTGAAAAATCAGAGGAAGTGGGCATTTTTCCAATCCAATTTTGGTCGAGCGGCAACCAATTTGAAGTTTGCCAAACGGCATCGTCCGATTTTCCATCCAAAATTGGCGTGCCGTAATTTGCTATAAATTGTTCATTTTCAATGACTTCGATTGGTGGCGCAACATTATTTTTCGAGCTACCAACCCAAAAAACAAAAAGCAGGGTTGCAAAAGCAACGGCCAATCCAATGGTTGATTCTTTATTCATTTTCTGTAATTTTTAGCAATCAAATCTGCAAGAAAACCGCCCAACATCCCACTTCCGATTGCGATAAGCGTTTTGCCGATGCCTTGCATTCCAAAACTTTGGGCAGTCATGCCACCGATGATTGCACCGATGATAAAACCGGCTGCACTTGGAACTTCCCTTGAATTCATTTTAAAATAAAATTTTTAGTGATGTAAATTTTTAAAAAGTATATCTCGAACATTTTCCATCGTGAAAAATTTCAAACCAAAATCAAGGCTAAAAAAAAGCAATCCAAAAACCCATCGCTGGCGGCGTTCTTTGGTTTCGCAAAGTTTTTTTTTGGTCAGTTTTTCAATTGTCCACGAAGTCATTTCAAAAACGATAATCGAGTAGCAAATCCCGCGCATCACCGACCAAGTATGCCAACCGACGGTCAGCGCAACTGCCTGATTTTCACTGACTTGCAACAGATTTCCGACATAAAAATTCATCAAATCCGTTTCAAAAAAACCTTGATAAAATGGGATCAAACCGAGCGTCACGACCGAAAAAAACGAAATCCCAACCAATAAAATAAAGTGCATCGGCATCCAATTTTTCGGGTCATATTCTGGGTCAAAACCTGTGGTAATCCATTCGATTTGGGCTTTCCAATAGTTTTCGCCCCCGGGAAAAAACGCGGCCATCGCCATTGGATTTTTTTGGGTCAAATAAATGGCCGCAATCCCATGAAAAACATACACCGCAGCCACAAAAAAAATGCCCGCCCGAAACCTGTTTTTCAAAACCAGCACCCAAAAAAACGGCAACATCAAAACAGTAGAAACCATCTGGTGATGTTTAAAACCGAGCTTTTGGAACATCATCAAAGGCAAAACACCCACAATTGCCGCGGTCAGAACGAGCCGCCAATTGTGGGTGTAATTTTCAAAAATGGACAACTTCCTAAAAAAATCACGTGCGTTCCGGGCAAATTGATTCCAAAAACGAACGGATTGTGATTCGATGACCACTTTCTCACGGGTTTTTCGCTCCATCTCGTGCCCTATTTTCTCGGAATCGGGAGCAACAAAATCCCCGTGGTCATGTACAAAATACCGCCTCCGACCACATAAATCAGGATGAACCAAAGCCATCCATTGCCGCCGCCGCCTTCTTCATTGTCATTACGCATTTTACTTCAATTTTGGGTTAGTTAAAAAATTTATGGCAGGGCAAATATATCTTTTGAATTTAGATTTGGCCGAAAACAGTTGGTGGATTTTTGAAAAACGTCACCCTTCCATTTTCCGAACCATCGTCAAAATCGTTGCAATTGCCACCGTTTCGTCCATTTCATCGTACACATCCACCAACCATTTTACGATTCCTTTTGGGATATCCTCTGACGTGCGGGTTTCTTGGTCAATTTTTTCTTTCACCGTCAGCCGCACGCCGATGGTCATTCCTGGATAAACTGGTTTTGTAAAACGGCACTCGTCAATCCCATAATTTAACAAAACGGGGCCTTTTTTGGCATCCACAAAAAGCCCGGCGGCTTTCGACAGCACAAAATATCCGTGCGCGACTCGTTGGGTAAATGGCGTGCCTTCCAACGAAGTTTCGTCCATGTGGGCATAAAAATTATCGCCGCTGACATTCGCAAAATTATGGATGTCGACCAGGCTGACTGTGTGTTTGGCAGTGACCAAAGTTTCGCCGATGGTCAATTCTTCAAAATGTTTTTTAAAAGGATGGATGTCCGTTTCGAACTGCTCCGCACCGACCTGAAATTGGTTGGTCACAGCCGTCAAATCGGTCGGATGACCTTGAATTGCCGTGCGTTGCAAGTAATGTTTCACGCCGCGCACCCCGCCCATTTCTTCGCCACCACCCGCCCGACCGGGGCCGCCGTGCGTCAAAAGTGGCATCGGCGAGCCGTGTCCCGTACTTTCTTTGGCCGATTCGCGGTTCAAAATCAGGATGCGGCCATGAAAAGCGGCGGCTTCCAAAACATATTCTTTGGCAACCCTCCGGTCAAAAGTGCAAATCGTCGAGACCAGCGAACCCTTGCCGAGATTGGCGATTTGGATGGCATCCTCCAGTTTTTTGTATGGCATCAAAGTAGAAATGGGGCCAAAACACTCAGTTTCGTGGGTGATTTTTTTGACTTTCGGACGGTCATTTTTCAACAAAATCGGCGGCAAAAATGCGCCCCGGTTTTTGTCCGCACCGACGACTTCGAAATTTTCGAGGTTTCCAGAAATGATCTCCGTTTTTTCGGTCAATAATTTCAAATTTTCCAAAACCCGTTCGAGTTGTCGGCGATTGATCAACGCGCCCATCCGAACATTTTCGGCTGCCGGGTCGCCCAAAACGGTGGCGGAAAGTGCTTTGACCAAAGATTTTTCAACATCTTCAAACAAATTTTCGGGGACAAGAATCCGACGGATCGCGGTGCATTTTTGCCCTGCTTTCGTCACGATTTCGCGGCGACATTCTTTGATAAAAAGATCAAATTCAGGCGTTCCCGGCTCGGCATCGTCGCCCAAAATCGCGGCGTTCAAACTGTCGGCTTCCATCGTGAACGGCACGGAATTTTTGATAATCGCCGGGTGCGCCCGCAGTTTTCGCCCGGTCGCGGCACTGCCAGTAAACGTTACGATGTCCTGCGAAGTGATGGGCTCCAAAATCCCCAAACCTTTTCCGACAACCAATTGCAAACTGCCAGGTGGCAAAATATTCGAGGCAATCATTTCTCGAAAAACGGCTTCGGTCAAAAAAGAAGTCTGTTCGCTCGGTTTGACAATCGCCGGGACGCCAGCCAAAAGATTGACCGCAATTTTTTCCAACATCCCCCAAACCGGAAAATTAAAAGCGTTGATGTGCACCGCGACACCTCGTTTTGGCACCATAATATGGTGCCCAATGAAGCCATCTTCTTTCGAAAGTTTGACGGCTTCGCCATCCACATAAAATGGTTCGTCGGGAAATTTTTTGCGCAAACTGCTGTACGCGAACAAGTTACCGATTCCACCTTCGATGTCAACCCACGAATCGGGGCGGGTCGCGCCGGTCAAATAACTGATTGGGTAAAATTTTTCCTTCCTTTCCAAAAGGTACATCGCGAGGGATTTCAGCAACCGCCCGCGCTCGTGGAAAGTCATTTTTCGGAGCGTTTCGCCGCCAGTTTTTCGGGCGTATTTCATCATCGCGGCGTAGTCCAAACCTTCGCTGCTGGCCGTGAAAATGACCTCGCCAGTGATGGCATTGAACTGTGGGACACCATCGCCGTCGCCGGAAATCCATTGGCCGAGGGCGTAATTTTCTAATTTTTTGATGGACATCGTGGTGGTGTTTGGTTGATTCGTAATTTGGGAATTTGTTGTCTGAATCAGAATTTGCAGGATTTTAGAATTTACAGAATGTAGGAATTTTGGAAATTCTAAAATCCTGTCTGAATCAGAATTTGCAGGATTTTAGAATTTACAGAATGTAGGAATTTTGGAAATTC
>JANNMS010000341.1:0-31567 GCA_031398055.1 Saprospirales bacterium | reverse complement strand
TTTATGTTTTCAGGCGCGAGTTTTTACATAAAATCCCTTCGGGATTTCTCGTGCATGTCCATTTCAATTTCTATAAACATAGATTCCCTTCGGGAATGGATTTTAATGCGTTTGACCTGTGAATGAAACACCACTTTTACCCACCCGCTTGTTTGTTGTTTGCACTGCTCTCGCTTGTTTTTTTACTGCCCAATTGTTGGCAAAAACCAGTGGAGCGTCAGCCTGCGATTTTTGAGAACAACGACTTTTTCAGTAGCCTCCCGGTCGAATGTCCCGACAGTTGTGTCCGGCTAATCCAAGAAAAACTGGCTGCAAAATGGCATCTGCTGGGTTTCCAATGTTTTTATTATGGTACTTTGGACAACACGGAACAGCCTCAAAACCTCGTTTTTGCCCACCTCGACGCCATGGATAGGGTCGCGCCGAACGATTCGACGAGGGCTTTTTTGCAAATGGTGCGCGGTGAACGCCTGACAAACGCGGCGCAATTCGATTCGGCCAAACCGGCCTCGCCTTGCGCCACGAACGCACCAGCCGCCGCTTGCACGAAATAGCGTTTAACACACAAAAAAGCCTGACAATCAGTAACTTGAATTACAAATTCGCGGTGGAACAGCATAAAAAACAACTCTCCGAGACAGCGTTGAAACAAAAAAACCTGCGCTTGCAAGTCCTCGCCGTTGCCCTTTTGTTATTGCTTGCGCTGGCCATCGTGTCGTTTTTGTTTTTCAGACAACGCAACCGGAAGCACTTGGTCGAACAACACAACCGGCTTTTGCAACAAGACAAACAACTTTTGGAAACAGAAAATGAACTCGCCGCCGCCCGCGAAAGCCTGCAACAACAAGCCCTCCAACGCTCGCAGGCCAAGTTGCATGCAAAAAGCCGAGAGCTGGTGCGTATCAATCGGCAAATGCTCGACCTAAAAACACGCCTCATTGCCGACCTCAACCTGCAAAGCCCCGAACCAGTCGACGAGCGCACCTTTGCCGCGGATTCCAATTTGGCAATCGGCCACCTGCGGCGGATGAAAATTCTGACCGAGTCGGACAGGGTGATGTTCCGGGAAATATTTGAACAAGCGTTTCCGAATTTTGGTCTTCGCCTGAAAACTGCTTTCCCAGATTTGAGTGCTTCCGACACGCGCCTTTTTATGATGTTGAAATTGGGTTTCGAGACCCGCGAAATCGCGGAGGCACTCGGCATTTCAACCGAAAGTGTTTGGAAAGGCCGTTATCGGCTGCGGAAAAAATTGGGCAAGGTCGAAAATGCTGAATTTGATGCCTTTGTGTTGCGGTTTTCCTGAACAAAAATTGACCAAGAATCGAATGTGATTTTACCAAATCAGGATAAGCCTTGGCGGCGTACTTTTATTGGGCTTATTTATAACAATATATTTTCAAAAATTTTTGCTATAATTTTTCTTTTTCAATCTTCACAAAAAATTTCTTGTTTGGTAAGCAAAACAAATTTCAAAAAATCAAGTTTTCACTTCAATTACAACTGTATACACTCAAATACAACCGAATTCAAATATAGACACTTACGAAAATTTTCACAAAAAAATCAATTTTATGGCCAGCACAAAAAATATTCAGGCTCGTGTTCCACTCACAGATTACGTTGAGCTGCTCAACAGGGCAGCAGATGCACAAATGAAATGTCAGACTACATTATTTACGTGATGTTTTCTGAAAAAAATACCATTGCAAAATCAGAGCGTATGGTCAGGCAACTTTTATCCGACAACGAAGTACATTCCGCAAACCTCAATGCCCTCCGCACCGAGTTACAAAAAGCGAACAAAACAATTGAGGAATGGAAAATAGCTGTCCGGCAAATTAGAAACGAGCAGAACCAACAAAAAGAAGAACACAATGCTTATGTCAACGAAGTGTGCCAAATATTGGAAAAAGCAGCAGAAAATTCAGTTTTCACAAATTATCAAAAACACATCGAAAAGGCCAAAGCACAAATTTGGCAGTAAAAACATTACTCAAAGCACATAATTCGGGTCAATCTCCTTCGCCTCCTTTTTCACCTCCGCCAGCCTGTCTTCGGCCTCCCGGAGGCCATTTTGACCACCAAAAATATCTGGAAAAAGCACTCGAAATTCCTGAATCACCAAACTTCTGAGAAATGGATTTTCTCGAAAAGCATCAATCGTGATGTGCTCGTGGATGCCAAATTGGCCGGAATATCTTGATTTAATTTGTGCCACAACCGACTCGGTTGCCGTTGGATTTTCCCCAACAATTTGCCGGACGATGTTCCTTTTTATTGAATCTAACTTGTCCAACAACTGCGAATATTCCTTCGCAAGTGCAGTCAAACGGCGTTTTTCGGCTTCTGCTTTTTTCAGCGCGTCGCGTTTTCGTTGTGCTTTTTCGGCCATCCCCTCCCCTGCCCTGCCCTTCAAAATCACGGGCAAATAGGCAAAAATATTCTTGACATTGCCCTGCTGCTCGGCATAAAAAAGCCCATCCAGAATTTTTTCGAGCGAGTACCCGAGGCCGTAGGCATAGTCCAACATAAATTCCTCGGAACTTTCTGGGTCAAATTTCCGGAACATCGCCGCCACATTTTTGTCCAAATCCGAATCGCGGGCAACGGCTTCGCGGGCATTTTTCGTAGGTTTTTCTTTTGGCTTGGCGGTTTTAGTTTCCAAATCAATGTGCTCCGAAATCTCTTTCGGCTCTCCGCCGGGCATTTCAATCCGCACCGGCGTGCGCTTCACATTTGGATTATCGTATATCCGAAACTTGATTTTTACTACCAAACTTTTGCTGTTTCCGGCAATCGCGCGCACTTCTTCGTAATCAAAAGTGATGTCGTTTTTTTCGGTCATTTCCTCCCGCGCCCGGTCCAAAACACGCTTCCGAAAGTCCGGATATTGTTTGTACTGACTGTTGTCCAATTCCAAAATGTCCTTCAATTCATCCAAACCGACTTCCAATTTTCCACGCCAAGCATAGGATTTTAAAAGCAAATAAAGTTTGATAGAATAAATACTTTTTAGTACTCTTGTATTGGCAATGTGGTAATAAAAAAAATCACCTTTTGCAATTTCTAAAAAATACGGTTTTAATTTATCAGAAACTTCGACCTCGATGTAGCCATTTCTGTCCTCCCCTACCCGATATTCTACGCTTGCAAAAAGCGTCACACCAATAAAATTCACGCCTTTTTCATTGTCGCCAGTCGGTATTTTGATGTCGAATTTTCGCATTTCTTCCACTTCCCGGACGTATTCCTTCAAATTATTGGTCGAAATTCCCAGCCGTCCGAAGTATTCACGGATGTTGAAACGCGCCAGCCGGTCAGCCGGACGGTCTTTGAAAAAAGCAAAAACTTCAAAAAGGAACTTCTGTTGGATGAGCGAAAGGCCAAATTTCGCCCGCGCCACCGGGTTGCGCAGCACCACCAAATCTGGGTTTTGGAACGGCTTCACTTCTCTATTTTCGCTCATTTGACTGGAAAATTTTCGTCCGAAAATGATGTTTGAGCGTGCAAGATAGACAAAAAAGACAACTGCAAAAATTTGTCTTTTAAAAATAAAGCCTGTTTTAAAAATTTGTCTTGATTTCAAAAACTGCCCTGCTTCCCAAATTTGTCTGGTTTTCCCCTCCAAATTTAAAATGATATGTTTGAATTCAAAAAACAATCGATTCCGCGCTTCCCAAATTTGTCCGGATTCTTTGAATAAACACCTTGCCTTCTTCCCAAATTTGTCTTTTTTAAAAGGTATTTAAAAAATTTGCTTCCCAAATTTGTCGTGATTCAGTGCTCGAATTTGAACAAAAGGCCATTATTTGTTTAAAACAATGCCTTTCTGCTTCCCAAATTTGTCGTGATTAGCCTTTTGAAATTTGTCACGACCAGAAATTTCAGGTTGGGCACAGTTCCCAAATTTGTCTGGATTGCTTCCCAAAAATGTCCGGTTTGCCTCCTAAACTTGTCTTGTTTCCTTCTCAAATTTGTCTTGATTTCATCCCTATATTGTCTGTTTGGTTTCCCAAAAATGTCTGTTTGATGGTGCTTAACTTGTTGATTTTCAATGAATTACCAACCCTCTAAATTAGGAAACTTATTAAAACTAAAAAACACACTCAAAAAGCTTTTGTGGGTGTGCCTTTTTAATTTTTTAAAAAATCAGGTTTTGAAGTCAAAACCAAAATTTTGGTTTTTTTAGAGAGAACCGGCGGCGAGTTGCGCAAAAAAGGTGTCAAATTTGACACCTTTGGATTCTGTAGGATGTTCCAAATCCCGAAAAACTTGATGGTATTTTTCACGCGCACTCATTTACTGATTTGGCTGGCGATATCGGAATGGCTAAGATTGTCCATTTCCCAAAAAGGTGATGCCGATTCCCTGTTCATTCCATCCGTTCTTTTTTCAAAATTTGGCGCGTGTTTTACTTCGTTTGATTGAAATGCTTTCGCAACAAACTGACTATTAAATGGGTGAAATTTTGCCCCGTTTCTTCTTTGTGTTTTTGCGTGATTTCATAAATTTCCGTTGGCAAATCAATTGTCAAACGTGTTTTTCCATCCCTTTTTGCTGGTGCTTCGACCGTTCTTTTTTTTGCAGGGCGACCGGGCTTTTTGGACTTTTGGGCTGGTTTTTCCGGAGCAATTTTTTCCTTATTTTTAAGAATATTAAATGTCGCCTCGAGGTCGGCAGTTTCTTGCTGGGGAGTTGTTTTTATAAATTTTGGCTCTATTTTTTTCATCGAAAATTGATTTTAAAATTAAAAGTTGGCAATTATTTTTTCGATTTCATCCACCAACCCAGCCATTTCTGACTTGGCTTTTGGGTCTTTGTACTCCGAAACCCCTACCCCATCGCTGATGCTTTCGGCGTAGGAAATGCGCTGTCCGAGCCTCGTTTTGAGCAACGGCAACTGCTCGTAATGCCCCAAAGCCTCTTCGATGTTCTTGGCGATGTTCGAGTTTGAGACCACACCGTTGAGCAAAGTGAAACCCAATAATTTGCGTTCTGCCGGGCGTTCGGCGGCGAGGCGCGTGTACTGTTCCAAAAATTGTTCAAAACTGCGATAATCCAACTCAGACGGTTTGACGGGAACCAAAATGATGTCCGCAGCCCAGATAATCCGGCTTTGCACCTCGGCCAGCGTCGGGCAGCCGTCGATGATGACCAAATCGTAGGTTTCTTTCAGGCTCGGAATGTTGTAAAACAACTGCTTCGCGGCCTGACTTTCCACTTTGATGAATGGTTTACGGTCGCTTTCTGCTCGGTTTTCGCCCCAAACAAGTGCGGATTTTTGGCCCTCGTCGAGGTCAATCAAGCAAACTTTTTTGCCGCGCAGGGCAAATTCGACCGCGAGATTGATGGCAATGGTGGTCTTCCCCACCCCACCCTTCAAATTCGTAACTGCAAGAATCATTTTTTGTAAATATTTGTACGGAAAATTTTGTGCGTGTACTTATTTGTACAGATTTGTAAATATTTTTACTGTAAAATAATTACTTGAACGTTTTTTTCTGTATTTGTAAATTTATGTAAATATTTGCCAGCAAAAGTAAATACTGATATTGGTTTGCACGGAAAAATATTTTCATTTTTGTACAAATAAATTATTGAACAGAAAAATATTTACAAATCTGTACAAAATTTTTTTCGAGTATAAATGTTTGTACGTTTTTGTAAATATCTTTCAGTACTGATAAGTTTATGTCCAGAAAAGTAAATAAATTTATTTACAGATAAACCTAAAGAAGGAGCATCCGAAATTCTTCATTTACCTTTGAGTGGTATTTTTCAAAAAACGGTCATGGAAGAAACAGATAAAATCATTGTCTTTCAGGAAAAACAAATCCGCCGAATCTGGCACGCCGAAGAATGGTGGTTTGCCGTGGTGGATGTGGTGGAAGTGCTGACAGAAAGCGGTCGCCCCCGAAAATATTGGAGCGATTTGAAGAAAAAATTGGTGAACGAGGGCTTTGCTCAGTTGTCCGAAATTATCGGACAACTGAAAATACCTGCCGCCGACGGCAAATTGTACACCACTGATTGCGCCAATACGCAAGGAATGTTCCGTATTATCCAGTCTATCCCATCGCCAAAAGCCGAACCGTTCAAACAATGGTTTGCCAAAGTGGCCTACGAACGGGTGCTGGAAGTCGAAAACCCGGAATTGGCAGCCGAGCGGGCACGTGCACTTTACAGGGAAAAGGGTTATTCGGAGGAGTGGATCCAGCACCGGATGAAAAGTATTGACATTCGGAACAAACTGACCGGCGAATGGAAAGACCGTGGCGTTCAGGAAGGCATGGAATATTCGATTTTGACAGCCGAAATTTCGCGGGCTACGTTTGGCATGACCCCCGGCGAATACAGTAAATATAAAGGTCTGAGCCGACAAAACCTGCGCGACCACATGACCGACCTCGAACTGATTTTTACGATGCTCGGCGAAGAAGCCACCCGGATCAATGCGATCCGGGCAGATGCCGAAGGTTTTGTTGAAAACCGCGAAGCCGCTGTTGAAGGTGGGACAGCGGCAGGCGAATCACGCGTGGCATTTGAAGAGCGAATGAAAATCCCGGTGGTGACACCCGACAATTTTTTGAAACAGATCGAAAATGCGCGGAAAAACCCCAAAAATAGGGTGGGGGAGCGTGATGTGGACGAAAATGAGGTGAAATGACAGCCCGCCTATTTTTTACTGGCGGCAAGAAAACACGCTACTTTTGCTGTCCAAACCAGCACCTTTCACTTTTTTAAAATGGAAAAAGAATTTACTATCACCGGAGCCTGCATTCCTGCTCGACATTTTATGGCCGATATTTCGGGGAAATTGGCGCAAATCATGGCGATGATCCACGCCGGGCGGTATTTTATTATCAACCGTCCGAGGCAATACGGAAAGACGACCGTGCTTTTTCGGTTGACCGAGATGTTGAACCAGTCGGACGGGTACATGGCTTTTCGAACCAGTTTTGAAGGGATTGGTGATACTGTTTTTTTGAGTGAAGAAAGATTTTGCCCTAACTTTTTTATGTTGTTGGCAAGGTTTGTCCAAAATTCTGACCCAGAATTAGCAAAATACTTGGAAGCAAAATCTATACTAATAAAAGACATGAGTGGGCTTTCAAAGGCTATCTCAGATCTGGTAAAAAGTACTCCGAAAAAAATAGTCATCCTAATAGATGAGGTCGACAAAAGCAGCAACAACCAGTTGTTCGTCAGTTTTTTGGGGATGCTGCGGAACAAATTCCTCGACCAATTGGAAGGCAGCGACGAAACTTTCCATGCCGTCGTGCTGGCCGGTGTCCACGATGTGAAAACCCTGAAACTAAAACTGCGCCCCGATGCCGAGCAAAAATTCAACTCGCCTTGGAATATCGCCACCGATTTTAAAGTGGACATGAACCTTTTGCCCCACGAAATCGTGCCGATGCTCGAAGAATATGCCGCCGTGCGGGGGGTGAAATTGGATGCCCCGAAATTTGCAGAACGCCTACATTATTATACGTCTGGGTACCCGTTTTTGGTCTCGAAACTTTGCAAAATGCTGGACGAGGAGTTTTTGCCCGAAAAAACGGAGCGGGAATGGACGGAACACGATCTCGAAATTACGGTGCAGCAACTCGTCCGTGAGGGCAACGCCAATTTTGACAGCTTGATTTCGAACCTCGAAAACTACCCGGAACTCTCCGATTTGGTGAACGGGATTTTGATGAATGGCAATTCGGTGTCATACAATATTCACAATCCTGCGGTTCAGCTCGGTGTCCAATTTGGCATTTTGAGAAATGGGGACAGGTTGCACGTCCACAATCGGGTTTACGCCCAGTTGATTTACAATTATTATATTTCAAAAACGGAAACTTCGCCGCAGGTCGTCGCGCACCTGACCTCCTCGCCAAATTTGGTGAACAAAAATGGGAGCCTCAACATGGAAGGCGTTCTGCTGAAATTTCAGCAATTCATGCGCGAGCAATACAGCCGCCAAGACCGCGATTTTTTGGAACGCCACGGTCGACTTGTTTTTTTGGCTTTTTTAAAACCGATTTTGAACGGTCGTGGCTACTCGTTCAAAGAAGCGCAGATTTCGGAGGAAAAACGGTTGGACGTGGTCATCACTTTTAACCAGTTCCGGTATTTGGCCGAACTAAAACTTTGGCGCGGCGCGGAAGCCCACGAAGATGGGCTGGCGCAACTTGCCGATTATCTGGATCGGCAAAATTTGGAGGAAGGGTTTCTCGTGATTTTTGACCATTCGGGGGTGAAGACTTGGAAGAACGAGTGGTTGGAGGTGCAGGGGAAAAAGGTATTTGCGATTTGGGTTTGATTGCACGGATCTAAACCACAATACAATAACCTTTACATCTTTTGTCAAATACGAATGGAAATAGGTTGCTCCGATGCTGCATATCCATCGCCTTTTATTTTGGCAATAATATAATATTGACCATTCTTCAATGCTACTGGGATTCGGAACGAATAATCCAGTAGAAATTCTTTCGGTGCAATTTTTCCGAATTCCTCGTTAAGATTTGTTCCTAAAAGTATATCATTTTGACTCAATGTTTTGTCTTGAGAAATGTAAAACTCAATCAATTTTCGTTTATGAACCTCTGGTATCTCAACCTTTAATTGAATACGCCCGGCACTGATTCTAAGTTCAAATTTTTTGGGCAATTCAAGTTTTGCCCCTGCGGCAAACGGTACCGAAGACCTAATAGTGTCCGGAAAAGTAAAATAAGAAGGATCTTTTGAAGTCAAAAAACGTGTAGAAATCAAGAAATTGCCTGACAAAACAGGAGGTGCGACAAATGAAAATCTCCGTTGATTTATATTTTCAAATACCAAAGCATAGGCGGCTGCCGAGGAAAAACCTATTGCCGAGGTCCATTCGCCCATAAATTCAGTGGGTACAATTTGAACTTCGATTGAATCCGTACCGGCCACAGCATTTTCAAAGTCAATAGAATAGGGTGAATTGGGGGTGAATTCATTATTTTTCAAAAAGAATTGGGGCGGATTTTTAAGGTAGGCCACTGCAAGGATGCTGCCCGCGTCGAGTTGTTTAGAGGCGTTTTTGTAAATGGGCGCATAAAAATATATAACACCCGGTTTTAAGGAGTCATCCCAATCGCTAAAGTGAGAAGAAGTTCCACCCTTGATTTTGAAACCTTTTACTTCCGTTTTAAAATTCTGATCAGTGGCTCGAATAACACTGTCAGTTGGTACGCAGAAAACCACATCAATTTTGTTGGAGTAAAGATTATCCGAAGCACTCGGACAGTTTTGGCATTTTAAAGTATTGGTTGGCAGGATGAAAAAAGCCGTAAAAAAAACTGGGTAAAAAATAGCCTTCATGCTGAAGTTGATTTGGTAAGAAGTTGAGTAAATTCACCGCAAATTTAAAGTTGCAACAGGATGATTAAGCATCTTTTTGCATGTTAATCTTAGACGAAAGATTGTTATCAATTTTGAAAATCGTTGCCAGCCAACAAAAAAGATCAAACCAACATAAAATAATTTATCAAACTCCACCTAACGAAATCCAACAGGTGGTATTAATCAACAGAAAACGATAAAATGGAAGATTCGAAAATTTTAGAAGTTCTCTCCAAAGACCACAATCAGGGTATTATTTTGTTATTGGACAAGTACGGAAAGCCGATTTTTAAATTCATCAAAACTAAATTTCCAAATTTAGGAACAAACGGGTGGAAAGAAATCCATCAAGAAGTTTTTCTGATATTTTGGTTGAATTTTAAAGATGGCAAGTACTCGGAGGCTGGCAAACTCTTTGCCTACCTCTGCACTATTGCAGCAAATACAGGTATGTCATACCTCAGGAAAGAGGTAAAAACTACCTCAATTGACGATGATTTTTGGCTCAACCTCCAAACCGAAGATGCCCAAGAACTTGACTTTAACGAGATCCTCAAAAACGAGGCGATGAATGCATTGATAAAATGTATTGAGTCGATCAAACTCCAAAGTATCGATCTTTTTAAATTACACCACTTAGAGGGGATAAAAATTGTGGACTTGGCCAAGCAAAATGGCATCAACGACAATGCGCTCCGGCAACGTTTCAATGAAATCAAAATCAGGATCAAGCGCTGCATGGGAAAAAAATTTCAATTATTAAGCTTTTAAATGATTTACAGTCATGAACTCGAATAAGGATATAAATACCGAAGATTTGATTTTTAGGTTCGTCAACAATCAGATGGATAGCGACGAAAGGCTCAGTTTTTTGGAAATGTGCAAAAAAGATGAAGCACTCAAAAAGGAGGTTGTTTTTCAAAAAAAACTAAAATTTGCCTATCAGCATCAGGACGATTTTTTGGTATTCTCTACCATTCAGGATCGACAGGAGCAATACACTTTCAATAGTTTTAGCAGTAAAAAGTACTTAGTCATAGCAGGTGGGCTTGTTTTGGCGGTCTTGTTTTATTTTCTTGCGCACAGTTTTATGGAAAACCAGAGCAGGGTGGAAAAAACACAAGCACTTTTGATCAATTACTCAAAACCTTATCCGATGTATATTGGAGGTCTTGATTTATCGGCGACCACTCCTTTTTCA
This sequence comes from Saprospirales bacterium, assembly GCA_031398055.1. Classification (GTDB taxonomy): domain Bacteria; phylum Bacteroidota; class Bacteroidia; order Chitinophagales; family Saprospiraceae; genus M3007. The sequence goes on along the minus strand of JANNMS010000341.1, from coordinate 20,997 downwards.
AAAGCGGTGAATGCCTATCTCAAACCTGACTACCCAAACGCCGCCATATTTTTTGGAGAAGAATACCGGAGGAGCAAAAATCAAAATTTAGATGCTAAATTATTTGAAGGCATTTCATTGTATCTTGCTGGAAATGAAGAACTTGCGCTGCAATCGCTCGTCGTCGTGGCCGAAAGCAAGCAAAATATAAATCAAGTGGCGGAGTGGTACTTGGCCTTGTCTCTTTTGAAAAAAGGCGACCTAACCGAAGCCAAAATGCACTTGGCAAAACTTAAAACGTCCAATGAATTTGCCGAACAGGCGCAAAAACTTTTAGAAGACTTAGATAAAAATGAAATTTAACCACTTTATAATCTAACGAAAATCATGCTTCGTCATAATCAAATGAAGATTCATCATCCACTAAATTCATTAAATCAATTTTTATGAAATCAGCCCTTTCAGTATTTTTTACTTTGTTGACAATTGCAGCATTTAGCCAAAGACGCGGTACGGGTCTGGCGATTGACAGAGCATCTTACATGGCTGTACCACAAATGGTGCAGTACAATGGTAGCAAAGCAGACATCTTGCCATGGAAGGTTGACTTGTCCATTTATTGCCCAAAACCGGGCAACCAAGGCCGGATCGGGTCATGTGTTGGTTGGGCGAGTGCTTATGGCGTACTTTCCATCATGGAAGCACAACGCGACAATCTGACTGACACCGAAGCCATTTCAAAACGTGCCCGCTCCGCCATGTTTGTTTACAACCAGACGAAAATCGGTGGCTGCGAGCATGGGACTTTTATCCCGCGTGTCTCCGATTTTTTGAAAGAAAACGGAGATATCGAGGCCGTTGAATTTGACACCCCGGTGGAAGACTGTTCGCGAATGCCCTCGCAGGAGCAAAAGGACAAAGGCAAAAAGCACCGCATCAAAGAATATTCCCTGCTTTTTATCCCCGACACCGACCCCAAAACCAAAATTATGGTCACCAAACAAAGCCTTGCCGCTGACAAACCCGTGCTCATCGGCATGAACGTCACCGAAGGTTTTATGGATGCAAAAGGCGTCTCGGTCTGGGATCCTGCTGTGAAACCGGCCGAAATGGGTGCCCATGCCATGTGCGTCGTCGGTTTTAGCGAAGCAAAAGGCGCGTTCCAACTTTTCAATTCTTGGGGGAAAGAATGGGGCGAAAATGGCCTTATTTGGGTAAAATACGAGGATTATACCAAGTTTTGCATCTACGGTTTTCAGTTTTTCTTGGCCGACAAACAGGACGAGAGCGGGCAGGTCGAACCTAAAAAAGTAGAGCTCTCCGGCACTTTCAATCTCAAAACCCCGGTCTGGGACGATAAAGAAAACATGTCTTTTCAAAAAGTAAATGTTCGCCGCGACGGCGATGTTTACACCGTGACCGATGCGTGGGAGGTGGGAAAATATTTCCAAATCGCAGCCGCGGGCATGAAAAAAGACAAATACGTATACGTTTTCAGCATTGACCCAAAAGACAAAGGCGAAATCCATTTCCCAGCACCGAAAGAAGGTGAGCAAAAAGAAATCACTTTTGGTGCTTCGGTCGGACCAATCAAAAAGAAAAACACGGATATCATCCCCGACGACGATGCAGAGGTCATTATCCCGGAGCCAAAACCTTTGCCGGGTGGCAAATTTGAACCGCAAGCACTTTACACCGCATTGGCTGGCTCGGATCACATCGTCATTTTGTTCAGCGATCGGCAAATGGAATTGCAGGAATTGGGAAAGCGCATCCAAAAATGCCTTGCCAATCCCAAAATGCCGTTCATCGAGCGTTTCAAAGCAGGTTTTGAAGATATCACCGTGCCCGCCGCCGATGTGAAATACGACCCGGACACCATGAATTTCACCTCATTTTCAAAACCGGGGCTTGCAGTGCCACTGATTTTGAGGGTGGACAGCAAATAAAAAGAACCCCAATTTTTTTTCACCAGCCCATCCAGCGAAGAACCCAAAATTCTTTGGATGGGCTTTTTTTTAACTTTCTGGGTAGGAATTGGCCTCACCGCAGTGTCATTTTACCCGGACAAAACCACTCACATGAAAATCAGTTTGCCTTTCTTTTCTATCTTTTCCCTTCTCGTTTCATCGCTTTTTGGGCAAAAAACGGAGTACGTTTTGGATACGATTTGGCAAAACCAATTGCCCGATTCCTTTTCCACCAACCAAATCCGAACCGTTTTTCACGCCAACCGTTCCTTTTCAATTATTGGAAATGCTGCCGACGGCGGTTTTAAAATGACCGATTTTGATGCTGCTGGAAAAATGACGGGTCAAAAAAACTTGCCCACTCAAATTAGGGTCGGCAGAAACAGCCTGAAAAGTCAGGTCAAAAATTACTTGCCTTTTGAAAACCAAATTTTTGCTCACCTCGCAGATTCTGCTGGGCAAAATTTCATCTCAGCCGTGCGGTTCGACCAACGGCAACAGATTTCCGAAGATTTGCAGGTCATTCCGTCGTCGCTGGGTTTGGAAAAACTGTTTCAAATTTCAAAAAACGAGGGCTTCGTTCTCACCGGCAGCGATGCGAGCGGGCAAGCATTTTGTGCAAAAATTGGTTTGGACGGCCAATTGGTTTGGCGGCAAAATCTGGGTGTCCGCAAAAAATACACCCCAAAATTTTTACAAAATCAGCCCGACGGCTCTTTTTTGGTCGCCGGAGATGTCAGTGCCCAAAACATCGAATTCCCGATGACCGATGTCCGTTTGATGGATGGCGCGGGCAAGCAAATTTGGAATCAAGTGCTCGGCGCGGCCAATGTTTCGACCACGATTGACGCGGCGGCGATTTTGCCGGATGGCGAAATTTTGACTGCCGGTTTGGAAGGATCCAATTTTCGGATCGCCCAATTCCATCCAAAAACTGGCATTTCATTTAAAAAAATCCTCGAAAACAAAAATGCCGTGTGCACCGCGCTGGCAATTTTTGAAAACCAAACCACGATTTTGTTGATTGAAAACAACGGCAAAATGACCTGCGTCCGGTTGGCCAAAAAAGCGGTCGAAAAAATCAACCTGCAATTGGTTTTTCAATTTTCGGATTCCATCCAACAATACACTCCTGCAGAAATAATCAAGGACGAAAAAGGGGCGGCCACCGCGGCGACTTGGAAAAAAGGACAGGATTTTCAAATCCTCGTCCGACCATCCGGCCTGCTCTGGTTTTATGTTTTGAACCGGGAGGCGACAGGCGCAGGCAAAATCCTTTTTGCCTCGGATCCCGGCGAAAATCGAGTATTCAAATCACTTTTTTTGCCCTCGCTCGACAGCAGTTTTTATTTGAGCACGCCCGGCACCGAGGCTTTTTTCGTGCTCGCCGCCGCCCAACCCATCTCGAAAACAGACTTGCAGAAATTTTTGGACAGCCCCGAAAACGAAAAAGCACCCGACGAAAAAGTCATCCGCCGAAAAACACTGCCGCCGAGCGAGACGACCACTTTTTCCGAAAAATTTGAAATCAAAGACAAAACGGTGGTCATGAATTTTGATAAAAATGAAATCGCACGATTTCGGATTTTGATGAAAGTGATGGAATAAAAAACGGACAAAATTTTCACCGACCAATTTTTCCGGGCGCATTTTTGCCCCCGGAAATTTTTCATTTCACCATAAAATCATAAAAATATCATGAAGAATTTTTCAATGCTCACCGCCTGCTTGCTCGTTTTTTCTGTTGCCACGGCACAGGAATTTGAACAAATCGGAACCGACACCCGCACCGTGACGCACGCCGTCAACCTCGGCGGATCCAATCCAACACCCAGTTCTTCCTATTTTTTGAGTTGGGTGCGGCCCAATCCCGACCGCGACGGGGTCAATTTCAATTCGATTGACCCATTTTTTTACATTGAATTGAACGCGCTCGGCAGTGCCACTGCTAAACCGAGCGACTTCGAAGTTTTGGTCAACGGCCATCGAATCGGGGAGGATGGCAAGTCCGACAGCGGCTCGATTGCCGGGACGACTTTTTCAATAAACGTGCCGCTCGCCATCGGCAAAAATGAAATCGAAGTGCGTTGGAAAACCGTGCGCACGAAAACAATCACGGTCAATTTCACGCCGACGATGCCCAATTTGTACATTTTAGCCATCGCCCCGGCCACGCCCGCGCCGTTGAAATACAATCAAAAAGATGCGGCGGACATCATCGCCATGTTCAAATCGCAGGCAGATTTGCCGCTCGAAAAAAGGCTTTTTGGAAAAGTCAGCGCCGAATTGGTGGATGGAAACACGGCAACCGCTGCGTTCATCGGCAGCAAAATCGCCCGGCTGGAAAGAAATTTTCCGACAAAAAAGGATGTCGTTTTGATTTTCATTTCGACACATGGCCTCGCCGATGGCGTCAAATTGCGGTTGCAAGCCAGTGATTTCGATGCTTTGACCCCCGAATTGACCTCCATTTCTTTTCAAAGGGACATTGTCGACAAAATCAAAAACATGGATTGCAAACGCATCATCATCATGGATGCCTGCCAAAGTGGCAACTTTTTGGCCGACAGGATAGCGGCAAAAGCGACCGTCCAAGAAATCCAACTCGCCCGAAAAGATTACTGGAACCTGCCGAACGACATCACCATCATTTCGTCTTCGTCCGATGAAGAATTGAGTTGGGAAAACGAGGTTTGGCAAAACGGCGCACTCACCAAAGCCCTCAAAAACGGTCTGCAAAACGGGGAAGCAGATGGAAAAAGCACTGACACCAGAAAAGGCATTATCACGCTGAACGAACTTTTTGCTTATTTGGAAAAATCCGTCCCCGAAATGGTGCAGCAAAAAGGATTCAAAGATCCGCGCACGCAGCGCACCGCCACTCAAAACCCAAAATGCAAAAACCTGATCGGAGACCTGCCGATTTTCATTTTGAACCGATAAATCTGCCTCGAAATGTTCCATTTTTTCAAAAAAACAATCCTCCCAGTCCCCTTTTTGGCGATGTGCTGCGCGGCGACGGCGCATGCCCTGCCCGCAGAAAACTACATCGAATCCTTCGATTTTAAGGTGCAGGGAAATCTGATCGCCATCGAATACCGGCTCAAATCCCTGCCTGCGGCCAGCAATTATTACACCGTCAGCCTGTCGGGCAAAATCGATGGCAGGGTGGTGTACCCGACCGCTGTTTTTGGTGACATCGGCAGGTTGGATGCCGCCAACGACACCAAACGCATCTTTTGGGACTGCCTGAAAGATGAACCAATCCTCAACGGGCAACTTTCGCTCAAACTCGATGTCCAGCTTTTTGGAAAAAAAAACGCCCACGACGACCGCATGGTTTTGGTGCGCGGTGGCACTTTTCAGATGGGCAGCAACGACGGCGAAAGTGATGAAAAACCAGTCCACGCCGTGACCGTTTCTGATTTTTACCTCTCGAAATTTGAACTGACGGTGGCCGAATTCCGAAAGTTTGTCGAAGACAAAAACTACCAAACCGATGCCGAAACGGGGGACGGCAGTTATATTTTTGTCGATGGCAATTGGAAAAAAACAGCAGGAATCAATTGGCGGCACGATGCCGAAGGCAAAAATGCACTCGATTATCACCCGGTGATCCATGTCAGTTGGAACGACGCGGTGGCCTACTGCGAATGGATTTCCAAAAAAACAGGTCAAAAATACCGCCTTCCCACCGAGGCCGAATGGGAGTATGCCGCTGGCAATGGTTCGCGGCACACCAAATACAGTTGGGGAAATGCCGACCCGTCCGGGAAAAAAGGTGGAAACATCGCCGATAAAACAGCCAAGGCTAAATATTCGGACTGGAAAATTTTTGAAAACTACACCGACGGCTACATTTTCACCGCCCCGGTCGGCTCGTTCGATGCCAATGATTTGGGTTTGCACGACATGACCGGAAATGTTTGGGAATGGTGCAGCGATTGGTACGATAAAGATTATTACAAAAACAGCCCATCGTCGAATCCGAAAGGTGCTGATTCGGGCGTCTACCGCGTGTATCGCGGCGGCAGCTGGCTCAACGCCCCGCAGAACTGCCGTGCCGCCGATCGCTACGACAACACACCGACGTACCGCTTCCTCAACTTGGGTTTCCGCTTGGCGCGGTCGTTTTAGCTTCAATTTGTGTGCCGTCCTGCCTCCATTTAAGCAAAAAAAAGGAACGAGGCTTCGGGCAGTGCAAGCGAGGAGGGAGGGACGACCGACGGCGCAGCACTGCCCGAGGCCGAGTGGAGTGGGGGGCTTGGTGCCACGAAATCATCAAATATTTTCTGGAAAAAGCGGGCACGGCCATTTTTCAGGCAATGACGATCCCGGTGTTTTTGGCCTCGTTGATAAACGGGTCGCCTTCCAAAAAATAGGAAGTCGGGTAGGTGTGGGCTTCGATGAGACTGAATTTTTTGTTGACGCGTGCAATCAAACCGGCATTTTTCCATCGGCTCGTCCCAAATTGGTCAGAAACCAAAAGCACATCAATATCCGAATCTTGGGTCGCCGTCCCCCGTGCAGTGGAGCCAAAAAGGATGACTTTGTTGAAAAAGATGCGCTGCTCTTCGCAGGCCTTTACAAAATCGCGGACTAACTGGATTGCAACTTCTCGCGTAAGCATTGGAACAAAATTTTGGCCTGTGAAACAATGGTTTGGGTTTCGGATTTTTTTGTCGTTTGGTGGAGTGAGGCCAAGTAATCTGGGTAGCGGCCTTCGATTTGGAACATGTTCATCATTTGCAGAAAATCGGTGTCTTCTTCCGGCAGGTTCAGCCCAGTTTTTTCGTACAAAATCGTCAGGTTGTGTGTCTTGGGCGGCACGTTTTGGGGGTTGTTTTTTACCCAGTGTGCTTTCAATATTTTTCGAGGGCAAGGTGCGTAAAAAAAAGTGATTGGACGTACTTGCCCCCTCGGAACAGCAAGTCGATTGCCCCCATGTCGTCGTCGGCTGTTGCCTGCCAATATCGGATTTGCCTGTCCTTGTCGGTCATTTTATTGATTTGGATTTGTTTGAAAGCCACTGCAAAAATAAGTAAAAACAAACTTCGGCCTATAAATTACTGCGCCGCTTGATTAAAGTGTTCCTAAAAATTAAAAAAGTAGGTCAAACTTGGATTTTCGGCGCGGCGGGTTGCACAAATTGAGCGTTTTCTGAACACGCTCGCAAACCCAGTTGATCCTATCATATTTTCAATATATTGCTCAACAAACGCAATTTTATTTAAATAATGGCGAAACAATGAACACACAATGTCTCCTTTTACAAAGGCCATCTCAAAATTTTGGTGGGCGATTTGGGGATTTTTTTGGAGTGAAAACAAAGAGCGGACGTGTGCTAAAAATTTTTTTTGATTTTTTTTTGGAAAATAACCTAACGAAAATTTTTTGCCGACATAATCAAATGAACCTACCCCAAAAATTAGGTAAAACAAATGAGAAGAAATGGATAAGAATTGCTTTTTATTTTTTCTAAAAATTTTACCTTTACCCAAAATGAATATCAAATTATCTAAACAAAATGATTTTACCAATGAGAAGTAATCAATTCGCTATCTTTTTCCTTTTTTTCTCTCTTTTGATTTGGTCGTGCAAAACGCCAAAATATCCGAACACCGCCGAACTGAGTTTTATCAGTAGCCCCAACGAGGGGTTGGTGATTGTTGAAGCCAAAGGCTATGGCTCGGATACCAAAGCAGCCCGCGTGGATGCCTTTTCACGGGCCTTCAACACGATTCTTTTTAAAGGCTTGCCGGGGTATTCGCCCCTTTCCAAACCATTTATTGGTGATGAGGGTACCGCCCGGTCGGGGCACAAGGCATTTTTCAAAAAAATGTTCGAGGAGCAAGGTTTTATGCAATACGTCACCGAACAAAGTGCCACAAGCAAAGCCGAAAAAGCCAATGACGGTAAAAATAAAATGGTACGCACCGTTTTTACCATCAATCATGAGGCTTTGAAACGTGATTTGATAAAAGAAGGCTTGGTGCGCAAGTTTGGCCTCTGAGCCATTTTTGAATCGGGAAAATTTTCACCTCTAAATAATATATCCATTTTTTATGAAAAATCAGATTCTTTTCTGCTGGCTGCTTTGCTTGTTGTTTGGCTGGAACGGTTCGCAGGCTTTGGCCCAAAAACCCACCACCGAAGCCGACCGAAAACAAGTGGTGCAGGCGCAGCCCATCATTGTGGTTATTCCTTTTACCAAAGTGAACGAAGATTGCCGGACGATTTTGGATTCATTCCTTTCGATGCGCGTGGCGGTCATCAAGATGCAAGATGCATTTAACGACGAAGGTTTTACGGTGGTAGATTACGTGGCGGTTTTGAATGCGAAAATGGTGGACAAAACCTTCACGGCACTCAGCCCGTCGGGTGCGAAAGAGGCTTTGATTGAGGCTTCAGGTGCAGATTTATACGTAGAGATAGAAGCGAACGAACAACACAGTCCCGGAAACAACAGCGTTCGGCTGAATTTGAAATGTTATGATGCTTTCACGGGCCGCACTTTGGCAAGCAAATCAACGTACAGCCCCAACATGAATACCGACAAATTTGATAGATTGGCAGAAATGTGCATCAGCAGAAAAGAAAATGGTAAAGAAGTGCTTGTCCTCAAAGATTTTTTGGCTTCGATGCAAGAGAAATTTACAGAAATCATTGAAAATGGGCGTTTTATAAAAGTGAAGGTAAATTTAGATGCCAATTCGCAGTGGACTTTTGAAGATGAAGTGGGCAGCGATGGAGATGAGTTGAAAGATGTAATTAACGATTGGATGGAAGCCAATGCCTTCAAAAATCAATGGTCAGACCCCCGCACCACCGATAAAGAGTTAGAGTATTTGCAAATAGCCATTCCGTTGCGCGACGAAAAAAACAAATCGTATAAACCCAGCAAATTTGGCCGCGAACTCCGAAAATTTATCGAAACCCTCTCGCCCGCCGAAAATCCGAGTGCCAAATTTGATGCTCGAGACGATGCGCGCGGCGGCACGATTTTTATCACCCTCAAATAAAAATAACAATGAAAAATCTTCTTTTTTTACTCTTTTTTGGCACTTGTGCCACGACCCATATTTGGGGACAAGATGCCACGGCCACCGAAAAAACCACTCCCGGCCAATGGATTACCATCAATTTGGACATGACCGACAGCATGACACGCAAAAATCTGGGCTTCGACATCACTTCCAAACTGGAAACCAAAGTGCTCAACATCATTGCTCGAAATGGAAAAGGAAGTAAAGTCTCATGTGTCAAAAAAGCGGGTTTCGACCCTGAAAATATTGACATCCGCGACCTCGCGGCAGGGATTGTCTGCAAACCTAAAATGGAGATTTTTGACGAAGATTTTATCAATACAGGCATGGAAAAAATGGCTACGGCCAAAATTAGCGTCTCGATTTACATCATGTCCATCCGAGGCAATGTCGTTTTTGCTTCCATTACCAAAGATTACATGGGTACAGGCAAAGACCGAGCGGCAGCCATCAACAATGCCATTACGAACATCACGGCAAAAGACAGCGATTACGAACCTTTTTTGAAAAATGCGCGTGATGAAATTGTTCGATATTATGACCAAATGTGTGGTACTATCGTGCAACAGGCCCGCGATTTGGCCCGACTTCGACTATATTTAGATGCCATCTTTTTGCTTTGGCCCATTCCGCAAGAAGTAAAATGCCACGCCGAGGCCCGTGATTCAATGGTTAAAATTTACAAAGAATACGTTGAATTTCGATGCAAGGATAACATTCTCACTGCCAAGTCTTATATGTCGGGTGGCGATTTTGCCAAAGCCCTGAGTGCTTTACGAAATATTGACCCTGAAGCATCGTGTGCACCTGAGGCCATAAATATGATGAACCAAATCGCTTCAAAAGTGGACGAAAAAGAAAAACAAACCATTGCGCAGTACAACAAAGCGATGGAAGATGTAAAAGAATTGGAAAAAGAACGATACCGAGCGATGAGCAACATGACGCAGACTTATAATTATAGCAAAACCGAGGTAGATGTCACCAAAAAAAATTGAGTCATGTGGGCATTTCAATGGTTCTTTTTGCTCGGTGCAGGGTTGGCCACGGCACAAAATAATTATATCACGGCCCTCGATTTTCAGGTTGAAAAAGAATCGGAAGTTGTCGTGAATTACGATTTGATGGCCACCGAGGCCGACAATTATTATGTGGTGTCAGTCATTTTTAAAAATGAAAATGGTGTTTTTACCCCAAAAAATATGTTGGGCGATGTCGGAAAAATTGAAAATGGTGGCAAAAACAAGCGCATCGTTTGGCCTGCGCACGAGACTTTGAATCGTTGGAACGGCAATTTGACCGTCGAACTGACCGCAAAATTGATGGGTAAAAAAGCACCTGTCAAACCGTCTGACGGCATGATTTTCGTCGAAGGCGGCCAGTTTTTGATGGGCGATGGCTTGGGCGACGGCGGCGACGAGGAAAAACCGACACACGCTGTGACCCTCCGCAATTTCTTGTTGGATGCCCACGAAGTGACTTTTCAGCAGTTCGACGAGTTTTGCAAAGCCACCGGACGACCACTAAAATCGGACAACGGCTGGGGCCGAGGCCAGCAACCTGCCATCAATTTGAATTGGTACGAGGCCATTGAATTTTGCAATTGGCGTTCCGAAAAAGAAGGTTTGAAAAATTTTTACCACCTCGAAAAATCAAAAAAAGACCCCTCAAACCACAATCCTTCGGACAAATTGGCTTATGCCATCAGCATTTTCCCATCGGCCAGCGGTTATCGTTTGCCCACCGAAGCCGAATGGGAATACGCCGCACGCGAAAAAGGCAGCAAAAAAAGATTTGGCAATGGCAAAATGCGAGCCGACCCTGTGCAAATGAATTTTGACCCGGCGTATCCCAATAATTATTCGATTACTGGAAAAAACAGGCAAAAACCCCTCGCAGTGCGGTCATTTTCGGCCAATACTTTGGGTTTTTATGATTTGACCGGTAATGTTTGGGAATGGTGTTTTGATTGGTACGATGCCAGTTTTTACAGTTTTTGTGTCGAAAATCCTGAATTGAACGCCCAACCGACGGGCGCAAGCACTGGCACGGCTCGCGTCATTCGAGGTGGAGCGTGGAACAGCACCGCCGGTGCCTGCCGAGTCACGAGCCGCCAACCTCTGAAACCAGATGTTTTTAGTACCGAAGTAGGTTTTCGATGTGCTAAAAATGCAGATTAAACAGATAGATAAAACACAATGCACAGTACATCAATGTTTTATACTAAAAATAAATTTTAATCAAAAAAACCAATAGATAACTACAACAATTCTTTTCACAATTTTAACTTTTTCCAAAATGAAAAATTTTCTGAAAAACTTATGCCTCCTGTTTTCCATTTTTTGCACGCTGCCCATTTTTGCCGAGGACGAACGCCAAACTTTGGCCTTGGGCAACACGTCCAATCCGGGCAATTTTTCGGGTGGCGACGTAGAATTTTATGAAAGCATTGCAGCCAAAGGTGCACGCCAAACAGGCTTGTGCAAAGTACTCGAACGCTCGCAGTGGGAAGCCATTTTGAAAGAGCGTGGCGTACAAAAAACCGAGGAATTTCTGAATGGCGACATAGTACCTCAGGGCGTGTCGCTCGGTGCGCGTTTTTTGTTGCTGCTTTCGTTACAAAACATGGATATTTCGTTGGGTATGCCCATCAAAGTCAAAAACTATTCGACTCGAAAAGTAAAAGCGGTGCTGACCATTGGTTTGAAAATTGTTTCGGTCGAAACGGGCGAACTCGTTTTCAACGAACCTTTTATCCTTGAAAAGAGCAAATCCTACTCCGAATCGGATGCCGAGTACAACGCACCGAAATCAGACATTGCCATCACGTTCAAATCCGCATTTTCAGATGAATTGGCGACCGAAATCTCCAATTTGATGTATGGCATTTTTCCGCCCGAAATCAATGTGGTGCAGGTGGAAGAAATTAAAAAGGAAAAAGCCAAATCCGTGTACTGCAAATCGAACCACAAACTGCCTGAAAATGCGAGATTGAAGGTTTTTTATCTGTCGCATGAAACCATAGCAGGTGAAGAAGTGGACAGAGAAATAGAGGTAGGTACTTTGGTCATTAAAAAACCTATTGCCACTGGCAAAACGACCTATTTGTGCGAAGTCAAAAAAGGTGAAGAAGAAATTTTGATACACATGAATGAAAAGAAAGCATTGAAATGTAAAGTCTCTTTTGAAAGAGGCTTTTTTGACATATTTAAGCCAGGTGTAAAATATAAAAATTAAGGTAAAAATGATGGTTTTTTTCAAAAAAAATCATTTCATACACCTCCTCAACCTGAGGCACATTTATCTCTCCAAAAACGCCCAAGCCTGCATGGCTTGGGCGTTTCCATTTTTACAACCCGCTGAAATGCAACAAAAATGTAAGGTGAATTTTTGAAAAAAATTTTTTCAGCCTAACGAAGTTGAGTTTGCTGCTATTTAATTTGTGGAAAAATTCAAGTTCGATTGTTTTATCCCGTTTGGACACCCGCGCCAAAAATCAAAAACAGTTTTGTCAGCCACGAAATGAGTCAACCAAAAATAACATTTAACTAAAATCATAAAAATCAACTGCATGAATGCCAAAATCTTCTCCCTGCTCTTTTTGATGTTTTTCTACGGTTTTGCAAAAGGCCAAAACATCTCCAACCCACAAGTCGAACAACAGTCCGATAGCAAAATCCTGCTCCAGTACGACCTCAACAGCCCACAAAATGACACCAAAGTCAAACTGCTTGTCTCCAATCAAGGATTCAAAACAACCAATGCACAAAATGTCTCTGGCGACATCGGCAAGCACATTCGAAATGGACAAAAACAAGTGGTCTATGATTGGCAGCGGCAGTTTCCGAGGTTGCAAAGTGCGGAATTTGTTTTGGTAAGCCGCCCAACTTATGCTTTGAACAGGCGAAGTACGGATTTGGAATTTATGAGCGGCGGTGGAACTATTATTGATGAAGAAATGTATGTGGTGGTAAATCCTTTCGATATCGGCTGGAATTTCAAAAGAAGCAACGTTTGGGGTTGGGGAGCGCGATTTGGGGTTATAGGGTATTATGGAATTACACTCGGCCCCTATATTTCTGGAAAATGGGGCAGTTCCAACACCAATTTTAATGTAAAAGCCGGGCCGTCGATGGTCAGTGGAAATCTTGGTTACGATGTCGCAATCGGTATGCGACAAAGAATATTTGAAGGACTCGGTTTTGCGTTGCGGTTGGGCGTTTTTGGACCCAAAGAAAATAACAACCTTCTTCCAATACTTTACCTGTCCAGCGGTTTTTCCTATTCTTGGGCAAAAAAACAACGCACCACCGTCCGTTTTCAAAACAAAACAACCCCCGTAGGGCCGCGCCCAAAACCAACCGAAGTCGTCGAAAACAACAAACCTCCCGTCATCAAACCAAAACCCACCGACGACCCCGACCCAAACAGCCCGGTCAAAAACCTCATCTGGATCCAACCAAATCCGGACGAAATGCCGACCAATTTTAACGTCAGCAAATCTGCTTTTGCCTTAAAACTGAAAGTGATTTCGCAATACAAAACCATCAACTCCGATTACAAAATTTACCTAAATGATGTGCTTTTTAAGGGCGAGCGCATGGAACAGGGCGGTTTGATGGGTGAGACTTTTTCGGCAATCGTCCAATTGAAACCGGGAAAAAACAAAATTCAGGTGTCCTGCCGGGGCAAAGATTCCGCCCCGATTTTCGTCAATTACAACACAGATAAACCCGTTTTGCACCTCATTTCGATCGGTGTGAAACAGCCGGACCTGCTTTTTACCCAAAAAGACGCCGCCGACCTCGCGGCCATCTACGAACTCTATAAAAACCCGGAACTCTTCCAACGCGTCCAGCGAAAAGTTTTGATTGGCGAAAAAGCGACCGCTGGGGAAATCCGAGGCATTTTTGAGGAATACAAAGTCCTTTTCCAGCAAGGCGAAATCGGGTCGAACGACGTGCTGATGGTTTTCCTTTCTTCCCACGGTTTTATTGACAACGACAAATTTTACATTCAAGGCAGTGATTATGCACCGCTGCGGCGCACGACGACCTCTGTTTCGTATGAAGAAATCATGAAACAAATCTCAGAAATCAAATGCAAAAAAATCATGTTCGTCGATGCCTGCCACTCCGGCGGTGCGAAAATCAGCCAGACCGATATTTTTGAAGCCATGAAAAAACTATCGCAGCACCAAACGGGGCTTTATGCCGTCGCTTCGTCCACCGGAAGCCAAGTTTCGTACGAAGACCCGGCGTGGCAAAATGGCGCAATGACCGAAGCCCTTTTGGAAGGTTTGAACGGTGCCGCCGATGGTTTTGGGTCGACCGGGACAAAAGACGAAATCATTTATTTGTACGAACTTTTCGATTACATCAAAAGCCGCGTCCCGAAACTCGTCAAAGACGTAAAAAACGACCTGCAAACGCCCACGCTCATCCGCGACGATTTGGGAAATATCCCCATTTTTATAAAAAAGTAAAACGAAATGCACAAATTTTTCCCAACCATCGCCCTCATTTTGGGGTCAGTCATCCTCCCCGCCCAAAACCTCGTCCTTTGGACACAACCCAAAGAATACGGCGAATACCTCGCGAAAACCGATCAAATTGTCATCGAAGTGCAGGACAGAACAATCGGAATTGTCCAAAATGGGATGTTTTCGGTCTTTGTCGATTGGCACGGAATTGATTTTTGTAAAAAAAAAGCCGCAGCAGATCTCCCGCTGCGGCCAAACCCTAAATTAACCAAGACCGATTTTCTTATTGACTGATGGTAATTTGATACGGTTCCGGGCTATTATTACTCGAATAAGCATACACCTTAACGTAATGTGTCCCCGCCGGAAGAACATTTGAAGTCGCCGTGAGTGCCTCACCGCTGTCGGCGTCACCGCCACCAGCCCCCGAATTATCATTGTTCGTTTCATAAATCTGGGCATATAAATATACGCCCGGCGGCACTTGCGGCACGTTCACTTTCAACACCCCAGATTGCGTGGTCGTCACTTTATAAAAATCAACGTCCTGCGGGCCGTAAAGTGTGGCAGCGGTCGTTTGCCCCAACCCAACTGTGGTGGCGGTCGAGTAACTGTTGTTGATTTCGTTGGCATCTGTTGTGTTCAGGTCGAGTTTGAGTTCGTACAAATCCGCGCTGTTTCCATTGCTGTACGCACGCAAACGGACGTAATGCTCCCCCGGTTCGAACGGCCCCACCGCAAAATTGATGGACTGCCCGCTGTCCGCCTCCTTGCTTGCCAGATGCGAATTGTCATTGTTGGTGTTAAAAACATCGATGTACATATAAACGCCGTCGGGCACTTCTGGCAGACTGATTTCCAAAA
This sequence comes from Saprospirales bacterium, assembly GCA_031398055.1. Classification (GTDB taxonomy): domain Bacteria; phylum Bacteroidota; class Bacteroidia; order Chitinophagales; family Saprospiraceae; genus M3007. The sequence goes on along the minus strand of JANNMS010000341.1, from coordinate 5,656 downwards.
TACCCGGCACGGTGTTCGTAAATTTGAAATAATCCACATCAGTATTTGACCGGATCGTGCCGACTGCCGTCGTGCCAAAAGCAAGCGATTTGGCCTCCGGGAAACTATTATTGAACTCAAATTTGTCGCGGGCATCAATTTTAAAAGTCAGTTTGTAGTTCTCGGTGCTGAAACCGCCGCCGTAATTTCTCACCCGGACATAATGTTTACCGATCGAAAGCGACCCGGCATCAAAAATGAGGGATTCCCCGCTGTCCGCCTCGCCGCTTTTCACGTGCGAATTGTCATTGTTTGTATCAAAAACATCCACGTACATGTACGTTCCGGCGGGCACGGCGTCCACTTTCAATTCCAAAACGCCCACTTCTGTAAATTCGATCAAGTAATAATCCTGCTCGTTTGCCACTTCGATTTTGCCGGTGACCGTGCTGCCATCGGTGACTTTTTGGGCGCAGGGAAAATCGTGGTTCCCGTCGCAATTTGGGTTGGTTTCTTCTTCTGGCACGCAGGCTGGGATAGAAAGCAAACCAAAACACAGCAGTGCAAAAAGTTTTGACTGGAAATTTTTCATTGTTTTTAGATAAAATTTTGGTTGAAAAAATAAACGGTTCGAGGTAAAATGCCTGCTACGGGGTTTTGTTAGGTAAAATCATCAATTTTTTTTTCGCCACCGCCCCGGCCTGACCTAACAAAGTGGCCGCTCCCATCATTTCCTTTGTGAACGATTATCAATCTTTCATCTTGAACCATTTTTCAGCCATGCGTTACTTTTTCCCAATCATTTTTTCCTTCGTTTTTTCGGTTGCCCTTCCCGCTCAAAACCTCGTCTTCTGGTCGCAACCAAAAGATTACCAACTCACCAACGGCGAATTCCTCGCCGAAACCGAGCAACTCGCCGTCGAAGTGCAGGTCATCACCCCCGGCGAAGTCCGCGAATCCATGTTTTCTATTTTTGTCGATGGGCGAAAAGTAGAAAACAAAGCCTACGTCACCTCGCTTCGCGGGACGTATTTCAAAACAACCATCACATTGAAAAGTGGTTTGCAGCGCATCGAAATCGTTTTCAAAAATGAAAACGGCGAGGCGCGTTCAAAACCGATGCCCATCCGTTTTTCTGGAAAACCCAATTTGTGGCTGCTCGCTTTCGGCACCAACCCGCCCGATTTGTATTTCACCGACGACGACGCCCGCGATGTCGTCGAACTTTTCAAAACCCAGCAGGGCAAACTTTTCGGCACCGTCAACATCCGAAAATACATCGCTGACGATGCCACCGCCGGAAATATGCGCTCCGGGATCGAAGAAATGGCCAGTCTTTTTTCCGAAAAAGAAATCAAACCAGCCGACGTAGTCATGTTGTTTATCAGCAGCCACGGCTTCACGAAAGACTCGGTGCTGTTTTTAAAAGGCTCGGATTTCAGGCCACTCGCGCCAATCAGTTCCTCGCTCGACTACCGTTTTGTGCTCCAAAATTTGGCTCAAATTCAATGCAAAAAAGTTGTTTTCATCGATGCTTGCTTTTCCGGCGCCGGAAAACGAGGTTACAAAGACATCAACGATGCCGTCAAAAATCTCGGAAAATACCAATCCGGACTCACCACTTTTGCCAGCAGCAGCGGCGACGAACCGAGCAACGAGGACGCCGCGTGGCGAAATGGCGCGTTCACCGAAGCCGTTTTGAAAGGTTTGAACGGGGCGGCCAATACCGACGGCGACGAATTTATCACCATCGGCGAACTCTGGAAATTCATCGAAAAAGAAGTCCCGCGCATCGTCCGGCAGGTCAAAGGCATCCAACAAACCCCGCAACTCAACCGACACGAACTCTCGGAAATCCCCATTTTTTCGCTCCAAAAAGAGGCTGACCTCGACGAAAAAGACCGGACGCGCAACGTCGAAACCGATGCCGACGGCGACAGCGTGGCCGACCGCGATGACCAATGCCCGAACGAAAAAGGCAAACCGCAGCACCACGGATGCCCGCCGCCCAACCGCGATTTTGACGAACTCGCCGACGACGAGGACGATTGCCCCAACGATTACGGCCCCAAAAACACCAACGGCTGCCCCGATTCCGATGCCGACGGCGTCCGCGACGAAGCCGATGATTGTAAATACCTCGCTGGCCTGCCCGCCCTCCGAGGTTGCCCCGACACCGACGGCGACGGCGTGGCCGACCAAAAAGACCAATGCAAAAACAAAAAAGGCGAATTAAAATGGGACGGCTGCCCCGACACCGACGGCGACGGCCTGCACGATGGCATTGATCAATGCCCCGATGCCAGAGGTCGCATCTCCGACAACGGATGCCCCCCGCCCAACCGCGACGGCGACGACCTGCCCGATGCCGCCGACCGCTGCCCCGATGTCGCTGGCTCGGCCCAGTTGCGCGGCTGCCCAGACTCCGATAAAGATGGCGTGCCCGATGTGGATGACAAATGCGTTTACCTCGCGGGCGATCCGCTCAAAAACGGCTGCCCGGAAGTCATCCCAGAGAAAAAAGTGGTAAAACCGGACGACCCGATGGGCTTGGTTTTTGTGAAAGGCGGCACGTTCACGATGGGCAGCCCCGAAAATGAAGCCGACCGGGAAAGCAACGAAACCCAGCACCAAGTGACCCTCTCCGATTTTTACATAGACAAATACGAAATGACCCAAAAACGCTGGACGGAAATCATGGGCAGCAACCCGTCCAATTTCAAAAACTGCGACCAATGCCCCGTCGAGCAAGTCAGTTGGGACGACGTGCAGGATTTTTTGAAAAAACTGAACCAAAAATACCCCGGCAAAAACTACCGCCTGCCCACCGAGGCCGAGTGGGAGTTTGCCGCGCGCGGCGGCGGGAAATCGGTGATGTTTGGAAATGGAAAAAACACGATTGACCCGGCCGAAATCAATTTTGATGCGAGGGAGAAATACAAATCAATTTATTCCGTGGTGGGCGAGTATCGACAAAAAACCATCCCTGTTGGCAGCCTCAACAGCCCAAACGCACTCGGTTTGCACGACATGAGCGGAAACGTTTGGGAGTGGTGCAGCGATTGGTACGGTACTTATCCTTCGGGATTGCAGACGAATCCGAAGGGTGCCAGTTCGGGCTCGGGCCGGGTGTTTCGTGGCGGCTCGTGCGACGGCTACCCGCGGGGCTGCCGCGTTGCGGGTCGCAGCGGCTACGCGCCGGAGGATCGGAGCGGCTACCTCGGCTTCCGCCTCGCTTCGTCCCCGCAGTGAGGTGGCTTGCCATCCGGCCATCAATTGAGCACCGGGAACCCGAAGCAGTGCGGCGGAACGGAGCAAGGAGGGAGGGACGACCGACGGCGAAGTGGAGAGGCACTGTGGAGGTATAAACAAGGGATAAAGAGGGGGGCTTGGGGGGATCCTCCCCCCAAAACGAATTCGGCGAAGCCGAAAATTTTTTAAAAAGATCAACTTCTAAAAAAATGCAAATCCGGATTTTCACCATCCCCATCCTCGGCGGGGAAATGCTGGCCGAGGAAATGAACGTTTTTTTGCGCTCCAAAAAAGTGCTGCAAGTGAAAGAACACCTCGTCAACCACGATTCGGACGGCGTGTTTTGGTGTTTTTGCGTCCGTTTTGTGGACGATGTGGCCGCTGCGGAGCGCGAAAAAGTAAAAATAGATTACCGCGAAGTACTCGGCGAGGCATCTTTCAATCGTTTTTCAGCCATGCGGGAAATCCGAAAAAAAGTGGCTCAGGACGATGCGGTGCCGCCGTACGCCGTTTTTACGGATTTTGAACTGGCGGAATTGGCAAAACTGGAAACCGTCACGCCTGCCGCCATCCAAAACGTGAAAGGCATCGGCGAAAAGAAATTAGAAAAATACGGCCATCACTTTTTGACAAAAAAAGCCGATGAAAAGAGCAAATAACCTGCTTTGGCAAGTCGCCGAACCCGAAAACCTGCGCCTCGCCGCGTGGAAAGCGGCCAAAGGAAAACGGCATTCGCAAGAAGTCATGGCTTGGTCGGCGGGGCTGGACGAAAACCTGTCGGTGCTCCGCGAACAGGTTTTGAGTGGCCGGGTGGCGGTCGGCAATTACCGCTATTTCAAAGTTTTCGAGCCAAAAGAGCGTCAAATCTGCGCCTCGGCCTTCGGCGAACAGGTTTTGCACCATGCTTTGATGAACGTTTGCCACCCGTTTTTTGAGCGGTCGCAAATTTTTGACAGTTATGCCAGCCGGAAAGGAAAAGGAACTTATGCTGCCATCGAACGGGCAAAAGTTTACACAAAACAGCACGATTGGTTTCTGAAATTGGATGTCCGCAAATTTTTCGATTCCATCAGCCACGAAGTTTTGACCAATCAACTGATCCGGATGTTCAAAGACGCGGCTTTGGTGGGCATTTTTGAGCAAATTATCCACAGTTTTGAGGCAAGCCCGGGGCGCGGTTTGCCAATTGGGAATTTGACGAGCCAGTATTTTGCCAATCATTACCTCGCCGGTTTGGACAGGTTCGTTAAAGAAAAACTGCGCGTCGGGGCTTATTGCAGGTACATGGACGACCTCGTTTTTTGGCATCCCGAAAAAAAACCGCTGCTCGAAACCTTCGTTGCCATCGCTGATTTCCTTGAAAAAGAACTGCGTTGCACCCTGAAACCACTCGTTTTGAACCGGACAAGCAACGGGTTGCCGTTTTTAGGCTATCATATCTTCCCGTACCACGTCCGGCTGCTGCAAAAAAGCAAGCAGCGTTTTATCCGAAAATTGCAAAAAGTCGAGGAAAATTATCAGTCCGGTGAGTGGCACGAGACCAAATGCCAACGTCGCGCGCTGCCGCTTTTGGCTTTCACTGGCCACGCCGATGCCAAAAAATTGCGAGAAAACGTACTTTTGCACTTGCAAGGTCAATCGTCATAAGGCTCGAACCGGGTGAATCGTGGCGGCTCGTGGAACAACAACCCGCAGAACTGCCGCGTTGCGAATCGCAACAACAACACGCCGGAGAATCGGAACAACAACCTCGGCTTCCGCCTCGCTTCGTCCCCGCAGCTCAATTGATGGCCGGATGGCATCCACTGAACAGACGATTGTCCCGTTCTTGATTTTCTGAAAATTGGGACAAAAAACTTCTCTGCCGATGGTGTAGAAGATCGGAACGGCAGCATGAGTAGGCGAAGACCGAAAATTCTGCTGTTTTTTTCAAAAAGTGCAGGCAACAAATGAAGTTGACCAATTGCCGCCAAATTGTTGATCGGGGAAGTATCACTGACAACAATCATAAGCCCATTTTTTCAAATGTCTGCATTTCTTCGTGCAAGTCGCTGATTTTGTAGTGCAGGAAAACGCCGCGACTTTTTAATTCTTTTTGAAATTGCAAGCGATTCAAGCTGCAAATCTGGGCGGCCAATCCCAGCGAGACCGCCGTTTTTCGTACAGCCAAATAGAAAAATCGAGCAGTAAATCCGTTTTTGAATACCCCGGGGAGGTGGCAAAAACACTTTCAGGAACTTCGAGCAGAACCATAAGTTTTAATTTTATCGTGCAAATTTATGCTTTAACAGGTCAAACGCATTAAAATCCATTCCCGAAGGGAATCTATGTTTATAGCTCAGAGCAAGGGCATTTTCCTCAAATCCCGAAGGGATTTTATGTTTTCAGGCGCGAGTTTTTACATAAAATCCCTTCGGGATTTCTC
>JANNMS010000336.1:0-1962 GCA_031398055.1 Saprospirales bacterium | reverse complement strand
GAAATCCCGAAGGGATTTTATGTAAAAACTCGCGCCTGAAAACATAAAATCCCTTCGGGATTTGAGGAAAATGCCCTTGCTCTGAGCTATAAACATAGATTCCCTTCGGGAATGGATTTTAATGCGTTTGACCTGATTTCCTATAAAAAATGCCATGCTTTTCGTGCATTTGATAAGGAATTTCGCTGCGCCACGACGACTCAAATTCAATGTGAATCACCGCGCCTTGCCGATATTTTTCATTAAAAACTTTGCACAAAAAATCTGGTTCGCGTTCGATTGTAGTTTGAACTTTTGAAATGGGCAAGTATTCCAAATTGTCCACTTTCAAACCTAAAATCCGGCGGAGGATGACGGGCAGCAAGTCGTCCAGATTTTCTTTGAAAATTTTGTCAAATTTGTTGGCCTCGATTTTTGACGGTCGTTTTTGTTTTTTCATGTCTGTTTGATTTTTTTGGGGACAAATTTTTAGGTTCCCAAAAGTGTATTGGCTGAAATATTCAGGTTTTTGCTCAATGCTTTTATCATGTTCACGGTCAAAGCCCTTTTTCTTTTCAGAACTTCTGAAACCCGATTTTCTCCCCCAAAATAAGGCGCAACGTCTTTTTGGGTCAAATTCAGTTGCTCCATCCGCTCTTTGATTGCATCAATCGGGTCGGGTTTTGGGATAGAAAAATGTTTTTTCTCGTATGGATGGGCAAGGGTCGCAACCGCATCCAAAACGGCCAAAGCCTTCTGCCGCTCAACCGGGTCGGCTATCAAATCTGCATCAATCAATGCGTCAATAATTTCGTTTGCCTCGTCAAATTCTTTTTGGTTGGTGATGGGCTTGATTTGAATTTTTGAAATGTCCATTTTATTAAATATTTTGGATGTCCCTGCTCTATTAGCCGCATGGAAATCCCAAAATTGATTTTTTTGAGACACAAACCTAACCTAACTTTTACCCAAAATTTGTCAGCCCAGACATAATTTTTTTCCGTTAAATTATTAAAAATCAACTATTTACAACACCAGCACTCCGCCTTTGCCTAACTTTGTGCAACCTGAAAATCTCATCATTTCACCAAAAATTTTGACAATGGAAAAAAGAACTTTTCTCAAAAACGGCCTGCTCGCTGTGGCCGGAGCAATGGTTTTGCCGGGTTTAAAATCTTGCAAAACGGGCAGCGAAACTGCCAAAAAAACGAGCATGGCAAACCTGCCAGCCCCCAAAAATATGCGCTCCGGCGATTTTACTTTGCCGCCTTTGCCGTACGATTTTGCGGCACTCGAACCACATTTTGACAAAATGACGATGGAAATCCACCACGACCGGCACCACGCAGCTTATGTCAAAAATTTGAATGACGCGGTTTTGAACACGCCGATGGCAAAATTTGAAATCGAGGATATTTTGCCGCGACTGACCGATGCCGATGCCGACCGAAAAATCAGGAACAACGGAGGCGGCCACTGGAACCACTCGTTTTTTTGGAAAAATTTGAGCCCTGCGGCGGCGAGCGGCGTTCCGGCAGGCAGGTTCGCGACCGATTTGAATGCTCAATTTGGTTCGATGGATAAATTCAAGGAGCAATTTTCGACTGCTGGAAAAGGCGTTTTTGGTTCTGGCTGGGCATGGCTTTGCGTCGGGGCGGACAAAAAAATGTTCATTTCGGCCACGGCAAACCAGGACAATCCGTGGATGACGGGGCTTGTAAAACAAATTGGCACACCGATTTTGGGTCTTGATGTTTGGGAACACGCCTATTATTTAAAATATCAGAACAAACGCCCGGACTATATTTCGGCATTTTTCAACATTATTAATTGGAAAGAAGTTGGGATGCGATATGAAAAAGTGATGGGTTGAAAAAATGATGGATTATAAAGGTTGAATGATGTGTTGCCCTGCCTTTGTTGGCGTCCTTGCCAAAAACTTTTTTTTAAAAAAAACGGGTTGTTGGCGAGGACGCCAACAAC
>JANNMS010000315.1:0-24907 GCA_031398055.1 Saprospirales bacterium | reverse complement strand
ATGTAAAAACTCGCGCCTGAAAACATAAAATCCCTTCGGGATTTGAGGAAAATGCCCTTGCTCTGAGCTATAAACATAGATTCCCTTCGGGAATGGATTTTAATGCGTTTGACCTGAATGAATTCCACCAAAGTCATCTCTGCAAGAATCCCGCTCACCGAATATACAGACCTACTTTCGCGGGCGAAAGAAGCAAACATGATACTTGCCGATTACCTCATTTTTGTGCTTTTTTCGGAAAAAAACGTGGTGATGAAGGCTGACCGCTCGGTGGCAAAAATGGAAAAAGAAGTTTCCGGCCACAAATCCGAACTGGCAGAACTGCGACAAGAACTCTCAAAAACTAAGGACAAACTGGCCGCGCAGCAACTTGAGTTTTCAAAAATTCAGCAGAAATATGCTACCGCCATCGCCGATCACGACGATTTTGTGGATGATATGCTGAAATTTGTAAAAAAACTGAACGCCGACAGCCTGCTCACCGATTACAAACCTGCCATCGAATTTGTGGAAAAACACCGCTGGCAGAAAAACTAACCAGTCAAAAATTGATTGCCGTTGTTTTTTTACATTTTGAACCTGTTTTCAGCACAGACGCTTTTCCTTTGACCCAAACCAATTTGGCATGGCGCACAAACTTATCATTGTAGATAATACAGAAATCCGCTTTTTCGAAGAAGGCGACGAGGACTATATTTCGCTGACGGACATCGCCCGGAAATTCAACGACAACACTGGGCAGGCCATCATGAACTGGCTCCGGGTGCGGGCAACCATCCATTTTTTGGGGGCTTGGGAGTCGTTGCACAACCCCAATTTTAATGTGCTCGAATTCGAGCAGATTAAATCGAGCACGGGCGACAACACATTTTTCCTCACTTCTTCGGCGTGGGCAGAGCGCACCGCGGCCATCGGGGTCCGCTCCAAAACCGGGCGTTACGGCGGCACTTTTGGCCACAAAGACATCGCTTTTGAGTTCCTTTCCTACCTCAGCCCGACGTTCAAACTGTACGTTTTCAAAGAATTCCAACGCCTGAAAAAAGCAGAGGCCGAAAACAGTAACGGAAACCTCGAATGGTCCGTGAACCGGACTTTTGCCAAACTGAACTACCAATTTCACGCCGATGCAATCAAGACCCACTTGATTCCGCCATTGCTCGACAAAAGGCAGTCCAGTGTGGTTTATGCTTCCGAGGGCGATTTGCTTAACGTCGCACTTTTTGGCATCACGGCAAAACAATGGCAATCGGCCAACCCGGATTTGAAAGGAAATATCCGCGATTATGCCAGCACGGAGCAACTTTTGGTCTTGGCAAACATGGAAAACCTGAATGCCTATTTGATAAAACAAGGGCTTTCACAGGACGAACGACTGCACCAATTGAATGCCGAGGCAATCCAGCAAGTAACCCGGCTTTTGGATTTAAAAAGCATTACGAGCCATGTGAAGGAATTGGCAGCGGGACAGTAAATTTAAAGAAATATGCTGCATATTTCTTTAAATTTAAGGATTATAAAAAGATTTTTAAGGAAAATTACTTTATATTTCTTTAAAAATCTTTTTCAATTCTGTCAATCGTTCCCTGATTTGTTTCATCTGCCCGTCAAATTTTTCCTGAATTTCTTTGAAAAGTGGGGGGTTCATCGCCTCAATTTGGCGGATGACCGCATCCCGCAGGGGTTTGTTGTGCCGCCACTCGTCCATCGGCAAACCGTCCAATTTTAGCCCCATCTGTTTTTCGAGCGCGTGTTTGAGCAAGTTGTTTTGGATGATTTTGTTGACGGCCTCGCCGGCCAAAAACGGGTCTTCCTGCGTCAAAAATTTGATGACTTCGTTGGCCTCCCCTCGCCTTTCTGCCGTCAAATCTTCCAATTTTTCCTCCAATTTTTGGACTTCCTCGGCGGCCTGTCGTTGTTCTTCTTCCTTCTTTTTTTTGTTCAGTTCGATTTTTTCCAACTTCAACTGCTCAGCACTTTTCCAACCCTGCTGCACCGATTTGATGAAAAAACCGCCTGCATTTTCTTTCACTTTGCCTTTTTTCAGGCCGTCCGCTGTGACTTTTATTCCATTTTTGACCGCTTCCTGACCGTGCTCGTCCAGCAGGTTTTTCAAAGTTTTTTGGTTCACCCCCCACCCTTTTACCTGCTCAAAATCATTGGTTTCGATATTTTCATCCATGTCCGGCGCGGCACTTTCCCCGGTTGGCTCGGCCAAGTTTCTGTTCCTTTTTGATGAATTTGATTGAATGGAAAAATGGATTGCCGTTACCCGTTTGCCCAGTTTTCGCTCTTCCATGCTGAACGCAATGTCGGTCGAGTTTGCCAGATCGGACTGTGCTTTCAACAGCACTTTTTCTTTAAAATGGTTGTATTTCAAATACTCGGTCGGCTCGATGGCGAGCCGCGCCCGCAAGTCGTCGAGGTCAAAATTCCGTTTTCCTATTTTTTCAAACTGCTTCAAAAGTTCGTACATCCGCACCGAATACACACTGCTCAGACCCCAAAGATTGCTGATATCGTATTGCAGGTACCGTTCTTTCAGTTCCAAAAGGTACGGTTTCAACTTTTCGTGGAACTGAACGCTGATAAAACTGCCGTCCTTCGGCTCTTTGAAACCCTCCGCACCGACCAGCAAAGGCATCGCGTACCACTTCACGCCCTCCGGTGTTTCGCGTTCGATTTCGATCAGCCGGGTCATCAGTTTTTTGGTCGCTTGCCGCACCGATTGGTAGTTGTCGCCCTTGTCGTGCAGTTTGAAATCCCGCAAAAGTTCGCCGATATGGATGTCGTACAACTTAAAATCGCTGTCGCCGGGCTTGACCAACGTGAGCATTTTGGCAAAGACCCGCGTCTCCCAAATATCGAATTTGTACCGGGCTTCGACCAGTTCGTTTGCCTTTCGGATCAGTTTTACGCTCGTCTCCGGTTTACTTTTTACTTGCTTTTTCATATAAAAAGGGTGAAAAACCTACCGCAAACATAAAGTGCCACCGTTCAAAAAATTGGTGGTTTTTAAAACAGCGGCTTTAAAACTGTCCTGCCTTCCGACTTTTTGGTGGCTTTTGAAAAAAATTGCACCCCATTTTTGGCATTAAAACACCTCCAAAAACGGCCAAAAAGCATCATTTTGAGTGGTTTTTCAACGATTCCGATCGCTCCGACCTTTTGGTGGCACATTCCGACTTTTTGGTGGCTTTTGCCCGACCTTTTGGTGGCACATTCCGACTTTTTAGTGGCCGTTCTCCGACCTTTTGGTGGCATGTTCCGACTTTTTAGTGGCTTTAAATTTTACAAACCATTGATTTTCAATTGTTTGCCCTATGCCGAAAATACAGAAAATACAGAAAACATTTAAAAAACAACAACAGCCTAATGTGCTGTTGTTGTTTTTTAAAAAATTGAAAAGAAGGATAAAGACATCCTTTCCAAAACAGGATTTAGTTGGAAAAATTAGGTCTACCCCACCCTACTTCGACTGGAGTTTTTTGGCGGAAAAAAATTACTGGTCAGTTTTAATGCCGCTAAAATCCATTGGATTTCTTTATAAACAAAGAAGTTTGACATAAAAATAAAGTAATTTTACAGAAAAATACGCCTATTTTCTGTACTTGTCCAAAAGCAATTGCAAGACAACCCCTTTCAAGGTCTGACCGGTTTGCTCGATGTCGGATTTCATTTCCTCCACCAGCCATGCTGGCAAATCAATTGTCAGGCGGTGTTTCACCCGGGCATCTTTTTCGGGGGCGGCCTTCGTTTCTTTTTTTTGTGGTTGATGGATGGCCTCGGCCGCTTTTTCGATTTCATCGGCGGTCATGGGCTTCTTTTTGATGGTATCTTTCAAACTCATTTAGGAAAAATCTTTTAATTTAAGTTTTTGATGATGGTTTCCAACTCGTCCAACAGTCGTTTTACTTCCTCTCTTGCTTTCGGATCCTTGTATTCGAACGCGCCCAGCCCCAGCACGGGTGCTTCCTTGTAGGCCACCCGGTAGCCCAAGTTGCTGTTTAAGACCTCAAAACCGAATTCCCCGATGGCTTCCCGCATTTCTTTGTCGATGTTGGTACTGCCCGAATACCGGTTCAGGATGACATAACCTTTGAAATCGTCGCCTTTTAGGTCTTTTACCTCGCTGAACCGGTCGAAAAAACTCTCCACGCTCCACAGGTCGAACCCCGACGAGGTGACCGGGACGATGACAAAATCGGCTGCCAGCATCGTTTTGGTCGTGGCTTTCCCCAAATGTGGGTTTCCGTCGATGATGACCAAATCGTAGTGCTGTTTTTCTTCCTCGACTACTTTCGGCACGCTCTCCCCCATCACGCCAACCACTTTGACATTGGGCAGTTTGTCCTGCTTTTCTGCCCGCAGTTCTGCCCAACGCATGCTGCTTTTTTGCTCCAAATCGGTGTCCAAAAGGCAAACTTTGTAGCCCCGGTGGGCAAATCCGACTGCCAAATTTTGGCTCACGGTGGTCTTCCCTACCCCACCTTTTAAATTGACGACGCCAATAACCATAAAGAATTTTTAAAGAAATGTAAAGAAATTATCTTTAATAATCTGCCTTTAAACTTTAAAATTAAAGATAAATTACTGAAAAGTAAGGCAAAAGTAATGAAACCATCGAAAATGGCTACTTCCCGGGTGAATTTATTTTTGCCCTTATTTTTTGCTGTGGATTGAATTTCCAGAAAGCATTGCCCATTCTCCATTTCGAGGTTTTGTGGAATGGCTTTTTTGTCGCGGCTTTTGGTTTTCCATGTTCATTTCCGTTTTAAAACTGGTTTTGATTCCACGCCAGCGTTGTCGGGTTTTGGTAAAAAGCACGCTTAAAATGGAAATAAAGCACGCAAAATCTCAGATTTTGCCAGACGATTTTGGAAAGGGTAGGGGTTTTCACTTTTTTCGATGTGTCCAACCTTTTCGATGTGATTAAAGAAAAGTAAGGAATAAATCTTTAAAAATATGTTTTAGTCTTTATTATTAAAGAAATTCAACAGAATTTTAAGGTAAAATTCTTTATTTTTGCTTCCCCGATGTGGGGTAGGGTGGAGTTTTTTTAATTAAACAAGGCGCCCATGTCCAGCGAATCGTTGACCAATTGCATGGAATGTTCGTTGGCTTTCAGCCCAAAAGTGGTAATTATGGTCAGGAAAAGGGTCTTTTTGGTGTCCGTTTCCTCCCGGAACACGGCGAGTTTGTTGCGCAAGTTGTCGGCTTGCGCTTTGTCGAGGGTGAAGGGTTTTACCGAAAATTTCATTTCGCAGATGTTGATTACCCGGTCGCTGCGGTCGATCAGCAGGTCAATTTGCGCGCCGCCTTGGTTGCGTTGGCTGCGCCAATTGGATATTTCGGTGTAAATTCCGCTGATCCCAAGGTGTTTTTTGATGCTCTGGATGTGGTACCGGCAGATGTACTCGAAGGCATAGCCGCTCCACGACCGCCAACGTGGACTGTTGCTCTGTGCCAGCCACGCGCCCTGCCCATCGGCCTTGCTGTCTTTTACGAAGGTGAGAAAAAACAATGTGTACGGGTCGATCAATTGATACATCGCATCCCGTTTGGTTTTTCCAAATGGAAAATAGCGGCGGATAAAACCCGATTGTTCCAGTTCGTCGAGCGTGGCGGTGGCCGCGCCGCCGTCGGGCAAGCCTGCTGCCGTGAGCAGTTCGCGCCGGGTCAGCCCCTTCGATTTTTGCGCCAAAGCCTCGACGACGGCGATGTGCCGTTCCGGTCGGTTGAAAAGCGAGCGGTACAAATCGCCATATTCGAGGTTGAGCAGGGCACCGGGGGTGAAAAACATCCGGTCGATATTTTGCGCGATACTTCGGTTAACTTGCACATTTTCAAGGTAATACGGGATGCCACCCATTGCCATGTAAAGTTCGAGCAACTGGTAGCGGTCGTAGACCGCGCCTTTTGATTTCAAAAATTCCTCGGTTTCGGCAAGGGTGAAAGGTTGGAGCAGGATGCGTTCGGTGATGCGGTTGTGCAGGCCTCCCGGGTTGTGGATGAGTTGGTTGATCATCCACGAAGCCGCTGAACCGCAACCGATGAGCAGCACGTCGGTGCGCAGCGATGCCCAAGAGTTCCAAAAATGTTCGAGGGCTTGCAGAAAATCCGAGCCATAGGCATCGAACCATGGAAGTTCGTCAAAAAAAATGACTTTCCGCGGGCGGCTATCTTCCTGTGCCAGTCGGATAAGCGACTGAAATGCAGCGAACCAGTTCTCCGGCACGGTTTCCCCAGCAAGGTTCGGTGCGGTTGCCGCCAAAGTTGTGCTGAAATTGACCAATTGCTGGCCGAGTGTGGCATTGCTCAGCCCGGTCATCCGAAAGGTGAAATGTTCGTCAAATTTTTGGTTGACCAAAAACGTCTTGCCCACGCGCCGCCTGCCGTACAGTATGACAAATTCGGATTTTCGGCTGGAAAATGCGCGGTCGAGGGTTTCCAGTTCTTGTTGCCTACCGATGATGTTTGGATGTTCTGCCATTTTGCTAAAATGAGTGAATTTCAGCGCGAAGGTAGGCAAAAAAATGGGTTACCGCTCGATTTGAAATAGAATGGAGCGGTAAGTAAGTTTTTAGGAGGGTTTGCCGCTCAATTTTAAAAATAAAAATCCAAAACCCACAGGAGGGTTTTGGAAACCTCGTGCGTTTCCAAAACCTTTCTCTCGCCCTCCAAACCCGCATTTTTTAATTTCAGCAAAAATTTGATCACGCCACCAAGATTTCCCCAAAAACCAATTCCGGCAGCACCACTTTGTACTCTTTTCCATCTTCTTGATTTTCCCAAAATACGATGAAATTGACGCGCGCTTCGGTCAAAATATAGCCAGACTCCCGACGGGCAGCAACCTTTTCTTGAAAAATTTTGGAAAATTTCACCACCAATTTGCCCTGCCCGTCTGCCAAACCTTCGTCTTGGATTTGCAAATTTTGTCCGCTCGACAGGTTTTCGACGCGGTGTTGGACGTAGGTAAAATAGCCCAAATACACATCTTTCAAATTCAGTTGCACGGCGATTTGGTGGGGCGGCTGCCACGTTTCTGCATTTTCGATGCGCTGCAAATTTGGGACTTCGATGGGGTCAAAAAAACGGCCGTTCGTGTGGATGCACAGGTTGTTTTTGGCGCGGGTCAGGGCAACGTAAACTTGCCGTTTGGCCTCGTCCGAGTTGGCATTGAAGCCATCGAGCAGCAGAAAAACATGGTCAAATTCCTTGCCTTTTGCCTTGTGGATGGTCGAAACGAAAATCACGTCCCCGTCCTGCCGATAAAAATCCTCGATTTTTGATTCGCGCACAAACGCTTGAAAATCAGACCAATACTTGCGTTTTGGGTTGGTTTCCTGAAAATCTTTGACCAAGTTCAGGACGATTTCAAATTTCGGGCTTGACTTGAATTTTTCAAAAACCGCCCGTTTTGCTTTTTCCCAAACCTCTTCTGAAATCATGACTGACGGCTCTCCGGTTTGCAGCGCATTGATGAAAAACCGGATTTCGAGCAGGTTTTGCAGCGGAAAGCCGTCGTTGGTTTGGATGAGTTTCGCCTGCCTGCCATGATGCACCAGCAGCCCCACAATTTGGGCGGCTTCCTCGTTGGTTTTGGTCAAAACGCAGGCCGTTCCGGTCAAATTGGTGGCGAGCAAATCTTTGACCAACGGCTCGATGAGGTTTCGGCTTTCATATCGGACCAATTTCAGACTGCCCGGGGCAGGGTTGTGTGCGCGTATTTCATTGGTTTTCAGGCGTTTGGAAATGCTTTTTACAAAAGCGTTGGCGAACGCGACCAAATTGCTGCGGCTCCGAAAATTGGTGGTCAGTTCATATTTTAGGGCATTATTTTCTTCGATGAACTGGGTTAGGTATTTGGAATCCGAGCCACGGAATTCGTAGATATTCTGGTCGTCGTCGCCGACCGCAATCACCCGCAAGCCCTCGTTCTTTTCGATGAGCACTTTGACGAGTTCGAATTCGTCGGCATTCATGTCCTGCGCCTCGTCGATGACCAAAACCGACTTGGTGATCCGGTTCATCTCGATTTCGTTGTTCCGGATTTTTTCGACCGTATTTTTCAGGATAGCGCCCGATTTTTCGAGGCTTCCGACCTTGCCCAACAAGTCAAAACAATAAGAATGAAAAGTTTTGATTTCCACAAAATGGGCGGAGCTGCCGATGAGTTCGGTCAAGCGTTTTTTGAACTCCGTCGCCGCCGCGCGCGAAAAAGTGAGCATCAGCAATTGCTCGTGTTTCACGTCTTCCATGAGCAAAAGCGCGGCGAGTTTGTGCACCAAAACCTTGGTTTTTCCGCTGCCCGGCCCGGCGGCAACGACGATGTGCGGGCTGTTTTTGTCGTCGATAATTTGCCGTTGCGCCTCGGAAAGTGACTGAAAAAGTTCGCGGTATTTGGCGGGCGTGATGTTGCGTTTGATTTCCGCGCCGCGGCTTCCGGGAAAATATTTCCCCAAAAATGAGGAATAGTTCAACTGGAAGTAGTCGTCCACAAAACGCAGCGCGCCGACATAATCATTGACCATTTTTTTAGCATACTCGCCGACGATGTGGATTTGCTGCACCCGGTTTTCGTAAAATTGGTTGAGTTTCTGGTAGTCCTCGTTTTTGTACTGGACTTTGTTGTTTTCTTCCAGCCGGACGATGCTCAGCCGATTGTAAACGACCATGAAACCGCCCTCAATTTTCAATGCCTCGATGCGGGAAAGGTAAAAAAGCGCGTCCTCGACCTCCGCCGGGGTGGTCTTTTTTTGAAAAAGTCCCGGTTGCCGTTCAAAGTTTTCAATCAACTCCTGCACCGAAAATTCCACTAAAACCTCGTCCGATTGCTCGCTTTCCGTTTTTGCGACCCTGCTTTTTTCGTACAAAAACTCGACGGCGGAACGCGCCAGTTCGTGCCGTTTTTCCAGTTTTTCTTTCAATTTTTCCAGCGGCTCGGCGGCTTTGACGACCAAAAATTGGCTTGAAAAATCCTTTTGGTGGCGTTTCACCCAGTTTTTAATTGCCCAAAAATTGAGCACGGTTTTGATTCGCCGGGGCGAAACGTCGCGGCAGCCCTCGGCCTCGGCGGCTTCGTTGAGCGCTTTGAGCGAATAGGTTTTTTCGGTTTCGTCAATTTGGTTGAGCAGGAAATTTTCGATACCCCGGAAAGTTTCGGCGATGGCGAGCGAGCGGTTTTTGTGCTCGCCGCGCTTGATGAAAGCCGTCAAATCCTTCGCGTCGCCGAGTATTTTTTCCGTGCGGAGCAAATTGATAATTTGAAAAATTCCCTCTTTTTCGATGCCCAAATGGTCGCTGATGTAGTCTATCCGCGCCTCGGCTTCCTCGTCGGTCGCCTCGTCGATGACAAAACGCGCGATTTTCCGGTTCAAAAGCAGCCGTTCGATGGATTTGGAGCGCAACGATTCGGGCGAAATGTAGAGCATCGAGGCCGAGCCGTCCTCCACGCGCTCAAAGGATTTGGCGCGTTCGATGGGGTCGAGCAGGCCGTTGATGGTGACGGCTTCGGTGATTCCGGCTTTTTCGAGGTTGTCCACTTGGTCTTTCATCAACGATTGGAGCGGCGAAATGACCACCGTCAGGCCTTTCATGCTGTGCCCTTGCATCAAAGCAGGCACTTGAAAAGTGATGGATTTGCCGCCGCCCGTCGGGAAAACTGCCAGCAGCGACCTATTTTCGATGGCTGCCCGGACGGCTTTTTCCTGCAACGGCTCGCCCGCGTATTTCCGGTAGCCATCGAAGCCGAAAAAATTTTTCAAGCCTTTGAAAATGTCCAAGTTTTGGTTGCAGTACAAACAGCCTTCGAGGCACGGGCGGTTGCGGAGGGCGGCCATGACCCGCTCGACTTCCGGGTAATTTTTCAAGACCCACGGCGGCATGATCGAGTAGCGGTGTTGGCTGTTAATCAAGGCCAAACTGTACGCCAACTCAATCGGGTGTTCGGCGACGAGGCCGGGCAAATCTGCTCTTTCGCAAATGTCGGGGCGGAATTTTTGGAAAATAAGCGGCTCCGCAGGCGTGTTGTCCGGTTGAAAATTCAGGTATTTGAAAAATGCCGAAAACGCAGGTTTGTCGTGGAGCAGTTGGTAAAAAATGTTTTTCAAAACTGGTTCGAGGCGCAAAAACGCCGCCGTTTCGTCGTGAAAAAGGTCGCGGGCTTTTTTGGCATCGTTGAGCGGGTTGTTGGCTTCCTCGGTTTGGAGTTTGTCATCTTTTAATAAAGCATGATAGGGTTTTTGCGGAAAAAGCAGCGGCGACCAATGCAAAGTGTCAATCGAATTTTCAGGCAAAACGCCCGCTGCGAGCACTGCCTGCCGGACATATTTCAAATCGTGCTGCAAAATGTTGTGACCGCAAACGAAATCCGCACCCCGCAGAAAATGCGTGAATTTTTCGGGCGAGGTATCGTGGAATTCCCGCCCATCGTCGAAGAGGCAGCCGATGTCTTGGGTTTTGCGCCGCTGCGCGTCAATTTCGGTATCAAAAAAGGCAATGGAAGGCAACTTCATGTTTGTGCAAAGGTATCGTGGGTTTTCTTTCTAAAATGTTTGATTCCGGGGCGACCGGAAAAAATTATCGGTGCTAAAATATTTGGTCTATGTTTGCCTGAACATTTATTTAACGGATAAAACCATGCCCAAAGAACACGAATACAACACCCGGACGCGGATTGCCAAAATATTCCGCGTTTTGCTCGACCAACCGTTTCGGTACACCCGGAAAGAATTAGCCGACAAATTCGGTGTCCATCCCGACACCATTTCCGGCGATTTCGAGGCGTTCAAAAACGCGGAATTCGAAGTCCGCTGGGACGAAAAAAACAGGTACGCCTTTTTGGAAAACAAGCCGTTCCTGCAACTGAAAGACCTACTCCATTTTTCGGAAGAAGAGCAAACGATGCTTTACGAGGCCATCGAAAACCTGCCGATGACGACGGCACGGCAGCAAAAATTGAGGGAAAAATTGGCCTCGGTCTATGATTTCAAAAAACTGGGACATTCCTACCTCCGCAAACCGTACCTCACCAAAGTGGATCTTTTGACCGAGGCGCAGCAGCAAAAATGGCAGGTCGTTTTTGAAGATTACCGCTCGTCGAACAGCAATTCCATCAAAAATAGATTGGTCGAACCTTTCCACGTCAGCCCCTCGGAGGACACCGTGCAGACTTTCGATGTCGAAAAACGGGTGGTCAACCATTTCCTGATTTCGAGGATAAAACGGGTGAAGGTTTTGGACTCACCGTGGCAGTTCGAAGGGCACCACAATATCCGCCAAACCGACCCTTTCCGCATCGTGACGAACGACCAAGTCATGGTGCACCTGCGGCTCGGGGTGGGGGCGTTCAATGAATTGGTCGAAAGGTTCCCGCTGAGCAAATCCCACATTGAGGAAACGGATACCGAGGGCACGTACGACTTTCAATGCAAGGTGAACCGCAATTTTTTGGGGCTAACCAATTTCATCTTGGGTTTTCACCACAAACAAATCGAAATCATCGAGCCCGATTCGCTGCGCGAACACTTGCGCGAGGCGGTGGGGAAGATGGTTTTTTGAGAAAATAAATTTTCAGTTTTTTTTGATTTTGGGGTGGGGTGGGGAGATAGGTTCGGTAGCCAGCCCAAAATCTTTGTGCCATCAAACAAATAAAAAATGCAATTTAAAATTACCCTCCGTTGTCTCGATGCCGCGCCCGTGCTGCCGCTCAATTATCAATATGAACTTTCGGCGTGGATTTATCGGGTCATTGAAAAGGCAGATGCCGAATTTGCCGAGTTTTTGCACCGCCGGGGGCACACGATTGCCGCCGGACGCAAGTCTTTCAAACTGTTCTGTTTTTCAAATTTGGAGGTGCCGCGCCGCGAAATCCGGGGCGACCGGCTGCACATTCTTTGCCCGGAAATTGCTTTGGTTTTGGGTTTTTATCTCGACCGGACGGCGGAGGAATTTGTCCGGGGGCTGTTTTTGGAGCAGCGGGTTTTTATCGGCGACCGGGCGGGCGGGGCACATTTTTCGGTTCAAACGGTGGAAATGTTGCCCTTGCAATTGCCAAAAGCGGGTCAACCGGTGCGGCTGCGAACCATTTCGCCAATGGTTGTGGCGCAAAAACGCACCGAAAACGAACTCCAAAACTCGCCCAACGAACGGCAGGAAAAATACCTCTCGCCCGACGACCCAGAATTTTCGAGGCTGTTTTTTATCAATCTTTTGGATAAATACGAGGCGGCGACCGGGCAGCCCATGCCACGCTGGTGGGATGCCTCGCAGTTTTCATTCCGTTTGCTCAGCCCTGCGCCAAAATCGCGGTTGGTCACCATCAAATCCGGCACATCGGCGCAGACCAAAGTGCGGGGCTTTCTTTTTGATTTTGAATTGGAGGTGCCGCCGGAATTGCTGGAAGTGGGGCTGCTCGGAGGGTTTGGGAAGATGAATGGGGAGGGGTTTGGGTGCGGGGTGGTTTTTTGATTTTTTTTTGGGGGGGGATGGGAGATAGGTTCGGGTGGGTGGGGTGGAGGTTTGTGGCGGGAAAAGGAAAAAACAGGACAGGCGAGCCGTCTGCCTGAAATTCAAAAAATTTCAATCAAAACTAATCAAAAAATAACCGACATGATAAAAGAACTCGTCCAATTCACTGAAATCGCCCTTGCCGACCCGGTTTTCCGGAATCTCGGCGTGTTGCCGCGTGAAGGTTTGCACATCGTTTTGCAGGTCGAAAAAACGGAGGAAGAAACAACCATCCACGAAAAGCCACTTTTCGCGGGTTTCTATTCCAAAAAAATGAAGGAGGTGAACGAATGGCTGGCAAAATGCGCGGCATGGTCGCAGGTTTCGTGGATGGTGGACACCAATAAATGCTTCGACCCGACGGTAAAAGCCATCCATTCCTGTTCGCCGTTTTGCTTTGCTTTGAAACGAACCAATCTCGATGGCGGTGAACAATTTATTGAAAACCAACGGCTTAACAAATCGCAGGTGCACGAGCGCATCAATTCCTATTTTACAAAAGCCATGGGTTTGCTGAAAGATGCGGACGAAAAAACAACCGCCGAGGCTTTTCGAATTGCCCTGAACGACCGCAATCAAATCAACCGTTGGTTGGACGAATGTGAGGATTTCAAAAAAGTAAAAGACGGGGAATACGTCATTTTTTACCTCGATTTGCCCGTTGAAAAATACGAAACGGCCATCCAAAAATATCGAAAGGAAAAACTTTTCAACACGCCCGACTACAATTTTCCGAAAGAAAATCCGGAACACGGTACGAGCAACTGGTTCAATGGCTTTCCTGCCAAAAAGCCTTTTTTGCAGCACCAATCTGCCACTTTTGACATTGCGGGGCGCATCACAACGGACGAAGCGCGGTTGCTGGACAGTTTTTCGGAACTCAGCCGCCGGAAGGTTTTTCCCAATCCGCTGCCGCTTTTTGTTTATGAAAATGAACGGGTGGATGCTTTTAAAATCTTTAAAGACGATGCAGCCTCCGGCGATGAAAAACGGAAAACTTACCTCGAAATCATCCGTGATTTATGGAAGGACAGAAACCAAGAACTCGGAAATTATTACCTGCTTTTTTTGATGGCGGGGGAAATCCGCGATTTTGATTTTGTCAGCCGCTTTGAATTCAACCTCAATTCGGACGGTTCGCCATGGTTGGTAAAAGACCTTTTTAACACCGGACAGGAAATGCGGCTCGAAAACGTCTCCGATTTAATGACTTTGGTCTTGCCGCCCATGTTTAATAATGCGCTTGTGGTTCGCAGAAAAGAAAAAGATTGGTTTTTTCATTGGTTCGATGAAATGGATTCTAAATTCTGCAAAACGCACAATGCCTACATTTTGGCGATGAAGTACCGAAAGGCTTTTTACGATTTTATCTATAAAAGCCAAAGACAGAGCGTGAATGGGCGGGCTATCGAGGAGATTTTGCTCACAGGAATTTTGGACGATATCCAGATGGACGAATACAAAAAGCCTCCCGGCTTTGTCAGGTTCATCAACACCGAAGAAAGAAACATCTGCACGAAACTGAACTTGCTGTTCAGCCTTCATCAATATTTTTCAAAACCAATCAATCCAGTTTTTATGCCATCAAAAATTGAAGAACTCAGCCAACGAGTTCGAGACGTGGCAGCGGGTACGGCGCATCTTGAAAATGATGAGCATTTTGCCTTTGCTGCCGGACAGGTGCTTGCCCGGATTTTTCTCCAAAATGAATCGGCCAACCGCACCTACAAAATGCTTGACCCATATTTCCGCTTTTCCGAAGTGGGCAAATTCCGGGAAAGTCTCCAAGAATTCTTTCTCCGATATTCCCACAAAGGCTATTCGGGAAGGTTTGAAAAGGTGTCCAGCGAAGTGTTTTCCTTTGAATTGAAGGGCGGTTTAAAATCGTTAAGGCCACTCATTCTGGCGGGTCTTTTTTACCGCGAGTTTTTGCCCGAAGGCAAAAAAACACTTTTGCACGCCGAAAAGGAAAAACCAGAGGCTGAATCTGCTGAAATCCCTGCCGACAACTAATTCTTTACCTCCAAACTCAAAATTTTAAAAAAATCATGGCCACTCCATTTCAAAATCGCGTCTTCGGATGCGCAATCATCAAATCCATCAACTCAAATTACAACGCTGATTTTTCGCACCAGCCCCGAACCTTGCCCGACGGCACGGTTTACGCCACCGACAAAGTCTTGAAATACAGCGTCCGGAATTATCTGAAAAAGGTACACCCGACGGATAAAGTGTTCTATTTCAAAAGTTTGAGCGACGAAATGCAGCCTCGTGCTTTGGGCGAAACCTACAATTTGCATTTTGGAAAATTTCCAGAAAAAGCGAAAGGCAAGGAGGTCAGTGCCAGAAAAGAGGTTTTGAAAAACCTGCTGACCTGCACCGATGTGCGGCTCTTCGGTGGCACGTTTGCGGAAGAAGGCTTTAATCTTTCGATTCACGGCACGACTCAAATGACGCACGGGGTCAATCGTTTTCCAGAAAATGCCATCTATTCTGAACAAATCGCTTCGCCTTTTAGAAATGCCAATGAAAAAAGCATGGATTCCATGCAAACCACCCTCGGCACCCAGTTCAAACTACGCGAAGGCCACTATGTCCACCATTTTTCCATCAACCCGCACAACTTGGACGATTTGGTAAAAATCTCCGGCGGCGAAAATGTGAACGACGAGGACATCGCCAAACTCAAAGCAGGGCTTTCGCGCGGCGTGACCCTGTACGATTCTTCCGCAAAAGCAGGCACCGAAAACGAACTGATGCTTTGGGTGCAATTGAAAGCAGGTTCAAAACTCGTGCTGCCTTCTTTTGTCGAACTCGTCACCATCGGCGAGGACGAAAAACGGACGATTGACCTGTCGAAAGTCAGTGAAATCCTCGCTCGCGACCATGTAAAAGCGGCGGTTGAAAAAATTGAAATTTACTACGATTCCACCGCGACCACTGTTTTCGGTGCGCCTGCCGGAGCCGTTCACCACGAAATTCACCAATAAACTGCCCATCATCATGCGCCAAACTTTGATTTCCTTCGACCTCCGGGCGGGTTTCGGTGTGTTCAAAAAACCGGACGTGAACGAGGGCTTGCAACTCACTTTCAACCTGCTGCACAAACCTGCCCTGCTCGGTATTCTCGGTGCGATTGCAGGATTGGAAGGCTATCAACGCCGGGGCGTTTTCCCAGATTATTACGAAAAATTGGGCAAACTGCGGGTGGGCATCGAACCGCTCGGCCACGAAAAAGGCAATTTCGTAAAAACGGTCATCAAATACACCAACACCGTCGGCTATGCCAACGCGGACGGAAACCTGCTTATCACGGAGCAAACTTTGCGGTCACCGGCCTTCCGGATTTACCTTTTGCTTGACCTCGACGAGCCCACGCAATTGTATTTGCACGACCGCGTCCGGGCGGGCGAGGCAGATTATTTGCCTTATTTTGGAAAAAATGAATGTTCGGCTTGGTGGGAAAAAGAATCGGTGAAAACCTATGATTTTGAACAGTTTCCGCAGGATGTTGATTTTCGGATAAAAACCATTTTTATTCGAAAAAATCAGGTTGGAAGCCAAAAAGTGGAGCCTTCTTTCGATTGGGCAGGGATGAAAATGCAAAACCAATCCAGTTTCATTTATTTCGAACGGTTGCCGATTGATTTTTTTGTTGGAGATAAAGACGAACTGCCGCCCACCGATTTGTTTTCGACTGCCGAAAACGCTATCGCAAAACGCAAAAAACCGTTGAGTTTTGTCCAGTACAATTTGGCTGAATTTGCTTTTTCGGATTGGGTTTTGAAAAAAGAAGCGGTCATCCACGATTTGTTCCGGGCGAAATCAGGGGACGACGAACCCAAAATCATTCAACTTTTTTAATTCCATTTCTGCCGTGCAATCACTTTCCACCAGACTCACCGGGGCAATCCGGGTCGAGCCGCTGCTGGTTCATGCCGAAAAATACCTCGCGCACATTCCAAAAGCGGAGGACGACCGCTCAAAATTGGCCGAAACACTCGGCCAGCACATGGATTTGGTGCTGAACCATGCCTTGCAGATTTGCAAACTGCACCACCTCGACCCGGTTGTCGAACGGTTGATTGAAAAAACGGTGCAGTGTTTGGATTTTTTTCACCCGGAGATTGCCACCGATTTTTTGCTCGAACTGTTCGTCAATGCCATCGCATTTCATGATTTTGGAAAGGTGAACGAGTTTTTCCAAACTGACCGGATGCGAAACGAAGACCCGATTTTTCAAAAACCCGTCCCGGCGATTTTTGACCCAAAACATGGTCATTCTGATTTGGGAGCGTACATTTTTACGGTTTTTCATTTAGAAAAATTGATGAAATCCGGCATTCCAGACGAGCACGGTTTGGACAAACAAAAACTGGCGGCTTTGATTTTTTTCTTTTCCAACACCATTTTACTGCACCACAGTCCCAAACTAAAACCGCCAAAAACAAAGGTTTTGAGCAGCCAGTTTTTGGGCAAACACCAGCAGTTGAGCAAGTATCTGGCTTTGTACAAAGGGTTTCCGACCGCTGCGCTTTTTGAAAATCTCGCTCCGCACGTCGCGCAGTTTTTGGAATTGTTCGAGAAAAAACCTGCCGATTTTTCACTTTTCGCCCTGCTCCGCCTGAATTTTTCACTTTTGACCGCTTCCGATTACCTCGCCACTTGGCATTACGGCTACGGAAAAGGCGTGGAAACAGAAAAAGAATGGGGCATTTTGAGCGGCGAAAAACGCGAAAAAGTCATCAACGCGCCCCGGACAAACTTGGAAAAGGCGTACAACATCGAGGCGTACACGATTTTTGAAAAGGTAAAATCCGGAAATTACAAGTTTGAAAACCCGCAAACCGCCAGCGAAAAAAACCTGAACATCCTGCGCACCGAAATGGCAGTCCGGGTTTTGCAGCAATTGGAAAAGGAATCCAACCAGCGGCTTTTTTATCTCGAAGCCCCGACGGGCGGCGGCAAAACCAATCTTTCGATGTTGGCGGTGGCCGAACTGCTCCGCAAAAACCCGGAGTTGAACAAGGTTTTTTACGTTTTTCCTTTTACCACGCTGATTACCCAAACCCACAAAGCCATCCGCGAAACCCTGCAATTGGAAGAAGATGATATTGCCTTGCTGCACAGTCGGGCGGGTTTTCAGACTTTGAAAGAGGCAGACACAGGTCAGCACGACGAAGAAAAAGAGGATGGGATTTATGGCCACCGTCGCCGCGATTTTTTGCAAAACCTGTTTGTTTTGTACCCGTTCACCTTGCTGACGCACATCCGTTTTTTCGACATTTTGAAATCGAAACGCAAGGACGAAATTTACATCATGCACCGACTGGCAAATTCCATCGTGGTGCTCGACGAACTGCAATCCTACCCACCAAAACAGTGGGACAAAATGCTTTACCTGCTCGAACAGTACAGCCGTTTTTTCAATATCCGTTTCATTTTGATGTCCGCGACTTTGCCGAGGCTCGACAAAATCGAAGCCGTCCGCCGAGCGAGCGGGCATTTTCCAAAATTCGTGGATTTGCTGCCGCAGCCACAGCAGTTTTTTCAAAACCCAAACTTCCGGGGGCGGGTAAAATTCAGGTTTGACCTGCTCGAAAACCGGGAAGCCGACATCGAACTTTCAGAATTGGCGGACGTGGTTTTGGAAAAATCGCGCCACCGGGCAGCCGAAAACGAGGGTCGCGTTTTTACGATTGTGGAGTTTATTTTTAAAAAATCGGCCACCGAATTTCAAAAAGTGATGGCAGGATTGGAGCCGTTTTTTGATGAAATTTTTGTGCTTTCTGGGACGATTTTGGAGAGTCGCCGCCGCGAAATCATCGGTTTTTTAAAAAGAAACCGAAAAACGCCGGGCAAAAAAGTGTTGCTCGTCACCACCCAAGTTGTCGAGGCCGGGGTGGATATTGATATGGATTTGGGTTTTAAAAATGTCTCGCTGATTGATTCGGACGAGCAACTTGCCGGGCGGGTCAATCGAAATGTCAGCAAAGAAAACTGCGAAGTTTATTTGTTTCTTGCCAACGACCCCGGGGTGCTTCACCGCAGTGATTTGAGGTATAAAATCACCCGCGACATGGCTCGCAAAGACCCCAGGTTTCATCAGAAAATTCTGGAAAATAAAAATTTCGGAGCGTTTTACGAACGGGTTTTTGCTGAAATTGAAAAGACAAACCGAAGTGAAATGGTTGAAAACTTTGAAACCGACTATTTCAAATTGATTCAAAAATTGGATTTCCCGGAGGTGGATGCAAAATTCAAAATCATTGAAAATCAGACACTTTCGGTGTTTGTTCCCGTTTTTTTGCCCCTCGAAATTGAAAATGAAAAGGGAGAAAAAGAGGCATTTTTCAATAAATTTGAACTGGAATTTTTAAAAAAATCCAAAGTCTGGAATCCCGGAGAGCCGGAAGTGAACGGAGAAGGTGTTTGGAAAATTTATCGGGAAACGATTGAAAACCCGCAGTCAGATTTCATTGCCAAAAAAATAGCGCACAAGGTTTTGCAGGGGATTTTGTCAAAGTTCACGTTTTCGCTTTTCGATGGACGAAATACGCGCACCGAATTGCTTTCCTACTGCGATGAAAAACAGAGTTTCGAGAGTTATTTTTACATGGACAGGCACGCAGATTTGTATGAAATTGAGACTGGTTTGGACGAATCAAAACTCAAAAACCCGGATAATTTCTTTTAAATCTTCTCAAATTTCACCAAAACCATACTTTACCACAATGCAAAACTACCTCACCCAGCTCTACGCCGACCTCGAAGCCACCATTTTGGACCGTTGGCGGTCATGCCCGCCGCATTATTTTGAAATGGGGCTGCCCGAGCGGTGGCTCGACCCGCCCGCCGGGTACGCCGGGCCGCCGTTCGGTTTTGGCCATGAAGAAGACGAGGAAATCAAAAACTCGTATTTGGCCACTTTGGAATTCGAGAAAACCATCGCCGAGGTGGAAAAATTTGTGGAAGAAAAACCGCGAATCACGATGTTCGACCATTTTGGTTTCGTGCCGGAGCAGTTCCCGCCCGCCGAAAAACTGACCGACGGGCAAATGGAATCGCTCACCGAACCGATTTGCCGATTGTGGGCGGCGCACAATTTCACGCCCGTTTTTCCCCAAAAAACGCCGGGGCGGGTCATTTACCCGATTTTGCTGGCACGGATGGGCGAACCTGCGATGGCCTTGAAACGCGGGAACATTGGCATCGAATTTTGCGGTTACGAACCCTCGGAGTGCCCGTTTGGGCTGGAATGGTGCGATTGCAAGGATTTTTAGTTTTTTTAATCAGGTCGAATTCGACCCAAATAAATCCGAAACGGTAAGGCTCAAAGTGATGAAACCGTGATTTCCACCACCCCCGAAAAATCCTTCACGTTCACGGTGCAGATTTCTGGGATGCCGCTCGCGATAGCCATCGAAACAATTTCCAGGTCGAAAACCCGGTTGCCGCGCGGTTGGTATTTTTTCAGCAAGTTTTCAAAAATGGCGAGGCTGGTTTTGGTCGGAAAAACCATCGTGCAGTTTTGGAGGATATCCTGATAAAATCGAAAAACCTTGTCAAATGGTGCGTTTTGTTTGGAAAGCACGGCAAAATACTCCGAAATGTTTTTGGTGGAGGTATAAAAATCAAAATTGGGAGTGCTCAAAAAAGCAACTGCATCGGCATGAAACCCAGAATTGGCATCGTAGGCATAAACGAAAATATTCGAGTCAACCCAGATTTTAGTCTTCATAAGCATAGTCGCGGAGGTTGACGTGGTCAAGTTGCCCGCCGAGGTTGCCGATGCCAAAAGCCCATTCCCGTTTTTCAGTTTTCGGCAATTTTTTGCGGGACGGCTTGGGTTTGATGGTCAAAATTTCGAGACCTGTTTCCCGGAGGAATTGCAGCACGCGCGTCAAGTCGTCGGCATTGTTAAAATGAAGAACCAGTTCAGCAGTCATCTGTAATAATTTTTCAGCAAAATTACAAAACGCCCGTTGCCCATGCAAATCACCGCCACCCTCATTGCCTACTTCCACACCTGCCGACGCAAAATGTGGCTCCACGCCCACGAAATCCGCATGGAACACACCTCCGACTTGGTCGCCGAGGGCAAATTAATCGGAGAAACAACCTATGACCGCCGACCCGAAAAATATACCCAAATCGAGTTCGACGGCGTGAAAATTGATTTTTACGATGCCCGCACCCGTACCGTCCACGAAACAAAACGAGGCCGAGCCATCGAATCGGCGCACCGCGCGCAGGTCAAATATTACTTGTTCAAACTCCGGCAGGGTGGGGTAGCGGACGCGCAGGGAATCATCGAATACCCAGATTTGAAACGCACGGAACCGGTCGCGGCCTTGACGGATGGTGAAATTTTGGAAATCGAAAACTGGGAACGCGAGGTGGTCGCGATTTTAGGAAAACGGGACTGCCCGCCGGTCATCCACAAACCATTCTGTAAAAACTGTTCGTACCACGATTTGTGCTACGTCGGGGAGTAATATTTCAAATTTCAAATTGTAAATTTCCAATTTCAAATAAAGAAATTTGAAATTGGAAATTTACAATTTACAATTTGAAAAGTATTGGGTCATCCCATTTCCAATTGCCGCGCAGCCGGGACATCCAAAAGCAACTGCATTTGATAAATCGCAATTTCGTTCAAACGTTCGAGGCGGAGTGCCGGGTCGAGGCCCTGTTTGATAAATTCAGCATTGAGGTTTTCGAGGTTGGCGAGCACCAAAAGTTGTTCGGCAGAAGCATGGTCGCGGAGGTTTCCGCGGATGGTTGGATTGGTTTCTGACCATTGTTTGGCGGTCAGGCCGAACATGGCGAGGTTGAGCAAATCGGCTTCCGAGGCGTAAAAAACATTTTCCTGTCGCGTGTTTTGGAGGCGCGGCGGCACGAGGTGGTTTTTGACGGCATCGGTGTGGATGCGGTAGTTGATTTTGGAAAGGGTTCGTTTGAGGTTCCAGTCGAGTTGGAGGCGTTCGGCTTCGTCGTCTTTGAGGCGTTGGAATTCCTGGATCAGGTAAATCTGGAAAACTGGGTTTATCCAATAACAAAAATTCATGGCAATGTCGCGGTGGGCAAAAGTGCCGCCGCCGGTTTTTCCGGCTTTTGTCACCATGCCGATGGCGGCGGTCAGTTCGAGCCACTTCGACGGGGTGAGCGAAAACGGTTTTTCAAAAAAATCATCTCTAAACGTGCGGAATCCCGCACGGTTAAAATTCGGGTTGTGGAGCGATTCCCAAGCACCGAGATAGTTGATGGTGTTTTGCGTGCTCAACCAATTGCGGATGACAAAACGTGGCTCGTCGCTCGCCTGCCGGGCGATGTCGGTCAGTGAAATAAAATCGCTGTCCGGGTGCTGAAATATCGAAATCTCGATGTCCTGAACTTTGATTGTCTTTTTTGATGCCATTGGTAAAGTGGAGGCCTGATTTTTAGTGCAACCGCATCGAATTCGATGCGGTTAGTGGGCAAAAGTATTTCAAAACCCAATATCTCAATAACCCAATAACCCAATTTCTCAATATCCAAATTTCCCAATCAATGAAGGACACGTATTATCTTTTCAACCCCGGTCGGCTCAGTCGTCAGGACAATTCTTTGAAATTCGTCCCGACCGACGAAAAAGGCGCGGATTTGCCCGCGAAGTACATCCCCGTCGAAGGCTTGCAAAATCTGTACGTTTTTGGCTCGCTCGACGCGAACAGTGCGCTGTACACTTTTTTGGGGAAACAACGGGTCAGCGTCCATTTTTTCGATTATTACGAACACTACGCCGGTTCATTTCAACCAAAAGAATACCTGCTCGCCGGAAAAATGCAGGTCGAGCAGACCCGTGCCTATCTCGACCCGGCGCGGCGGCTTTACCTCGCCCGGACGTTTGTCGATGCGTCGAGTGCCAACATGCTGCGCAATTTGAAATATTACGCCGGTCGCGGCCGGTCGGTGGATTTGCAGATTTTGGCCATCGAAAAATACCGGGAAGGCCTGTCGAAAGTGGCGGACGTGCCCGCTTTGATGGGTCTCGAAGGCAATTGCCGACAAACGTATTATGCGGCTTTCGACCTAATTTTGAATGATTTTGAAATGGGCGGCCGTTCGAAACAGCCGCCGAAAAACGAGGTGAACGCGCTGATTTCTTTTGGAAACATGGTCTGCTACGCCCAATCGTTGGATGCGATCTACCACACGCAACTCAATCCGACCATCTCGTTTTTGCACGAACCCGGGGCGCGGCGGTATTCGTTGGCGTTGGATTTGGCGGAGATTTTCAAACCGATCTTGGTGGACCGCGCCATTTTCACCTTGATAAACAAACGGGAAATCCAGGCCAAACACTTCGACGACGCGCTGAACGGCTGTTTTTTGAACAACGCCGGGAAAAAAATCTTCCTCGAATCGCTCGAAGGCCGGTTGAAGGAAACCATCCACCACCGGACTTTGAACAAACAGGTTTCGTACAAATATCTGCTGCGTTTGGAATGTTACAAGTTGACAAAATACCTGCTCGGCATGGAGGAAGAATACAAACCTTTTAAAATCTGGTGGTAAAATGTACATCATTTTGGTCTACGACATCAACGAAAAACGGGTGGGCAAGATGCTGAAACTCTGCCGCCGATACCTGCACTGGATCCAAAATTCGGTGTTCGAGGGAGAAATCACGCCCGTGAAACTGCGCGAACTGATCGAAAAAGCGAAGGAATTTATGGTGCTGCGGGAAGACAGCGTCATCATTTTTAGCAGCCGCGAGGAGCGGTGGTTAGACAAACAAATCATCGGTCGGGAGAAAAATACAATTGACAATTTTTTGTGAAAAGTATAAAAGTCGTCGGTCGCCTATTACTTTTGCACCACCGGGCACCGACGACTTTTTTGGCCGAAAAATTGATTTTTTGGCCGCGTAAATCATTGATTTTCAGTGTTTTGAAAATATTTTTTTTACGGCTCGCAATCGCACCATTTTGGAATTGAAACATTGAAGGCCGTCGAATTGTATTGCAGCGTGACGGCTCGCAATCGCACCATTTTGGAATTGAAACGAACCTCGCATTCCATATTTGCCCAACCTTGCGCTCTCGCAATCGCACCATTTTGGAATTGAAACGCAAACGAGAAAATTACTTTCGTGACGACGCGGGACCTCGCAATCGCACCATTTTGGAATTGAAACTGTATTTTGCTGCGCTTTGCTCTAATGCTGCTGCGCCTCGCAATCGCACCATTTTGGAATTGAAACAATTTTCCACCCGGTGCAAATACCCGCGTCGTTCATCTCGCAATCGCACCATTTTGGAATTGAAACATTTTTGATTTTCGCCTTCACCTTCGATGAATTGCGCTCGCAATCGCACCATTTTGGAATTGAAACAGTTTTTTACACGGAACACGTGGCCGCAGAATTGCCCTCGCAATCGCACCATTTTGGAATTGAAACTTCACTACCGCAAGGCTGCGACCGCTTGCAGGGGTTCTCGCAATCGCACCATTTTGGAATTGAAACCTGGTAGCGGCTGTTCGTCTTTGTACCAAATTTCACTCGCAATCGCACCATTTTGGAATTGAAACACAACGGATGTACGTCCATGCCGCACAAAGGCAAACTCGCAATCGCACCATTTTGGAATTGAAACAAAAGAGACGCGGCACGGGCGGGCGAAACATTTAAACTCGCAATCGCACCATTTTGGAATTGAAACCTTATCCATTACAGAAATCTCTACGGAATGGCATCTCTCGCAATCGCACCATTTTGGAATTGAAACAGTGCACGACACAAGAGATTGATAACCAACCTGTTACTCGCAATCGCACCATTTTGGAATTGAAACAACTATGCCCACCATACTCCCCTAAATCATTTTTCCTCGCAATCGCACCATTTTGGAATTTAAACCTACAAAACCGCCCTACTCAAAGCCTTATCCGAAGGCTCGCAATCGCACCATTTTGGAATTGATACCAGATATAAAGCCGTACTAATCAGTGCGGCTTTTTTCTCGCAATCGCACCATTTTGGAATTGAAACATTTATGACAAACGCCGACTTTACAAATGCCTACGGCTCGCAATCGCACCATTTTGGAATTGAAACACTGATTTTGCAAACAAAATCAGCAAGTCGGTATTTGCTCGCAATCGCACCATTTTGGAATTGAAACAAACATGGTAGTTCAGCACATAGGTCGCCGAAGCGGCTCGCAATCGCACCATTTTGGAATTGAAACCAAAATAGTACAAAGTTTCTCCAACTACTCTATGCAACTCGCAATCGCACCATTTTGGAATTGAAACACCCAAACATCGGTGTCTCCAAACGGCTTTTTCTTCTCGCAATCGCACCATTTTGGAATTGAAACTTGATTTTTTGCAACTTGTCAAAGTTTCG
>JANNMS010000252.1:0-12728 GCA_031398055.1 Saprospirales bacterium | reverse complement strand
AAGACAATGTTTTGTTGCTTAGCTCGTTAATATTTCGGTCCTCCGCACCTCTGAAAAAACCTGGTTCTTTGGCTAAAAATATTTTGCGGCTCTGCCGCATTTTCCAAACACTCGAAAACTTCGTATTGACTACTTAAGTAGTCAACAGTAAGTTTTCGAGTGATTAAAATACTCGAAAATTTACTTTTGCCTACTTAAAGAAAAACGAGTCGGTTCAATCTAAAATTAGTGAGATGACAAACAAAGGCCGAACGAAACCCAGACGAAATTTTTTAAAATAAAAATCTTGAAAAATGGCATGATCCGAAAATTTTGGCCGAAAGGCAACGGCCCAATTTTAAAAACTATTTCAAATGGCCAACAAACCCAATCATCTGAAAAATGAACAGCCCGACCCCGGCCACGACCAGCCCCAAATTGGTGCTTTTTTGAAAAATCTCGAAGCTGCTGCGTTTTCTCCACTGGTTGATGACGAAAAGTATCGGGACGAGCGCGGCGACCTGCCCCAATTCGACCCCGACATTGAAGGCCAGGATTTTTGAAAAAGTGGCCTCGTTGCCCACCGAAAGCTGTTGCAGCCTGGTGGACAGCCCAAAACCATGGATGAGGCCGAAGCCAAAGACCATGAAAAGCAGGTTCGGAGCGTCGGTGCGGAAAAAGCGGCGGAACCCGTCGAGGTTTTCAAAACCTTTGTACAAAACTGAGAGCGCGATAACCGCATCAATTAAATGGTCGTTGGCCTGGATTCCGAGCATTGTCGCGCAGACCAGCGTCAAGCTGTGCCCAAGTGTGAAAAACGAGATAAAACGCAGGATGTCCGCAAAATTTTTGAGGAAAAAGACCACGCCAACCAAAAAAAGCAAGTGGTCGTACCCGGTGAGCATGTGCTTGGCGCCGACAAAAATGTACGAAAACAGGTTGCCGCCTGCCAGTATCTGTTGGTCAG
The DNA here is from genome assembly GCA_031398055.1 of Saprospirales bacterium. Taxonomy (GTDB): domain Bacteria; phylum Bacteroidota; class Bacteroidia; order Chitinophagales; family Saprospiraceae; genus M3007. The sequence goes on along the minus strand of JANNMS010000252.1, from coordinate 11,782 downwards.
ATTGCGAAACGCCATGAGCAAAAACCAGCATCGGGGCGCACAAAAAAGCCACCAAAAGGCAAAGGGACGGGATGTTTTGGCGAAAACTTGGCATCGTTTAAAATATTACGACTGAGAGATTGTGGTGAAAGCCGGCCATTTGTCGTTGGAAAAACGGCACTTCAATAACCTACGAATGAAAACCGGGCTTGGATTTTTGGGCCAAAAAAAAAATCCCCCGCCACAGCCAACGAGCCGCGACGGGGGATTTTTCATTTAGGATTTTAGATTTACGATTTTAGATTTTGCGCCACGCCAACCAAATCGTAAATCCCAAATCTAAAATCCAAAATCGAATCACATTTTCTCCGACCACCATTTTTTCGTCCGCCAGCCCACCAAATACATCGCAGGCAATACGATCAAAGTGATAAAAGTGGCGAAACCGAGGCCAAAAATGATTGTCCACGAAAGCGGCCCCCAAAACGCGACCGAGTCGCCACCGAGGAAAATTTTCGGGTCGCCGTGCGTCAAAAGGCTTTCAAAATCAATGTTGAAACCAATGGCCAGCGGCACGAGTCCCAAAATCGCAGCGGTCGCCGTGAGCAAAACCGGGGTCATCCGGATCCGCCCTGCTTCGATGATTGCTTCGCGGACTGCCATCCCTCGTTCTCGTAAAATATCGGTGAATTCGACGAGCAAAATCCCGTTTCGCACCACGATTCCGGCGAGTGCCACGATGCCAACGCCCATCATGATGACCGAAAAATTCATGTCAAAAGCCGCCATGCCAATCAAAACGCCGATGATTGAAAAAACGACTTCCGTCAAAATGATCAGCGTTTTTCCGACCGAGTTGAATTGGGTGATCAAAATCAACAAAATCAATCCGAGGCCGATCATCAACGAGTTTATCAGGAAGTTCATCGCGTCCAACATTTCGGCGTCCTCGCCCGCAAAATTTACCTTAACTCCTTCTGTTGGAGGGAATTGCAGCAGCGCGGCCTTGATTTTTCCGATGACTTCGGTTTGGCTCGGCTGGTATTCTGCGGTGATATTTGACGAAATCGTCACGATGCGTTCTTGGTCCAAACGACGGATGCCGCCCAGCGTATTTGAATATTTGATGTCGGCCAGCGCGGACATCGGCACGGAGCGCAGCACGCCGCCCATGTTCATATCGCGGAAAGTCAGGTTCAAATTTTCGACCGAATTGATATTTTCGCGCTGATCCTTTTTCAACCGGATTTGGATGGGCACTTCGTCCTCGCCATCCTTAAATTTTGAAGCCTCTTTTCCCAAAATCGCGGTGCGGAATTCCGAGCCGATTTGCGCCGAAGAAATGCCCTCGCGGTTCGCCCGGTCGCGGTCGATATTGACCTTGATTTCGGGTTTTGAAACAATCAAATCCGTCCGCAACTCTTCGACGCCCGGCACGGCAATCGAGTCCAAATACCGTTTTACTTTGTTCGAAACCGCAGCCAATTGCTGAAAATCATCGCCCCGGATTTCCACCGAAATCGGTTTTGGCGACGGCGGCCCGCCCTGTTCTTGATCCACCACGATTTCGCCGCCGGGAATCAAACCTTTCGTGGCCTCGCGGATTTTGTCCATGTATTTTTTGGTGTCCTCGCCGTTTCGGTACCCAAATTCGACAAAAGCGACACCGACTTTGCCTTTATTTGAAGTTGCGGTGCGGTCAAATTGGTCTTCCGAGGCATTCAAAGCCACGTTTGACAAAATGGATTCGACGATTGGATTGTCCGCTCCGACCGTTTCGGCAACTTTTTTCTCCAAAACCCGGGTCAAGGAATCCGTCACCACCACGTCCGTGCCGATGGGCATGTTCAAATAAACGTAGATAAAATTGGGGTCGGCCTTCGGAAAAAGTTCGATGTTGGCTTTCCGCGAAAGCGTCAAAGCACAACTTCCGAACAACAAAACCATCATCCCAATCAACAAAGCCCAAGTGTGGTTGAGGGCAAAACCCAAAAACCCGGCGTACGATTTTTGCACCGCTGGCCATCCTTTTTTCTGAAACCAATTGACCGCGTGGCTCAAAACGAATTTGTACAAAACAGCGAAAAGTGCAGCAACAATCATGAAATTGCCCATCATTTTATTGCCATTTGCATAAAAATAAATCGTGCCGAGGACAAACAAAACATACCCAGCAATCGTCCGGCGGCGTGCCCTTTTTGCGTCAACCGCGTTCAATTTTTCGCCGTCTTTTTTCATAAATGCCACGGCAAAAACCGGGTTGATCACGTAAGCCACGACCAGCGAAGCGGTCAAAGTAATGATGATCGTCACGGGCAAAAAGTGCATGAACTTGCCAAACATCCCGCCCCAAAAAACGAGTGGGAAAAATGGCGCGAGCGTCGTCGCCGTGCCGGAAAGCACGGGCAGAAAAACTTCCCCGGCGGCTTTTTTGGCGGCGGTTTTTATGTCGATGCCTTCTTCCTCGTGGTAAATCCGGTGCGTGTTTTCGATGACAACAATCGCGTCGTCTACCACAATTCCGAGACCCAAAAGAAAGGCAAAAAGCACGATCATATTCAACGTAAAACCAATGCTGGGCAAAATCATGAAAGCGATGAACATGGAAAGCGGCACCGACATCGCCACAAAAAGTGCGTTCGTCGCGCCCATAAAAAACATCAAAATCACGGTCACCAAAATAAAACCAATGATGATTGTATTTATCAAATCGTGCAGCGTCGTGCGGGTCGCGCGGCTTTGGTCGCCGGTCATCACGACCTCGAGGTTTTGGGGAAAAGTGGTGGCTTTTTTCTCCGCGACGAGCGTTTTTATCTTGTCGGAAGCCGCAATCAGGTTTTCACCACCGCGTTTTATCACGTTCAAAACGATGACGTTTTTGCCGTTCAACCGGCCAAAACTCTCCTGTTCTTTGTGCCCCATCCGCACGTCGGCGATGTCTTTCAAATAAACCATCGCGCCGGATTGCGAGCCGACCAAAATGTTTTTTATCTGTTCGACACTCGTAAAATCGCCTCGGATCGAAACCGAGCGGGTCATGCCGCCAACAGCCACATTTCCTGCCGAAATGGTCATGTTTTCAAAAGCAATCGCGTTTTCGATGTCCCGAAAAGTGAGTTGGGCGGCGGCCATTTTGTATTTGTCCACGTCAACTTTCACCTCTTTTTCGAGCGCGCCGACGATGTCCACACGGGTGATTTCGCGCATTTCTTCGATGCCATCTTTCAAATCATCGGCGTAATCTTTCAACTTGTCCAAACTGTAATCGCCGGAAATATTGACCGCCATGATCGGCACTTCCGAAAATTCAAGTTCGGCAACCGACGGGTCTTGCAAAAGGTCGGTCGGCAGGTCACGTTTGGCTTTGTCCACGCCGTCCTTGACTTTTTGTTTGCAGGTCGCCACGTCCAAATCGGTGTTGAACTCAACAATGATTGACGAAAAATCTTGGATGGAATTGGATGTGACTTTTTTCACGCCGTTGAGGCCTTTCAGTTGTTTTTCGATCGGCTTGGTGACCAATTGTTCCATGTCCGACGGCGACGCGCCGGGGTAAATCGTGGAGACAAAAATGGTCGGCACGACGATGTCCGGGAACTGTTCTTTTGGTAAAGAATTGTAGGACAAAATGCCCGCCAGCGTGATTATTATCGTGATAATAAAAATGCTGGTGCTATTGTCAATTGACCAACTGGTGAGTTTAAATTCTTTCATTGATTTTTTATTTCAGATAGAGTTTTGATAATTGATGTATCATCAAACTTTTTTGTTGTCTAATATTTCTTCTAAAAATTTCTTGTGGCGTAGTTTTTCGGAGTTGACGAGGTCGTCTATGAATTTTTGGGTTAAATTATTTCCGTAGGTTTCTGTCAAAACCACATTGCCATCACTATTCTTAATTGAATAACTTAACTTATCAAATTCAATAACAATAATACATTTATAGGAAAAATCGGAAAATTCGAGGTTCTTTATAGTATTAAATGATATAGAAATTGTCAGCGTGTTAATTCGATTAAGGTAATTTGATAAATCAGAATTAGAAAATGAGTAGTCCAATAAAGTAGGATGAGTTGGTTTGGTTCTTATTTTGTATCCTAACTTTTCCAACGGGGGAAGAACTTTTCCAAACATTCCTGAACTATTAATGGAAAACAAAAAATCGGTTTTTAAATAAAATTTTTCAAATTTTTCAAACACCAAAACAAACTTTTCGCAAAGCCTTGAAAATGAATCTTCATAAAAACTTTCTGTATTCTCCTTATTTTTCTCTTCCTTGACTGCTTTCCCAACCGACTTCATTTTCTGTTCCAACAAAGCCAATTCTTTATCAAAATCCTCGGCTTCTTCAATGTTTTCACCCCGCGCCCCGCGCACCATAATTTCCAACGACCGCTCCAAATTTTGAATAATAAAATCAACGAACGGCTCAAAAATCCCAGCATCCGCCTGTTGCAAAGCAAATAAATACGCCTGCTTTTCCTCCGTTTTGATAATCACCGGCGGGAAGCCGTTTTGCATCAAAATCAGGTTCATCAAAATCCGTGCGACGCGCCCATTTCCATCATCAAACGGGTGGATTCTGATAAATTTATAATGAAATTCAGCAGCCGTAAAGACTGGGTGATTTTCTGGATTGGCTTGTTTTTCGCGCAGCCAATTTATCAAATCATACATTTTCGCGGGCGTTTCTTCCGGTGTGGCAAAGCGAAAAATCTCCCCGGTTTTTGTCAAAACATGGTTCGGCGTGGTCTTGTAACTTCCAACTTGAATCGTCTTTTTGACAGGCAAACCATCCGGCGTAATGGCATCAACTTGATATGGTTCTTTCAACAAAAGTTGATGTAACTCCCTGATAAACAACTCGGTAATCGGAAAATCCTGCCGGGCAATTTCCTCAATCCATTTCAATGCTTCGTTGTGTCCAGTGATTTCGAGGTGGTCTTTTATCGGTTTTCCCTGCGCCGTCAACCCGAACAAAATCAATGCTTTTGTTTCCCCGAAAGTAAGGCTGTTGCCTTCGAGGTGATTGGAATGGTAGTTCCAATCCAACCGGAATTTTTGCATGATTTGCTGCTCGCGTTCCGGAGAAATCGGGCGCAAATCATCTAATTCAGATTTTAAAAGATTGATTTTTTCCAGCATTGTTTGGTGATTTTAAATCGCGATAACTTCCCCCGCGTTCACATCCTGAAAACCAGTGGTAATCAACAAATCCCCCTTTTTCAAACCGCCCGTGATCTCCACCATCCCATTGTAATTCTGGCCTTGTTTCACCTCCGCTTTTCGGACGCGGGCTTGTTTTTCGCCCGTTTTTTCGGCCACCAAAACAAAGTCGCCGCCGTCCGCAGTTTGGATTACATTAATCGGCACGACCACCGCAGCAGCGTTCGAATAGTCCACGATTTTCATCACCGCAACTTGGTTCGGCTTGTAATTTCCACCGCTCGGCAACGCGCATTCGACTGAAAATGTGCGGTTTACAGGATTTATTGTTTTTGAAATGTAGGACACGCGGCTGGCAACTTCTTTATTCATATCCGGGAAAAAAATCTGCACCGGGTCACCGTTCCGAACTTTCGAAACGTAGGCATCCGGCACATCGCCCACGATTTTCAGGTTGCCGAGATTGACAATTTGGCAAAGTGGCACGCCGGGCGCAATCGCCTGCCCAACTTTCAAATTCACGCCGTCCACCGTCCCAGAAATGGGTGCATAAATTTTTGACATTCCCCACTGTTCTTTCGTCGTAGCGATTTGTTTTTCGATGCCTTCCACGGCGTTTTTGGCTTGCAAAAACTGAAATTCAGTGCCGATTTTTTGATCCCACAAACTTTTCTGGCGGTTGAAAACATCTTTTGCAAACGACAATTGCGTTTCGAGTTGCGACATGCTGGACTTCATCAATTCGTCGTCAATTTCGGCAATCAACTGGCCTTTTGCCACGACCGAACCATTTTTTACCAAAATACGAGTCAGCGAACCGGGCATTTTTGCCGTCGCCATCACAATGTTTTCGGCATCGACGCGGCCTTGCATATCGATAAAATGGCGGAATGGTTCGGTTTTCAATTCAGAAACGCCGACCGTCCGAATTTTCGGAGCCGCACCAGGCTGGCTGCCAACTTCTTTTTCGAGGACTGCAATTTGTGCCTCGATTTTAGATTTTTCGTCGCGCAGCGATGCCAATTTGGTGGCGGGGTCTGATGCTGACGAGTTGCCGCAGGAAATTTGAAACATCGCTGCGAGGATAAATAAGAGAACGGGAACTGTATTTTTCATTGTAAAATTTTTTTTTTAACACATAGAAACAGAGGGGTTTTCACATAGGGCACATAGTTTTTAAGGTGTTTTCAGCAAAAAACTATTGTTTTCTATGTGAAAAAACCTATTGTGCCTATGTGTTTAAAAACCACCCAACGCTTTCCGCATCGCCGTCCGAGCCGTCAACATCTCAAACCGCGCCGACATCAAAGTCTGCTCCGCCTGATAAAGCCCTTGCTCTGCGGTCGTCATTTCAAAACTGCTGCCCAAACCCGCTTTGAATTTGGTCTGCGTCGTTTCGTAAATCCGCCGGGCGAGTTCGAGGTTTTTTTGCTGACTTTTTGCGCGTTCGCTTGCCGAGAGGTATTGTTTCCGGGCGTTTTCGAGTTCGAGGGAAAAGACATTTTCGAGTAGGCGTTTTTGTTCTTCCAAAGTTTGGACAGCAATCATCGCACGTTGTTTTTTGGCCTTGCTGATTCCGCTGTCGAAAAGCGTGGAAGTAATCGAAACGCCGCCGACCGCCGACGGAATGAAATACCATTTGTTGTGGCCGTCGCTGTTTTTGTCGCCAAAACCACCTTGCATTTGTGGCGAATATTGGGCAAAAGCAGCCACATTTGGCATCCACGGTTTTTGGTAAATATCAACTTGGAGTGCCTGCAATTCGCGGGATTTCAAAAGTGCCTGATATTCTGCGCGGTTCATCGGGTTGAGCGCAGCGGTCAAATCGGCATCGGCATTTTTGGAAAGCAGGGCATCAAGGTTGTCGGTCAGCGAAATATTTTCAGAAATCGCCATGCCCATCATCAATTTCAGGGCATTCACCACGATTTCTTGCTGGCGGACGAGGTTTTCCCGCTCGTTTTTCAAATTTGAAATAGAAAATTCCAGCCTGTCCACATCCAATTGCTCGGCAAAACCGGCCTTGTTCACTTCTTTGGTTTCGCTGAAAAGTTTTTGCAAATTGCCGATGTTTTTGTCCAAAACCTTGACATTTTCGGAAATCAAAAGCGCGGGCAAATACGCATCCGTCACCTGATTTCGGACGGTTTGGCGGGTCGCGTTCATCTGCATGGCCACCAAATCGCGGTAAAATCTGGCCGCTTTTTTGGCCAAACGGTAAGAATTTGAAAACACCAATTGCGAGGCTTTCAACTCGCCGCCGAGCGTGTGGACGGGCGAAAAGAACAGTTTTGCATCCGGGTCGCCCGCAAAAGCACTGCCGAGCCACGGAAAAAAATCTTCCAAACCATTGGCTTCAAAAGCATTGAGCAAGTCATCGGGCGGCGGCGCGCCACCTCCACCGAACGACACCGCGCCCGATGGCAAACCACCGCGCTGGATAAATCCGGTGTACGAAATGCCCGCAGAAACCTGCGGCAAACCGGTCGCCGTGTTTTCCTTGATTTGCCATTCGGCATCGTTGATTTTGAGTTGGGCAATTTTGATGTCCGGGTGGTTGGTTTGGGCAAAATTGATGCAATCTTCCAAACTCATCGCGTTTTGTGCAAACGCGGCTGCCCCGGAAAAGGCAAGCAAAATGCTGAAAACGAGCGTTTTCAACTTGATTTTAAATGGCATGACAGAACGAGTTTTTGTGTTTATCTGCCGGGAAATTTTCTCGGCAACCGGTTTTTATGGGTTTGTTTTTCTGGAATTTGAGGTTTTAAACTTGAAAAACGGGTTGTTTGGTTGCGTTTTCGGGCGAATATTTTTTCAACAAAACCTTTTTGCCTTTTTCCGAAAGAATTCCATGCAAGTAGTGGAGCATGTATTCTTTGAAAATTTTCTCCAAATTGAACTTCGGCTGCGGAAAAATGCGGTCATCAAAAGCCGTCAAAACAGACGCGACGTGCATCCGGGCCACGATTTCGGAATCAAAATCGTGGCGGTACAAACCATCCCGAACGCCCCACCGCAGATTATCCAAAACGACTTTGTGCATGAACCCAAAATTGTATTCTTCCATTTTTTCCCAAGCCGAGGGGTAAAATCGCTTCAATTCAAAAACAATATTCGACTTGATTTTTCCAATGTCTACCGCATTGTATTCCACGACTTTCATGATTTCGTCAATCGCATCGGTGGCGATTGAATTTAAGGATTTTGCTTTTTCACAGTCTTCTTCGATGTGCCGCAGCATAACTTTCAGCACCAAATCGTCCTTGCTTTCCACAAATTGATAAAGTGTTTTTTTGGAAATGCCGAGTTCGCGGGCAACGTCGTCCATGGTCAGGCTTTTGATGCCAAACCGAAAAAACAGTTCCTCGACCTTTTTTAAAATTTTTACCTGCTGCTCGTCAAACATGGTGCAAATGTAAACGCCGGAAACGATTTGCAAAGGAATCGTTTCCGGCGTGCGGATAGTTTTCGACAAAATGTTTGAAATTGGGGGACGGACGGTTCACGGTGGAAGGTTGACGAACCCATGCCCGTCGTCCGCCATCAACCATCCACCGTCAACCATCCAAAAATCAATTTTTTACCCATTTTCGAACCGCAACCGCGTCTCCTTTTTGAACTCGGAAAAAGTAAAATCCAGCATTCAACGATGCGACATTCCATTCCACGAAAGTTTCGGCAGTGGTTTTTTCAGAAACCAATCGGCCAGCCGCATCGAAAAGTTGGATGTGTGCAACGGCATCATTTTCTTCCAAATTTAAAAAAACAAGGTCGTGCGCCGGGTTTGGAAAAATGGAAAATGACAGATTTCGGAAAATGGTCGCGCCCCGGTCGTCGGCATTTTCCGCAGCAGGTTTCAGCGGTGCAGCATTGAGTTGCGCCCGGATTTCACCACCCGGAAAAGTAGGGTTGTGGATATTTGCATAAAGGTTTCCGGCAAATAAATCAGCGACCTGCGCCGCAGAAAGTTGAATTATTTTATAAAAAGTACCACTCGTCACGCCAACCGGAAAACCCAAACCGACAAAATCAATAATCACTGGGCCATTCGTTCCGGCAGGTGCACGATGAATGTGCGAAGCCGTTGCATTGGCCGTCAGCCCAGAAAAAGTCATTTTGAAAGCCAAAAGACTGCGCTGCGGGTCGAAACTTCCAACAAATTGGCCGGTCGCCGTCGAGGCATTCGCCGGGTTTTCCTGCCCTCCGGTCAATGTTCCGGTCACCGGAATCGCCGGGCGATAAAGCGGTTTGTTGTAGTTGAGTTGCCCCCGGATTTCGCCGCCCGGAAACGTTGGGTTGTGAATATTGACGTACAAATTTCCAGCGGCGAGCGCATCGGCTTGGGCTTGCGTCAGCGTCAAAACTTTGACATATTCGCCGCTCGTCACGCCGACCGGGAAGCCCTGCGAGACAAAATCAACGACCACCGGGCCGTTCGTTCCGGCCGGGGCGTTGTGAAAATGCGAAGCCGTCGCGTTCGTCGTCAACCCCGAAAACGCCAATCTAAACGCAATTACCCGCGAAAACGGGTCAAAAATGCCGTCAAAAGTGCCGGTCGCGGTGCTTGCGTTCGCTGGGTTTTCCTGCCCGCCGGTCAAGTTTGCAGAAATCGGAACTCGGTTTGCAGGTGAGCCGCCGTAAATAATTTGAGCGCGGATTTCACCGCCGGGAAACGTGGGGTTGTGGATGTTGGCGTAAAAATTTCCGTTCATCAAATCCACGGCTTGGGCTTCGGTGAGGGTCAAAACTTTGACAAATTCGCCGCTTTTTTGGCCAACTGGGAAACCTTGCGACCCAAAATCAACGACCACCGGGCCATTCGTTCCCGCCGGTGCCGAGTGAAAATGCGAGGCCGTCGCGGGCGTCGTCAATCCCGAAAATTCCAATCGAAAAGCAATCGTTCGAGACCAGGGGTCAAAAATTCCCTCGAATTTTCCGGTCGCCGTGCTCGCGTTTGCCGGGTTTTCGTTCGCCCCGGAAAGGATTCCGGACAGCGTAACTTGTGAAAAAAGTGGGTTGAAAATGGCGAAAATTGCCAGACAGATGGTAGAAAATGATTTCATCATTTTGGTGGGTGATTGGTTAAAAAATATTTGCTGGGGGGCAGTCCAATTTAGGCCGACCGAAAATTGAAGCGGGAAATTTTTTTGCTGAAAGTGGAAAAAGAGGTGCTGAACAAGGATTGCGTACCTGATTTTGGTTAAATTATTTTTGGTTGTTTCCCCACACGTTTTTTCATCGACCCAAAAAAATCGACTCAAAATCTGTCCAACCGATTGATATTGCCCTGAAAATTTTAAAAAAAAGATGTCTGACCACGTTTTTCAAAATTATGCCCCGCACCCGCCCGCCGCGCCGAGATTTTGGCCGATGCCGAATTTTTCGACGACCTAGCCCGCTGCGGAAATTTTGTTTTTGGAAAAATAAAAACCACGTCCGACCAAAATCACGCCGTCGCCGTCGAAACTGAAAAACCGGCGTTTTTTTGTTCCTGCACCGTGCGGCAGCGACCTTGTTTTCATGCTTTGGCGTTGGCTTTTTTATTTGAAAAACTGGGCGCGGATTTTTTTTCGGAAAATGAAAACTTGCCGGATTGGGTGGAAAATTTGGTTTCCGGCAGCGCGGCTTTTTCAAAACCCAACCGAAAAACGACGGACGCTGAGCGAAAAATTGAAAAAGAAAAACGCCTTTTTACTCGCCTCGAAAATGCTGCCGCTGGTTTTGATGATTTTGAAATTTGGCTGACGGACACGATCCAACATGGTTTGGCGGATTCGTTGGCCGACGATCCGACGTTTTTTGAAACTGCCGCAACTCGGCTCGCCGATGCAGGAATGACTGGAATTAGCCGTGAAATACGTTTGTTGACAGCAGAAATTTCGAAAAATCAAAATTGGCAAGAATTGGCTGCGGGAAAAATTGCGGAATGGTACTTGGTTTTGCGGGCGTTTCGGCGGCGTGAAAATTTGCCGGAGCCGTTGCTTTTTGATTTGCAGGCCAAAATCGGCATCAATTTAAAAAAGGAAGAAGTCGTGGCCGCCGGGGAAAAAGTGGTTGACAGTTGGGCAGTTTTTTCGTCGAAAATTGAATCGGTGGAAGAAAAACTTTTTGGCCGGCGGACGTGGCTGTGCGCGGCAAATTCGAACCGGATGGCTTTTTTGCAGGAATTCAATTTTGGTAGCCGCGATTTTCCGATCGGATTTCGGGCGGGCGATATTTTGAAAGGGACTTTGGTTTTTTATCCGTCGGCGTTTCCGCTGCGCGTTTTGCCGGGCGAGGATTTGGTGGTTTTGGAAAAAAAAATCACGCGGCTGCCCGGCGACCCAGATTTTAAAACTTTTACCAAAAAATTTGCGGAAGCGATTGGGCAGTTGCCGTGGCTCAACGGTTTTCCGGCGGCTTTCGAATCCGTGATACCATATAATATAGGTGTAGATTTTTTTATCGCCGATGCCGATGGCCGTTCGTTGCCGCTTTTTTTGCCGGAAGAATCGGGCTGGAAATTGTTGGCGTTTTCGGGCGGCTACCCGATTTCGGTTTTTGGGGAATGGTTGGGGGAAAAATTGGCGGTGCTTTTGGTCGTGGGGGAGGGCCGTTTTTTTGACACATAGATTCATAGGTTTTTTCACATAGAGGC
>JANNMS010000242.1:0-5723 GCA_031398055.1 Saprospirales bacterium | reverse complement strand
GTTATTGGAATGCCCAATAACTATTTCCCCAATTCCCCAATAACCAATCAACCAATAACCAATTTCGCCCGTCGGCTCACCCTGCGCATCAAAAAAATGCAAATCAGCACCACCGCCGAGCCGATGTAACCGAGCCAATTGTAATTTTCCAGCGGGCTGGTTTTGGTTTGTTGCACCACAATTACGCCAGCCAAAGCCGCCGCGAGCCCGCCCGCAATTTGTTGCAGCGACGAATTGATGGCCATAAATGCGCCCCGATCGGCCATCGCAGGCACGGCAGTCATCAAAGCCATGCTCGGCACCATCCGCGACATGATCCCGATAAAAAGTAAAATATTGACAACCAAAACCACCCAAATCGGCGACGGCGTGAGGTTCGTGTAAACGATCATCCACACGATTGTCCAGAGCGAACCGAAGGCGAAAAGTTTGAATTTGTCCACTTTATCTGCCATTTTTCCCATAATCGGCATCGAAATCAGGGAAAAAACGCCCGTCACCATGAAAATCAACGGCAGTTGGATTTGCGAAATGCCCACATTATTGACCAAAAACGCCGAGCCAAATGGCATCAACAAAAACCCGCCGATGCTCAAAAGTGCCGTCGCGGAAAATGCAATTCGGTAATCCTTGATAGAAATCGTGTGCAGCAGGTGGGCAAATGCGTTGCGTTCGGTCTGCACTTCGAGGTGCTCGCGGACGGGTTGCAATTTCCAAAAAATAGCCGCCGCCGTCGCCGTTGCCAGCATCACAATCATTAAAAAGGGCGCGTGCCAACCCCAAATATTGGCAAAATACAAACCAATTGGGATGCCCAAAACTTGGCTCGCGCCGAAACCCATTTGCACAAAACCCATCACCCGGCCGCGTTGCGAAAGTTGGAAAATATCGGAAACAATGGCCATCGAAATCGAGCCGATCACCCCCCCGAAAATCCCGGTGATGATCCGGGCAGCCAGCAGCATCGGGTAATTTGGCGCGATGCCGCACAAAAAAGTACCGATGATAAAACCGATGTAAAAAAATAGGAGCAGTTTTTTGCGGTCGTATTTATCGGCAAAACCTGCCGCCAGCAGACCAGAAATGCCCGCGCTGAAAGCGTAGGCCGAGACCGCAAAACCGAATTTTTGCGGACTGATTTCCATGGATTTCATCAAAAAATCGCCGAGCGGCGACATGACCATAAAATCGAGGACGACCGAAAATTGGGTCACGGCCAACAGCGCGACCACGATTTTTTGGTAGGACGAAAGGGCAGTTTTTTCAGACATTTAAATAAGTTCTTCGCAGGCAGCCCTGCATTTTTTTGATTCCAACGAATCGGTTTTTTTTAAATTCCCACGGCGCAAAACTACCGCCCGGCTTCTTTACGAAATCTTTATTTCCCGTCCCTTTTCTTTAAATCTTACTTATAAACTCCGCCGCACCTTTGTTTTGTCAAAGGAAAAAATTATTGACAACTAAAAATCATGCTCACTTCAATCCTACTTTTTGCCACCGTGCTATTCGGTTTCTGGCTGTTGTTCCGGTCGGTCGAGTGGTTCGAAAAAATCTAAAAATCATGTTTACCGCACTCTTTTTCGTCTCAATTCTGGTTTTTGGCTACATGGTTTATGTGTTGCTGAAACCCGAAAAGTTCTAAAAACCGCCGTTGTTGGCGTCCTCGCCAACAACATTCACGACCTATTTTTCTCGAAAAACATCTCCCGCCCCTCGCGGGACAGCCAATTTCATGTCAAAATGCAAACTGAAATTTTAACCGTAGCACTCACTTTTCTGGCCACCGTCGCCCTCGCCTGGCCGCTCGGCAGGTACATTTCAAAAGTGTACGCCGGAGAAAAAACGTGGCTCGACCCCATTTTCAACCCCATCGAACGCGGCATTTACCGGTTTTCGGGCATCGAAGCGCAGCGCGAAATGACGTGGCAGGAAAACCTCCGCGCCCTGTTGACCATCAATTTGGTTTGGTTCGTCGGCACGTTTTTGATTTTGCTCAACCAAGGTTGGCTGCCGCTCAACCCCGACGGCAACCCTTCGATGACCCCCGATTTGGCGTTCAACACGGCCATTTCGTTTTTGGTGAACTGCAACTTGCAGCACTATTCCGGCGAATCGGGGCTGTCGTATTTGGGTCAAATCACGCTCGTTTTTTTGCAATTTGTCAGTGCCGCAACGGGCATGGCGGCGGCGGCGGTCGTTTTCAAAGCCATGAAAAATCGGCCAAACACCGGCCGCGAAAGCCTCGAACCAGCCGGACTGGGCAATTTTTACGACCTCTTTTTCAAATCCTCGCTGCGGATTTTGCTGCCGCTTTCCGCGATTTTGAGCGTGTTTTTGTTGTTCAACGGCACGCCGATGAATTTTGAGGGAAAAGAAACCATCTATACGATGCAGGGCGACACCGTGCAAGTTTCGCGCGGCCCGGCGGCTGCGATGATTCCCATCAAACACCTCGGCACGAACGGCGGCGGGTATTTTGGCGCGAACTCGGCGCACCCGCTCGAAAACCCGAACTTTTTGACCAACACCGTCGAGTTGATTGCGCAGGCCATCATCCCGATTGCGATGATTTTCGCGCTCGGTTTTTTCCTGCGCCGCCGCAAATTGGCGATGATGATTTTTGGCGTGATGACGGTCGGTTTTCTCTTGCTCGCCGTTCCGAACATCATTTTTGAATTGCAGGGAAACCCCGCCATTTCCGCCATGGGCATTGACCAATCGGCGGGCGCAATGGAAGGAAAAGAGGTGCGAAATGGTGTGGCCTCGGCAGGTTATTGGAGCATTTTGACGACCGTCATTTCGACCGGTTCGGTCAACGCGATGCACGACAGCACGATGCCGCTTTCCGGGATGAACGAACTTTTGGCCATGATGGTCAACTCGTTTTACGGCGGCGTGGGCGCGGGAATCCTCAATTTTTATGTGTTTTTGATACTCGCAGTGTTCATTTCCGGCTTGATGGTTGGGCGGACACCGGAGTTTTTGGGCAAAAAAATCGAGGCGCGGGAAATGAAAATCGCCATGATTGTGGCCTTGCTGCACCCGTTTTTGATTTTGGTCAGCACCGCTTTTGCGACTTGGACGATTACCGCCGACCCGTCGCTGCCGTGGCTGAACAACCCAGGATTTCACGGTTTTTCTGAAATGCTTTATGAATACACGTCGGCCTCGGCGAACAACGGCTCGGGTTTCGAGGGCTTGGGCGACAACAATCCGTTCTGGAACATCACGTCGGGCATCGTGCTTTTGCTGAGCCGGTACATTCCCATCATCGGGCCAGTGGCGATTGCAGGGCTTTTGGCCGCCAAAAAATCCATCCCGGAATCGGGCGGGACGCTGCCGACGGACACGGCAACTTTTGGGCTGGTGGTGATTTCCGTGATTTTTATCGTGGCGGCTTTGTCGTTTTTCCCGGCACTGGTTTTGGGGCCGATTGCGGAGCATTTTAGTTTTTGAAATTTTCGACACATAGGCACATAGGGTTTTCACATAGACCACATAAGTCTATGTTGACTATGTGAAAATCCTATGTGCCCTATGTGTTCAACAAAAAATACAATCATGTCAAAGAAAGATAAACAAGTCTCCCTTTTCGAGCCGTCGCTCGTCCGCGAGGCCATCGGGCATTCATTCCGAAAACTCAACCCGCGCACACTGGTCAAAAATCCGGTGATGTTCACCGTCGAAATCGGCACGGCGGTCATGCTCGCGGTCATCGTTTCCATTTTGTTTTTTGGAAATGCCGGGCAGGGCGATTTGGGCTACAACGTGCTGATTTTCAGTATTTTGTTCATCACCTTGCTCTTCGCAAATTTCGCCGAAGCCATCGCCGAGGCGCGCGGAAAAGCACAGGCCGACAGCCTCCGAAAAACCCGCGAGGAAACGCCCGCGCGGAAAATTTTGAACGGAAAAGAAGTGCAATTTTCGTCCAGCACGCTGCGAGCAGGCGATTTTTACCTTTGCGATGCGGGCGACATCATCCCCGCCGACGGCGAAATCACGGAAGGCATCGCCACGATTGACGAATCGGCCATCACCGGCGAGTCCGCGCCCGTCATCCGCGAGGCGGGCGGCGACAAAAGTTCGGTCACCGGCGGCACGAAAGTTTTGTCCGACCGCATTTTGGTGCGCGTCACGTCGAACCCCGGCGAGAGTTTTTTGGACAAAATCATCGCCCTCGTCGAAGGCGCGAACCGCCAAAAAACGCCCAACGAAATCGCTTTGACCATCCTTTTGGCTGGTTTTACGCTGGTTTTCATCATCGTTTGCACGACGTTGAAGCCGTTTGCCGATTTCGCAAACACGCCCATCACCATCGCCGCGTTCATTTCGCTGTTCGTTTGCCTGATTCCGACGACCATCGGCGGCTTGCTTTCGGCCATCGGAATCGCGGGGATTGACCGTGCGCTGCGGGCGAACGTCATCACCAAATCGGGCAAAGCCGTCGAGACGGCGGGCGATTTGGACACCTTGCTTTTGGACAAAACGGGGACGATTACCATCGGAAACCGGAAGGCGACGAATTTTTTTGAAAACCTCGAAAACGGCATTTCAAAAGAAAAATTCACCCAAACCGCCTTCCTTTCCTCACTCCCCGACGACACGCCGGAGGGAAAATCCATCGTCGAACTGGCGCAACTGTCGGGCGTAAAATTGCCGACCGTCCGCCGCGACGAGGTCGTTTTCATCCCGTTCACCGCCGAAACGCGCTGTTCCGGCGTGAATTTGCCCGACGGACGGCGCATCCGAAAAGGCGCGACCGATGCCATCCGCAAAATCGTGGAAGACGCGGGCAATCATTTTCCCGAAAAAATCGCCGAAAAAGTCCGCGAAATCGCCCAAAACGGCGGCACCCCACTCGTCGTGATTGAAAATGAAAAAGTGTTGGGCGTGGTCGAGTTGCAGGACATCATCAAACCCGGCATCACCGAACGCTTCGTCCGCCTGCGGAAAATGGGCGTGAAAACGGTCATGGTCACCGGCGATAACCCGTTGACTGCCAAGTACATAGCCGAAAAAGCGGGCGTGGACGACTTCATCGCCGAAGCCCGCCCGGAGGACAAAATGAACTACATCAAAGCCGAACAGGCCGCCGGGAAACTCGTCGCGATGATGGGCGACGGCACGAACGACGCGCCCGCCCTCGCCCAAGCCGTCGTCGGCGTGGCGATGAACTCCGGGACGCAGGCCGCAAAAGAGGCCGGAAACATGGTTGACCTCGACAACGACCCCACGAAACTGATTGAAATCGTCGAAATCGGCAAGCAACTTTTGATGACGCGGGGCGCGCTGACCACTTTTTCCATCGCCAACGACGTGGCAAAATATTTCGCCATCGTGCCCGCGCTGTTCATCACGACCATCCCCGCGCTGCAAAAACTGAACATCATGGGGCTGCATTCGCCGGAATCGGCCATCCTTTCGGCGGTCATTTTCAACGCGATCATCATCCCGATGCTGATCCCGCTCGCGCTGCGCGGCGTGGCGTACAAACCCATCGGGGCAAGCGCGTTGCTGCGGCGCAACCTGTTCATTTATGGTCTCGGCGGGGTCATCGCGCCGTTTATCGGCATCAAATTGATTGACCTCGGGGTGGCGTTTTTCTATTAAAAACACTTGCTCGTGAGGGTCTGCGACCCGATACGTTCTGTTGGCAGGTCTTTGACCTGCATTTTCTGTCGCGTATGCAGGTCAAAGACCTGCCAACAGAACGTATCGGGTCG
>JANNMS010000227.1:0-3204 GCA_031398055.1 Saprospirales bacterium | reverse complement strand
TCCTCAAATCCCGAAGGGATTTTATGTTTTCAGGCGCGAGTTTTTACATAAAATCCCTTCGGGATTTCTCGTGCATGTCCATTTCAATTTCTATAAACATAGATTCCCTTCGGGAATGGATTTTAATGCGTTTGACCTGGTCTTTTTTTGTCTTCTCAAAAAGTTCGAGTTAGGTTTTA
Source organism: Saprospirales bacterium (assembly GCA_031398055.1). Classification (GTDB taxonomy): domain Bacteria; phylum Bacteroidota; class Bacteroidia; order Chitinophagales; family Saprospiraceae; genus M3007. The sequence goes on along the minus strand of JANNMS010000227.1, from coordinate 3,025 downwards.
GAAGTTATTATGACTTTGTTTTGTTTAAAAAAATGGCAATAGTTGCCTTTGCAGGTGACTACCGCCGAAACTGGAAAACTACCCTGTCATATCATTTAATATCATTTTTTATTTAGGCTTATTTAGTTTTTCCGAAATTAATTATTTACTTATTTGTTTATTTTAAAATTTGAATGCACAAAACCGGAATTTCGGAGTGATTCGCTGTGTCTTCCGCAAGGCTTCCGAACATCAAATGCGGAATGCCGCGCCGTTGGTGGGTGGCCATCACAATCAAATCTGCTTCGGCTTCGTTCGAAAATTGGAGAATGGTTTTTTCTTCGTTAAAAGTGTTGACGGAGGTAAATAAATCGGCGTTTTTCACGCCCGAATTTTTGCGAAATTCGTCCGCCGCCGCTTCGATTTCTTTCATCGAATCGAACCCACCGGGGTTGTTGAGGTACAAAATTTTCACCTCAAAATTGAAATATTTCTGCCACTCGGCAAGCGTTTTGAAAGCAATGGCTTGGTCGGGGCGAAGCGTGGTGGCGAGCACAACGGTTTTTATTTTAAAATCTTTGGCATTGTCCGGCACGACCAAAACAGGGCAATCCGCGGTGCGAATCACTTTTTCAGTGTTCGAGCCGACAAAAAATTCGGTCGCGCCCGTCGCGCCTTTCGTGCCCATCACCAAAAGATCGCAGCCGTCCTCTTTTTCGATGCGGTTCAATGTGGAATACAAAAAACCTTCTTCGACGCGGGTTTCGATTTCGATGTCGGCAAATTTTTTCAAATCCGTCAAATCGCGCTTGACCAACCGCAAGTCATCGGCAGCCGATTCGGCGTAATCTTCCAAGTCCGAAAATTGGACAGTGTAATATTCCGGCATCACCGGAGCGTAGGCCGCAGCGGTATTGACGTGCAAAATTTCGAGATTTGCACCTGCTTTTGCCGCGATTTCAGCCGCAAAACGAAGGGCTTTTTTGGAATTTTTGGAGAAATCTGTGGGCACAAGTATTTTCTTCATGACTTACTTTTTTTATTTAAAAATGAATTTTGAACACGTTGAAAAACGCCATGTCGCGTTTTTTTTCTGGTACAAAAGTCAGCGCAAATTCAAAAGCTGAAAATGACGGGTGTCAGGTTGTCGGGTGAGTCGCCGCAGTCGGGCAAGTGATTTTTATCAAGAAGAAAAACGATTGTTCGAGTTTGAAAAACAAGGATTCATAGTTGAAAACCAATGGATTGGGTGAGGTTTGTCCTTCTAAATTTTTTTTACAACCGATGACCTTTCCAAACGTTTTGATTTCTTAAAACTTTAAATCTAAAATGAAAAAAAACCAAATTGACAAAATACTCCTGACCGAAAACGACCAATTAATCAAACTTCATAAAATCGTCAGCGACACGATTCAGGAAGAAAAACTCATCCTCACCAATCTTTTGCACCCGCCCGATGAAGAAATTACGCTTGGTCAGGCGATTTCCGACAAAGTGGCGCGGTTCGGCGGCAGCTGGACGTTTATCATCTATTTTGGGATGTTTTTGGCGGCTTGGATTTTGTTCAATATTTGGGCGGTCGGGCGTTTCAAATTCGATCCGTACCCATTTATTTTGATGAATTTGATACTCTCCACCATCGCCGCGCTGCAAGCACCGATCATCATGATGAGCCAAAATCGGCAAGAGGAAAAAGACCGAAAACGCAGCGAAAATGACTATTTGATAAACCTAAAAGCCGAAATGGAAATCCGAAGCCTGCACCAAAAACTGGATTTGCTGCTCGAAGAACAAATCAAAACGCTGTACGAAACGCAGGCCTTGCAATATAAAATGCTCATAGAAATCAACCAAAAATTGGGTAAAACTGCAAATTCAAAAGCCTGATTTTTATCTTTAAATTCCCATCAAATGCCCTGCGCGTCGCATTTTCCACAACTTTTCACCGCATCCAACAAATAATGCCGCACCGAATCGGTTTGCACCGAAAAAAGGTTGTGCCGCAGGTCGTCGAACGGGATAAAATGCACGTCGGCATTGACCAATTTTTGGCAGGCAAATTCCGCATTTCGATAAAAAATCAGGCGGTCGGCGCAGCCATGCAAAACCCAGGTCGGGCAAGTCACGCACGACCAATCGTTTTCGATTTCGCCGAGCGCGGTGGCGTGGTTCAGTTTTTCTTTGGCTGCCACGCGGAGGGCTTTTGGAAACATCCAGCAGGTGGTCGGGCGGACGAGTTTTTTGGTAAAACGCGGCGTTTTTTCAGCAGCCGGTTCGACGGAGGCCGAAACCAAAAGTAAACCTCTGATTTTTTCCGGGTGAATCATCGCCAGCCGTGCCGCCACCGAGCCGCCGTAAGATTTTCCCAGCAACACAACGGGTTGGTTTTCAGCGAATTTTGTCAAAACGGGTTCGAGCAGTTCCGCCTGCCGGGCAATCGAAATTTCAACTTTTCCCAAATTGCTGCGCCCGTAACCGGGGCGGTCAACGGCCACCAAACGCGTTTTTTGATAAATCGTCGAGTCTCGAAACCACGCCCGAAAACGATAGGCCGCACTTGGCGAACCGTGCAACAAAATGGTCACGGGCAACGAATCCGCGCCGATGCTGACGTACCGGATCCGCCGGTCGCCCGATTTTATATAACCGATTTCTGGTTTGACCGGAGCACTTGAAAACGCCCGGCGGAGTTTCCGGTCGCTCGGCGCGAGGTTCAAGTAATTGGAGTAGCGGGAACAACCTGAAAAAAGGAAAATCAAGGAAAGAAAAATAACAAATCGCATGGCACAAAGAACGCCAAACGCAGCGGAGCGTTTTGTCGGACAAAAACTTTATCAATTCGTCGGCTGACAACGGTCATCAAATTTCGCGGAAAATGCCTGTTGGTTTGCTTTGCCAAATTTCTTTTAGGCTCAATTATGATTTCAAGTTGCTGTTTCAAAAAGGTGCGTAGCACCTCGATATTTGTAGAAAAACAAGGAAAAGCGATTCAAAAGGTGCGTAGCACCGTCATATTTCAATGTCAAATGTTCCGGTGCTACGCACC
>JANNMS010000225.1:0-3581 GCA_031398055.1 Saprospirales bacterium | reverse complement strand
GGTGCGTAGCACCGTCATATTTCAATGTCAAATGTTCCGGTGCTACGCACCTTTTTAAAATTTTGGCTACAAAATTCTACAAATATTGAGGTGCTACGCACCTTTTTGAAACAGCAACTTGGAATCATAATTGAGCCAAAAATAATCTACTTTCGGATATCCAACTTGGCCATTTTTGAGAATAAAGTTTTGTCGTTCATCCCCAGCAAAACCGCTGCGCCGTCCGGGCCACTGACCCGGCCTTCCGTTTTTTCGAGTGCTTTTTGAATGTAATCGCGCTGCATTTCATCAAAAGTTTTGAATTGGGCGTCTTCGTGGGCTGCGGCTTGGTCGTTGGAATTTGTAGTTTTTTTGAACGGCGTCAAATCCAAATTCAGCGTGTCGTCGGCAGTCAAAATCACGGCGCGTTCGATGATGTTTTCCAGTTCACGGATGTTTCCCGGAAACGAATATTTTTCCAGCGTTGAGATGATTTTTTGCGGAATTTTTGGGATGTTCTTGCCCATTTTATCCGCAAATTTTTTCGTAAAATGTTGAATCAACAAAGGAATATCCTCCGGTCGATCGCGCAGCGGCATGTTGTGGATCGGAAAAACACTTAACCGATAAAAAAGGTCTTGCCGAAAAGTCCCTTTTTTCACCATTTCTGTCAAATCCCGGTTGGTCGCGGCGATGATCCGAACGTCGGTGCGGAGCGTTTCCGTGCCGCCGACGCGCTCGAACTCGCCTTCCTGCAAAACGCGGAGCAGTTTGGTTTGCAGGTCGAGCGGCATTTCACCGATTTCGTCGAGAAACAAAGTGCTGTGATTTGCGAGTTCAAACCTGCCGGGTTTTCGCGCCACCGCGCCAGTAAACGAGCCTTTTTCGTGGCCGAAAAGTTCGCTTTCGATCAAGTTTTCGGGCAGCGCGGCGCAGTTCACTTTGACCATCGGGCGTTTTCCTTGTCGGCTGTTGATGTGGATGGCGCGGGCGATGAGTTCTTTTCCCGTGCCGGTTTCGCCGGTGATGAGTACGGTGGCGGCGGTGTCGGCCACTTGTTCGACCTGTTGGAGCACGGTTTTATACCTGTCGCTGCACGTTATTATGTTGTGATAATTGAACTGCCCGGCGAGTTCGCATTGCAGGCAGGCGTTGTCCATTTCTATCTGGTTTTTGAGCAGCGCGATTTCGTCTAGCGCATTTTGGAGTTGGTTTTGGAGGATTTTGTTTTCGCGTTCGTCCATTTTGGCGACGGAATCTTCGCGCAAGTAATTGCAGATGATGGGCTGACCATCGAATTCTATGAAATTGGCGATAGTCTCCATGTTCAGGATGGAACCATCGCGGTGTCTTTTTTCTCGTTTGATGACAAGTTGTTTTTTTGCTTTGATGCTTGAAAAAATATAATCCCAACCCACTTCTTGGATGGAAGGGACGATGTCGAACACCGAAAGTTGTTCCATTTCGGCTTTTGTGTACCCGAGTTTGTCGGCCATCGCTTGGTTTGCGTAAATGATTTTGCCCGATTGGTCAAGCCAATTGATCATTTCTGCGGCGTTGTCCAATGCAAATTGGGTCAGTTCGAGGGGCTGGACGGCCTGTTTTTGGGGTGTGATGTCGTGCACGGCGCCAAAAACTTTGAGCGTATTTTCATCATTTTTGACCGGCTGGATGTGGATGACGACGGTTTTTTGCTCGCCGTTGGCCAGTTTTCCAGTGCATTCGAGTTGGGTGGGGCGGCCTTCGGATATTGCTTTCAGGGTGGTTTCCCGCAGCTGCACCCGGTCTTCCGGGCCCAAATATTGGTCGAGATAACTGCGGAAATTAGCTGCCGTGATCTGGTTTTTCTGCTTGTCGAGGTGGAGTATTTCGTACATTTCATCGGTGACGATGAGTTCGTTGACAATCAAATCCCATTCAAAAGCGGCGATTTTGGTCATTTTTGATACCAATTCGAGCATATCTCGGTATCGGGAGAGGCTCAAAAGGTTTTTGACGATGCCGATACACACGACTTGCGTGCCGACATCCACCAAAACCACCGACATTTGGATGGGATACAGTCGCCCGTCGGCAGTGATGTGGTCGCCATCGAGTTCCGCTTTTCCTTCGGTTTGGAGGTTTTTCCAAATGCGTTTCCACTCGATTAGATTCAGGCGAGGATTGATCTGGAAAATAAATTTTTCCAACAGATCCGATTTTTTGTAGCCCAACTCGCGCTCGAAATTGGAGTTCGAGCCAATGATCCGACCATCGGATGCGAGCCAAACTGCACCAGTTTGCAATAATTCAGTGGCTCCTAAATAAATTTGTAGCCTTTCGATGCTGTCGTCTATCGGCATATCAGAACGATAAAATTAGTAGTGTAAGTGGTCTCTCGTTCTACTTGGAAAGGATGATTCGTGGTCAAAGGTCGCTTGTTTTTTCTGATATTTAAGAAAAATTTCCATTTTTTCAGCAGTTCATTTGACAAAAAGTTGGAATTTAAGACTTAAGCATGTTCGCAATGTCGTTGCTGGCAGCTCGTCAACAACAGCTTTGAAAAATTTCAACCCTCATTTTTTCAAATTCCTGAACCCAACAGGGATTCTCAAATTTCAGAAATTTCTTTTATCTCCGAAAAAAGTATGACGCAAAACGTCGTGCTTTTTTGTTTTAAATAATTGAAAATCAATGTGTTGCACGAATGGCACATGAATTGATAAGATGGTAGAAAATAACGCCGTATGAAATTGAATTTTCTACACATCACCCGAAACGAATGGAAATTTTTGTTGGAAGACAAAAGCTCAAATACAAGTGTCCTTGTTTTGGTGGAAGAATTTCAGCACGAGGAACAGATGATTGACCGGTTGATCCAGCGGATTTCAGATGATCACGACGACCTGAAATTTTACCGACTGAACACGTTCCCAGAACATCCGATTCTTCAAGAACTGCGGATCCGGATGCTGCCAGCGATCGTCATTTTTCATCGCGGAGAGATTGTTTATGTGTCCGACGAACCGCTCAACCGAAATATTTTGATCGAAAAACTGGAAGAAGCCACCACACTTTTGAATATACTTTGACCCCAAACCACTATCCAAACACTCACTCTTTTTTAATTTTTGCCTCAGCCCACTAACCAGTTCACCACCACCACTTTTTTTGAAATCCCAAAACTTAGACAATGTATCAACCTAAATTCTTTAACCGCACTTCGCAAACACCTCAATTACCATCCATCCCATCCTTGCCACCCTGACGAAACCAAAGTTCCTCTGCTCTAACCAAATGAAAAAAAGCCCCAAAAACTAAATTTTTGGAACATCGCCTTTCCCAAAACTGCAATTCCCCAAAACTTCCAACCCAACCATTTATCTGGAAAATCAAAACTGGCTTCTCGAAAGGCTAAAAAAATGTTTAGCGTTTTCTGACGGTATTATTATGCAGGGAGGCCAGTAATGGTCTTCCTGCTTTTTTTTCAAAAAAAAACGGGCACGTCTTCCGACTGCCCGCGTGACCCTCTTGGTATGATTGACCTGTTACTATGAAAATTTTACTCACCAATTTTTTTATTGGAGGTCGGAATTTATTCCGACCCTGCACTGGTCGGAATA
>JANNMS010000157.1:0-6732 GCA_031398055.1 Saprospirales bacterium | reverse complement strand
CTGCGAAACACAAAACGCAAGTAACCCAAAGCAGGTCGGAGACCTGCCAACACCACGTTTCGGGTCGCAGCACCTCACGAGCCACCGCAATTTTCAGTCGTTTCAGTTTTGATAAAAAAAATCCCCCCGACGAGAAGTCGGGGGGATTTTTGGTTTTTGGGCACTGCCCAAAACTTTGGGCAAGCGGTTTGGTTTTTAATTTCAAACCCAACTGAATTTGGCGCGAAAGTTTTTTTGATAAACTTTTGCCTAATTTTGTCGCAAAAAATACCCAAAACAATGGCACGAGACATTTTTCACGACCCATTTCGCCGCGCACTTGAAAAGGACGGTTGGTTGATAACGCACGACCCATTTTCTTTTCGGGTGTTGGGTGTCGAAGGCGAAATTGATTTGGCGGCGGAAATGGTGGTGGCCGCAGAACGGCAAGAGGATGGTCAAACCGTACAGATTGTAGTTGAATTGAAAAGTTTTATCGGCCCCTCGTTTATGCGGGAATTTCACATTGCGGTTGGGCAGTACACCAATTATCGGATTTTCATGGGCGTTTCTGAACCGCAACGCCAACTTTATCTGGCGGTGACAAAAACTGTTTTTGACAAAAAATTCAAGATTCCGGGCGTTCAACTGGTTTTGAAAATTGCCGGAATCAAAGTGATAACTTTTGATGAAATTAAAGAAACCATAGAGTCATGGGAAAAATAGCAAAATATCGAAATGCCGTGCTTTCTATCATTGAGGAGCACGCAAAATTGAAACCCGTCAATCTTCAAGATGTCGAAAATCAGATTCTTGCGGATGAAAAACATGGGCATTATCAACTTGTCAGCCTCGGTTGGGAAGGCCGGGCATTCAACTATGCCATTATCTATCACTTTGACATCCGGCCCGACGGCAAGGTTTGGATACAGGCCAACAACACCGATTCGGATGTGGCAGAAGAATTGGTGGCCAGAGGTGTGCCGTCAAAAGACATTGTGGTTGGGTTTCAACACCCACTTTATCGCCCCCACACTGGTTATGCAATCGCCTGATTGATGCAAGATTGGGAACTTGCGCGTGAAAAATCTGAATTAAAAGAAATTGAACCACTAAAATAAAAGAATTATGGAGTCAATCATTGAAGTTAAACCGTTGGATAACTATGTTATTTGGGTAAAGTTCTCCGATAAATTTGATGCAACTATTGATATCAAACCATTTATCACGATAGGGATTTCTACCAAATTATTGGACAGCGATTATTTCAAAAAAGTCAAAATAGATGAATTTGGTGGGATTGCCTGGGACAATGGATTTGATTTTTGCCCAAATTATTTGCGAGAATTGACGGATTCTCCGCTCGGCCAGCGTGTTCAGCGGTAGCCAAGCTGCAAGCAAATCAGCCACTTCCCGCCCCCCGCTTCGTTTTTTTGATAAAAAAATCCCCTGTCCGGCGAAAGATACCGGGCAGGGGATTTTTGGTTTTTGGGGCGGTTTTTGGGAAAGGATTATGTACTTTTTGCTAAATTCTGAAAGCCCACCAATAAATTTTAGCCACAAAATTTTTGCAGGAGTGCCGAATTCGATACCTTTGTAAAAAAATGAAATGCCGCTACTTTTCAGTTTCGAGGGCATCGAGATAAAAGTTTATGCCCGCGAACACTTGCCGCCCCACGTTCACGCCGAATATGGCGAGTTTGAGGTTTTGATTGAAATCGAAACTGGCGAGGTTTACGCAGGGAATTTGCCGCGAAACAAATTGAAAGTAGCGCAGAAAAAAGTAGCGGACAAACGTGCCGCAGTGCTCGAAAAATTTTACGAACTAAACCCACGGCTCCGCCCACAATGATAAAAAATCGCCTGCCACGAATCGCAAAAATTTTGAAAGTTGAGCCTTTCAAAATTACCGCACTTTGGACAACTGCCGAAGCGCGAATCATTGATTTTCAACCACTTTTTGAACAATGGAAAGCAGAAAACGACACTGCACTTTTCCCACTTTTCAATTTTGAAAACTTTCGGCAGGCGAGTCTCACCAAACCCGGCGGAACGCTAAAATGGGAAAACGTGCGGCTGAATTTTGTTTTCGACGGCGAAAACCGAAACGAACCACTTGACCTCGACCCCGATAGTTTGTTTCTTGCCAGTAAATTGGTGCAAAAGGTAGAAATCCTTCCGATTGGTTTTTTACTCAAATCTGCCCGCGAATTCGCAGGGCTTTCTCAAACGGATGTCGCAGTAAAAAGTGGGACAACGCGAAATTACATTTCCAGAATCGAAAACGGCAAATCGGACATTCAACTCGAAACCTTGCAAAAAATAGTGCAGTTGGGCATCGGAAAGCAGGTTTTTTTGGAAATCCGATAATGATGAACCCCGCTCGCCCAGAGTGTTCGGCGGCGGGCAAACCGCAAGCAAATCAGCGGCTTTCCGCCCCTCGTTTTGTTTTTTTGATAAAAAAATCCCCTGCCCGGCGAAAGATACCGGGCAGGGGATTTTTGGTTTTGGGGGCGGGGTGGCACGAAATATTCATGCGTAATCCACAGCAACCATTTCTTTCGTCAACCTTTTTGAGTTCGACGGTTTTTTTCTTTTTCGGCGTTTCAACGCGGCAGCGGTTGTGCTGGTACGGTTCAGAATCATCCGAATGCGTTCGCCGGGCGGTAAATCCATGACCGATTCGGCGGCTTTTTCTTTCCATTCCCAAACCTCGATTTGGGATTTTGAGACATTTTCAGTTTCCATAATAAATCAGTTCGGTTGGCGTGATGATACGCAACGGGTGAAAGTAATTGTGTTGATAATTGGCGGATAAAATCCGTTTTTCACGGTTGACATTTGCAAGGTGCTTGTAATTCCAACTGACCAGATAATCAATCTTTTGGCAAACACAAACGGCAACATGCAAAGCATCGTACAATTTTTTGGGCGGCATGATTCCGGTCGACAAGTAGATTTCAGCCAATTGGTCAATTTCATCCAAGTCTTCCAAATCAAGCAATTCAATCGGGTAATCTTCCAAAACTTTGAGCAGCCGTGTTCGCTTGGCCTCTTCCGTTGTTTGATTGATTTCGTCCAACACAAAATCCGAGACAAACACTTCGTAGGCTTCTGTTTTCACGAAATTTTCAAAAAATTCGACGGTGATGGCCTGCTTTTCTGGGGCATCGTCGGCAAAAAGAAAATTAATTGCCGAGGTATCAAGGTATACACTTGGTTTGGTCATCGCATAAATGATTTGATATTTTTCTACAAAAGTAGTCATTTTTTACTTGCTCACTGGCGCAGTGTGTTCAGCGGCGGGCAAACCGCAAGCAACTCAGCGGCCTTCCGCCCCCCGTTTCGTTTTTTTGATAAAAAATCCCCTGCCCGGCGAAAGATACCGGGCAGGGGATTTTTGGTTTTTTGTCTGTTTTTTTCGTGTAATTTTGCCATAAAATAGATAAAAAAATGACCGCACTTCAAAAGGCAGAAGCATTGCTCCCACAACTTTCCGACCGCGATGCAGGTATTTTGCTGTACCAGATTTTTGACCGTCAAAAAGTAAAAAAACGCGGAATCGCCAAAACACCGGGCATTTGCGGTGGCCGTGCCCGCGTGGAAGGCACCAGAATGCCGGTTTGGTCGCTGGTTTATCACCGTTTTTTGGGGTTCACCGATTGGGAAATCCTTTTCAATTTTCCAACGATGACTCCTGGCGATTTGAAAAATGCGTGGGAATATTACGAAGCCAACAAACCCGAAATTGACGAAGACATCCGGGAAAATTTGGAAGATGAACTCAACCAACAAGCCTAATCGATGGCAAAATTGTACGCAAATGAAAATTTTGATTTTGCCGTTGTCCAACATTTGCGCAATCTCAAACACGACATTTTGACCACCAAAGACGCGGGAAATGCCAATCAAAATATTCCTGACGAAGCAGTTTTGGCATTTGCCCATGCCGAAAAAAGGGTTGTGGTCACTTTCAATTATAATGATTTTATCAAAATGCACCGCCAGTTTCCCAATCATTCGGGCATCATTATTTGCACCGGGGACAAAGATTTGTTGGCTTTGTCGCTGCGGATCCATCAGGCAATCGAAAACGCTGGTGGAAATCTTGAAAACCAATTGATACGAATAAATCGGCCAAATCCGAGTGTGAGAAAAGTCTTTTAGCCACTTCCTTTTTGTTTCGTTTTCCATTTTCCAGCGGTCTCGCCTGAGGCGAGAGGTACTTTTCAGTCGTTTCAGTTTTGATAAAAAAATCCCCCGAGTGAAAAGGTCGGGGGGATTTTTGGTTTTTGGGGCGGTTTTTCCCGAAGATAGGCGTTTTTTGGGTTAAAAAAAGAGCAGTAACTTTGCACAAAAAATAGCAAATATGAATGCTTTATCAATCGAAGAAATCCAAAAGCAATTCCCGGATGAATGGGTTTTGCTGGGCAACCCGGTAACTTTCGGGGCAAAAGTTTTGAGTGGTTTTGTTGTTTTTCACAGCAAAGACAAAAGAGAAATTGCCTATTCGCAAATCAATTGGCGCGAAAAATTTCAATCAGCCATCACGATTTTTACAGGTCAAAAACCTAAAAATCGTAAATTCTGGCTATGAAAACCTTCCCGTTTGCATTTTCAGAAGATACCAATTTAATCATGGTCATCGCCAAAGTTGACGGCTACGAAGTGCGGCTGGCATTGGACACAGGAGCATCCGACACGGTGATTGACCTCACTTGCCTGATGATTTCTGGCTATCGAAAAACCGATGTGAAACAAGAAGTTGAACTCGAAACGGCAAAAGGCATCGTCAACGCCGATGTTTTCACGGTTCGAGAAATGAAAGCATTGGGTCTGACCAGAAATGATTTTCAATTGTGTTCTTATGATTTTTTGGCAAACAACATCCTGACCGACATTGACGGCGTTCTCGGTCTTGATTTTTTGATGGGAAAGAAAATTTGTATCGACATGGATAAATTTGAGATAACCTTCAATTCGTAAAGCGGTTGTCTCGAAATTTTTGCCATTTCAGCCCTTCCTTTTTGTTTCGTTTTGCATTTTGCAGCGGTCTCGCCTGAGGCGAGAGGTACTTTTCAGTCGTTTCAGTTTTGATAAAAAAATCCCCCCGAGTGAAAAGGTCGGGGGGATTTTTGGTTTTTTTTGTCTTCAAATCTTGAAAATCAAATCCCAGTTTCTTCACAAAAACTGGCAATCGTCAAAATCTTGGTCTTGTCAAAAGGGTTCAAAACCAACAAATCTTGGTCGCCAGTAATTAGAAAATCAACATTTCCGTCCCGGCAAAGCATCAAAAGATAATCATCGTTCCGGTCGCGGGAAGCCGTGAAATGCGAGTGGACTGCAATCTTTTCAAAACGGATTTCGAGTGTTTTCAGCAGCCGGTTGATTTGCCCAGATTTTATCAAATGACTGAATTTTGGGCGGTTCAGCACTTCTTTCAACTCGTCCACCAAAGCATCGCTGGCCAATAAAATGACTTGTTCGTTCAACAAAATGCGGTCGAGCCGTTCGCGGGTCAGCGTGCCGAAAAAATAACTGACAAATACATTGACATCAACGACGACCCGTAAATTATGCTATTTTGGCATGGCGGCTGCGGCGCACCGCTTTTATTTCCTGCATAATTTCTGCGTCCGAAATCCCGGCCTGCGGGATTTCCTTGGCCAACCGGAGCCAGCCTTCGCGGAATGCTTTCATCCGCAATGTTTCAAAAAGCACTATTTTTTGCCGGGACGGCAAGCGGTCGAAAAGGGAAATCAAGTCGTTGAAACTCAATTCCACCTGTAATTTTAGTTTTGGAGAAATTGTGGGCTGCATGAAACTGAAATTTTATCGGCCAAAGATATTGGCTTTTTGCTGGTTTTTGAGAAATCAGGCTGCGGCCAATTCTTCGTGCTGCAATTCCATTTTTTCAGATTTTTCAACCTCGTCCGAAGTTTTTACGATGTTGACTTCGAGCGCATTTTTTCCCAAAAGATAAAAAAGGCACCAAACATTCGGGCAACCGTCAATCGCTGCGGGCGGGAATTCTTCAATTTCAGTTTGAAAAACGGTTTGAAAACGTGCGCCGTCGAAACCTTCGATTTCCGGGTTTCGTGCCAATTGGTTTGCCCAGCGGTGGGCGGCTTCGAGGATTTCTGCGGCTTTTATTTGCCGGATGTACGTTCCGCCGCGAAACGAAGTGATGAAAGTATAATTTGCCATTTCAATTTCCTTTGTTTTTTTGAGCATGATTTTCACCGTTCCAATCTTTTTTCATTCGCCAATGCTCCAATTCTCTTTGTAATTTTTTCAATAATTTTTTGTCCTCCGGGGTTTTGTTTGGCTTTTTCAGCAATTTTTCAAATGCTTCTTTTGCTTTTTGATATGCGTTTTCTGCGACTTCCCTCGCCTTTTGGTTGGCGTGTTTTTCATTTTTGCCCGAAGATTTTTCCATTTTCAATTCTGGAAATGGAGCGGTCGAACTTATCCAAATGCCCACGCCGAAGCAAAAAAATAGCAGCCCAATCAATAAAATCGTTTTGCCCAAAAATTCAGGTCAAACGCATTAAAATCCATTCCCGAAGGGAATCTATGTTTATAGCTCAGAGCAAGGGCATTTTCCTCAAATCCCGAAGGGATTTTATGTTTTCAGGCGCGAGTTATTACATAAAATCCCTTCGGGATTTCTCGTGCATGTCCATTTCAATTTCTATAAACTTAGATTCCCTTCGGTAATGTATTTTAATGCTTTTGACCTGCCAAAAATTG
>JANNMS010000108.1:0-41092 GCA_031398055.1 Saprospirales bacterium | reverse complement strand
AATAAGATTTTCCCAGAGGTGCGTAGCACCGAAATATTCCGGTGCTACGCACCTCAATTGAATTTTCCTTGCATTTCTACAAATATTGAGCGGCTCTGCCGCATTTTCAAGTACCCGAACATTTACTTTCAAATACTTAAAGCATCCCGAAACTTCGGGAAGATAGCAAGTTCGACTCTTGCCGACCCCTCAAATTGGATATCAAAACGGGTTCGTAGCTTGGAATGAAAATTCCAAACCTGAGTTGCCTTTCTCCAATTTTTCTTTTTTCTAAAACATTGATAATCAAAAACTTAAACCTAAAAAAATGCACCAAGAATTTCGAAAGCGACCCGTGAAATGGCTTTAAAAAGTTAAGGAAATTTCACTGGGTTCGTAACTCAAATAGGCAGAGTGTCGGCCTTTTAAGCCGAAAGTTGTGGGTTCGAATCCAACGGGCAAGCAGCGTTCGGCGGCAAAAGAGTTCTTTTAAGCCGAAAGTTGTGGGTTCGAATCCCACCGGGCCTACCAGAAAAACAAAATAGTTGCGTCGTTCAACGGAAGGACTGTGCCCTACGAAGGCTCAAATCGGGGTTCGAATCCCTGCGCGACTACGAAAAAACACCCCGGTAGCCCAACCGGCAGAGGCAGCAGTTTTAGAAACTGCTCAGTGGGGGTTCGAATCCCTCGCGGGGTACTGAAATTTTTAACCACAAAGGCACATCAGAAAACATAAGTTTTTGATTTGCAGTAGCTTATGTTTTCTAAAATGTCTTTGTGGTCAATTAGCGAGTGTAGTTTAAAGGTAAAATCACGGTCTTCCAAACCGAGGTTGGCAGTTCGAGTCTGCCCGTTCGCACAAAATTTGGACGGTTCCGGTAGCCCAATCGGCAGAGGCAGTTGGCTCAAAATCAGCGAAGTAAAGGTTCGAATCCTTTTCGGAACACTTAAAAATGGTGCTTTTGTTGTATCGGTAACATACCGGGTTGTGGTCTCGGAGAATCGGGTTCGAGTCCCGAATAGTGCCCAAAAATTTTTTCAAAAAAAACGGGAGTGTAGCTCAACGGGTGGTAGCGTTGGTCTCCAAAACCAAAGGTTGCAGGTTCGAGACCTGCCGCTCCTGCTGAGTTGGTTATTGGGAAATTGGTTATTTGAAAATTGGGGAAATGGTTATTGGGTAATCAGAAAATTGGGCAATGACCGTTTTTTCAATTTCCAAATAACAAATAACCAATTTCCCAATAACCTATCACAAAAGTGGAGTTAGCTTAGACGGTCTGAGCGTCCCGTTGAAGGCGGGAAGGTGCAGGTTCGATTCCTGACCTCCACACTTTTTCAAAAATTGCGCGATGGTGTAACGGCAACACACGAGCCTCATAAGTTCGAAGACGCAGGTTCGAGTCCTGCTTGCGCAACAAACTGTTCTCGAAGACAAATCGGTTGAGTCGCTGGCCTTTCAAGTCGGAGAAACGGGTTCGAACCCCGTCGAGAATTCCATTTCGGCTGCAAAAAGTTGGCAAAGGATATGGCGTTTTGTGTCAGCAGGAACTTTTTCAGCCGCAGTTTTTGAAATCTCAACCTTGGCAATATTCGCTCCGTCGGCTTCGGCTGGCGGGGCGTTTTTTTTTTGTTTTACCAAAAAGTTTTAATGGGAAATTTTTTGAAAATATCTGCCGAATCTCGAACCGGAAAATCCACGAAACCGCCGTTTTTCCACAAAAAAATGGCCGCCGATTCGTCGGTGCGTTCTTCCGGTTCGTCGTCGCCGGGCAAAATCGAGTGCTGGATTTCCCGTCGGACGATGTCTTTTTTGCCATCGCCATCGAAATCAAAAACCCAACTGCCGGTCAAAACTTGGCCACCGTCGCCGCCGTACCATTCTGCCAAAGTGATTCTTTTTGTAAATTTTTTCAAAGATTTATCGTACAAAAACAACGAGTGGTTTTGAAACCAAAACTGTTGAAATTCAACCAAGTACGCCTCCAAATTATCATCCAGCGAAAAGTGGAATTTGCCCAAAACGAGGGCTTGCGACGAATCGGCCAAGTATTCAATCTCTTCCAAAAATTCAGCGGGGACGGTGGTGAAAAACAGCCGATTTGGAATGGTGTCGCCTCTGAATTCGACGCTGTCCGAGCCGATCGAAACTTCAACGTGAATCGTGTCGGTCGCGGCGAGCGGTTTGAAAAATGAAAGCAAATCAGTTTTTGGCGTTGAAATTGGTGGCCTGCAAGCGATAAAAATCGCAACGGCTAGACCCAAAAACCATTGAAATGGATTGGGTGGGAAATAATTTTTCATCATTTTTGAAAAACGGAAAAATGGTTCGGTTGGATATTTTGGAACGCAACGAACCGTTATTTTTTTGAAAAAATCAACGAAGCAAAACCAATTTCCCGCAGCCCGCGACCTTTCCTTTTTCCAAAATTTTAAAATAAAAAATCCCGCCGGGCAAGCCATTTTCTCCCATAAAAATTTGATTTTCAACGACTTGGCTTTTCAAAACCTGCCGTCCGGCCAAATCAAAAAGTACAAAATCGGCCTGCTGGAAATTCCCATTTTCAATCGTCAATTTTGAATTTGAAAACGCAGGGTTTGGGAAAATTTTCAGTTCAAAATCGCTCGCCGCGCTGCCCGTCGAAGACGTTTTTAAAATCAAAAAATACGTCGCCAAAGTATCGCAACCATCTGTGGCAGAGGCAATTGTGGTGTTCAAGGTGTCCGGCGCGGTGAACAATTGGCCATTTATCAAAACCGTTTCGCCGGGCGCGAGCAAAAATGAATCTTGAAAAGTAGGCTGTGGATGTTCGCAATAATCGGCTGCCGCAAAATTTCCCACAAATTCTGCCGCGATTTCCCGCGTTTCCGGGCCGACAAACTGATAAATATTGAGGTTGCCCGATGTGATTTGTGGCGCAGCGTAGTCCGAAACCACAAATTCAGCCGTCCGGTCAATCGAGCAGCAGCCCGCGATATTTCCATCGGCATCGGTTTTCAATATCCAAATATCGGAATTGTACAAAGTGTCGGCCACCGCACCGAGGAAAATGATGCCGCCGTCGGTGGTTTGGAGCGGTCGCGCAAACCCGTTCATTTTGATGGAAGCATAGGATTTTGCCCAAGCGATATTGCCATTTTCATCCATTTTTGCCAAAATCCCACCGTCCTCCGCGTTGTTTTGGATGGTCAAAAAATTGCCGCCGTCGGCAGCCGTTTCGAGCCAAGTTGCGGAATATCCCTTTTCCCAACCCGGAATGTTGTAATTTTTTGACCACAAAATCGAGCCGTCGGGCTGTTGTTTTTGCACCCAAATCAGGTTTTCGGTTTCCCCGGTCGGGGTTAGTTTTCGGATAAAACCGGACATCACCAATCCGCCGTTTTGGGTCGGGCGCAAACCAGTGAGCACTTCGGAATTGCCGCCGCTGAAACTTGAAACTTCCACGCCGAGACCCGTTTCGAGGTCGCGGCGCATCCAATTTGCGGGCGAATTGCCGCCCCCACAACTATAAATCGAGTCGCCGCGGACAAACAAAACGCCATTCGCAAGCGATTTTGAAAAGGAAAAATAATTGACCCAACTCCATTTTACGTTGCCCAAATTGTCCGTCCGGACAAAATACGGATGGCCAATCCCGTTCACTTGGCTCAGCGACCCGGAAAAAACGTAGCCGTCGACCAAGGCCAAAATCAGTCCGTTTGGGCCGTTGCCGACCCCAAAAGTGTTCATCGTTTTTTCCCATTCGAGGTTGCCAGCGTCGTCCACTTTGACCAGCCAACCTTTGTAATTTCCCTGGTCGTCATCTTTGGTTTCGCCCCAGGCCACAAAACCGCCGTCGTTCGCGGCGACCAATCTGTAAAAAGCATCGTGGGACGGGCCGCCGTAGGTTTTTTGCCAAATCACATTGCCTTTTTTGTCAATTCGCAGTAAAAATGCTTCAGAATTGTTGGCATTGAACCCATCGGTTTGCCCTGAAATCAGGTATCCGTCGGCAGTTTCGATGACGAATTGGCCGCCCTGCCATTCGGAATTTGAATAGGTTTTTTGAAAAGTGAGGGGCTGCGCCAGAATTGAATTTTGGAAA
Source organism: Saprospirales bacterium (assembly GCA_031398055.1). Classification (GTDB taxonomy): domain Bacteria; phylum Bacteroidota; class Bacteroidia; order Chitinophagales; family Saprospiraceae; genus M3007. The sequence continues at coordinate 37,031 of JANNMS010000108.1, read as the reverse complement.
AAACTGAGCAGCAAAACGAGGTTGGTTTGGAAAAATCGGTTCGAAAACATGGTGAAAAATTGGGTTGGTTGAAAATATGTCAGCAATTTTTTTTGGAAAAAAGTAAAGATGGCGCTGGTTTTGGAGTTGGTCAAACATCATTTTTTGGAAAATGTAGACCGGGTTTTTGGCGGATTTAACGAAAAGTCAGATTTGAAAAACAAAAATCACAACCGCTGCCCACCTCGAAATTTCAGAAAAAACCGCCCAATTTTTATTTTCAATCACCCCTGCGAGGCTCGCCGTCGTCCAAAAAATCCAGCCACAAATCAGCGCATTTTCAAAAGTCAAACCATTTCCGGCCATCGGATTTTTCAGGAACATAAAAACCACGACAATCAATGCCACAAAATTGAGCAAAACATAACTGTGCCGGAGCGGACTGACGAAGGTTTGGTATTTTACAAAATTTTCAGCCGCCGTATTTTTTGCATCTGCGACGGCAGCGAGTGAAACAGGTTGCCAGCCCGGTTTTTTGAGAAGCATTTTAAATTTTTCTGAGAAATTGGGCGTCGCAGCCAGCCGTTTTCCCAACCAAAAATAATACTCGAACTGCGCCCAAAGCGGATTCCACGACCGCAGCGGCACGGTCACGCCGTAAAAAACTTCCTCTTCTTCTTTTTGAAAAGTGCCAAACCAGCGGTCAAAAATTATCAAAGTGCCGCCGTGGTTTTTGTCCAAATACTTTGGATTTTGGCCGTGATGCACACGATGATGCGATGGCGTGTTGAAAATATACTCAAAAACGGGGTGCAATTTTCCGATCGCCTGGGTGTGAATCCAAAATTGGTACAGCGTGATGGACAATGACATCACCAAAAACGACGCGGGGGCGAACCCCAAAAACGCCAGTGGCCAATAAAAAAATTGTGAAAAAAAACCTTGGATCGCCGATTGCCGCAACGCGACGCTCAAATTATATTCCTCACTTTGATGGTGCACAATGTGCGTTCCCCACAAAAAACTGACCTCGTGCGTGCTCCGGTGAAACCAATAATAAAAAAAATCGGCAGCAAAAAAGACGAGTACGAATGACCACCAAGTTTCGGGAATCGTGAAAATGCGATGTTCGTACACCCAAAAATAGCCAGCAATCAGGATGGTTTTGAATAAAACGCCCGTGAGTTGTTGCTGCACGCCGGTCGAAATATTGGAAATGGTATCGGGGAAATGGTAGAGCTGCGTTTTTTTCAATCGGTCGAAAAGCAATTCGAGGCCAATGAGCAGGAAAAAAACGGGGATCGCGAAGAGCATGATTTGCATAAAAATCAAAAAATTGGTTGCGTAAAATTAACCTGCTTTCTGATTTGAAGAAGTTGAATTTTTACCGGTTTTCGACTGGTTTCGGGTATTGTTTTTTGGGTTTTCCCATAGATTTTAATTCAAAAAGGTATAATTCCGACCTCCATTTCCACGACCAGTTGGACAAAAAAAAATCGCCTTTGAGCATTACTGCCAAAGGCGATGATTCATCACTCACTAACTTCATTAAAATTTTAAACCAACTGATACCTGCCCGACCGCGTTTTTTCCACTTGATAAAAATGGCCGGACATTGTCCTTTGTTATATCCATGAAACCTTGGTTGTACCGCAAGCCGATAAACATTCTATTGAAATTGAAACTCAAACCGGCGGTCAGGCCAAAGTCCCCTTTTTTAAAAGCATCGGCCACCGTCGTATTATTCGAAAAAACATTATAATCCGGTGACGAAACCAGCAGCGAAGCAAATGGCCCGACCTGCAAATCGATCGAACTCAATTTGAAAGCAATCGGCAACAAAAAATCAACGTAGTTCATGTTCAATTTTTTGCGGTCGTTTTCGGGTTTGAACGATGTGCCTTTTGTTGAATAACTCAACTCGGGTTGGAGCGAAATAAAATCGGAGACCGGCACATTCGCAAAAACACCACCGTGCAATCCGTACCGTTCGCCCCGGTCGGGCAAATTGTCAAATGAAATATTCGACACGTTCAAGCCCAACCGAATCCCAAATTTGGCCTGCGCACGGCTCGCTGTCGGCATCAAAAACATGAAAACCAACAGCAAACCGGCGACTTTAAAAAATATGTTTTTCATAATATTCAAATTTTAGGTTAGTAAAATGGTTGACTGGGGAATTGGTTATTGGAAAATTGGGCATTCGTGTTCGCGAACTTCCAATTTCCCAATAACCAATTAACCAATAACCAACTACTGATTCGTTTCCTTTTTCGCTTCTTCTTTCATTTTTTCATTGGCATAAACCGCGATCTCGACTCGGCGATTTTGCGCCCGACCTTCCTCGGATTCATTCGACCCGACGGGTTGGCTTTCGCCCATGCCATTGATTTTGACCCGGCTAGAACTCACGCCTTCGAAAGTCAATTGGTTTGAAACGGCCATTGCCCGTTTTTCGGAAAGGTCTTGGTTGAAGGCATCCGAGCCAACATTGTCGGTGTGGCCGACCACCAACAGGTCGGTTTCTGGGTATTCTTTCAAAGTTTTGGCAAATTTTGCGAGGTCGTCTTTGTTCGAATTTCGCAAACTCGCCTCACCAAAATCAAAAAGCAATTGGCTGTTGAACGTGATTTTGATGCCTTCCCCGACGCGTTCGACAGTAGCGGTTTCGCCCAAATCTTTCTCCATTTCTTTGGCTTGCTTGTCCATTTTGTTGCCAATCACTGCACCAACTGCGCCGCCCGCCGCTGCGCCCAAAATGGCTCCGAGTGCCGTGTTTTTGCTTTTATTTCCAATAATTCCGCCGACGACCGCTCCGGAAGTTGCGCCGATGACGGCTCCTTTTTCGGTTTTGTTCATGCCTTTTTTGTCCTTGCTGCTCGCTTGGCTGTCTTTTGAACTTTTACAACCGGCGAGCAAGGCAATTGATATCATTAAAAAACAAAAAATCTTTTTCATAAAAAATTACTTTTTAGGTGAATGGTAAAGAATGCTGGGGCAAAATTGGCCTTTTCACTGATTGCGATGTGTTACACTTTTCAGGATAAGAGTTATAAGATTCCCACATTTTGGGCGGGCAGGGTTTTTTAAAAACAAAAAAAATAGCCCGTTCCAATTTGGAACGGGCTATCGTGGTGAGTTGGGTTGAAATCTTTTTTGAAATTTTTTACCTCGCGGCTATCGCGCCTTCGGTTGCCAAGTTTTCCGCCCGGCGTAATTGAATGACCAATTTCCCAATAATCAATCAACCAATAACCAAACTCACGCCGTAGCAATCGGCCGCGCCGCCGTCCCGCTTTTTTTCAACAAATTCGGCAAAACCAAATTCGGCTGCGGTTTTGGCGTGATGCCGAGCGCGATTTCCAACACCTCTTCCATCCGCGAAACGTAGCGGAATTTCAGCCCCGCGATGTATTCCGGTTCGATTTCTTCGATGTGTTTCGCGTTTTCTTGGCAAAGAATGATTTCTTTCAAACCTGCCCGACGTGCCGCCAACATCTTTTCTTTGATGCCGCCGACCGGCAAAACTTTTCCGCGCAGCGTGATTTCTCCGGTCATTGCCAAAAATGGTTTCACCGGTCTTTTTGTAAAAGAAGACATGATCGCGGTGAGCATCGTGACGCCCGCCGACGGCCCATCTTTCGGAATCGCACCTTCCGGAATGTGGATGTGCAAGTCCCATTTTTCAAACATTTCTTGGTCAATATCAAAGTCATCGGCGCGTGCTTTGGCATAAGTTAGCGCGGTGTGCGCACTTTCTTTCATCACGTCGCCGAGATTTCCGGTCAATTGCAACCGTCCGCTGCCTCGGGAAAGTGTTGTTTCGATAAATAAAATCTCGCCGCCGACCGCCGTCCACGCCAATCCGATGGCGACCCCGGCGGGCTGCTGTTCAGAATATGCCTCGGAACTGTATTTCGTCGGGCCCAAAATGGCGCGCAGATTTTCGGGTTTGATATTGGGCTCGTATTTTTCATCCATCGCCACGCGTTTTGCGACGTACCGCATCATGCTCCCGATTTCGCGGTTCAGGCTCCGCACGCCACTTTCGGCAGTATAATCTCGCACGGTGGCGACCAAAGTTTTGTCACTGATTTTGACCTGCCCGGCTTTCAGGCCGTGGTCTTTTCGTTGTTCAGGAATCAAATGGCGTTTTGCGATTTCCACTTTTTCCTCCAAAGAATAACCCGCGATTTCGATGATTTCCATCCGATCGAGCAGGGCAGATTGGACTTGGCTCAAATTGTTGGCCGTCGCGATGAAAAGCACTTTCGACAAGTCGTATTCGAGTTCCAAATAGTTGTCGTAAAAAGTCGCATTCTGTTCAGGATCAAGCACTTCGAGCAGCGCGGACGACGGGTCGCCGCGAAAATCCTTGCCCAATTTGTCGATTTCGTCGAGGATAAAAACCGGGTTTGCCACCTTCACTTTTTTCAAAGATTGGATGATCCTCCCCGGCAGCGCACCGATGTAAGTTTTGCGGTGCCCCCGGATTTCGGCTTCGTCGTGCAGTCCGCCCAAACTCATCCGTGCATATTTTCTTTTCAAAGCCCGCGCGATGCTCTCGCCGAGCGAGGTTTTTCCGACCCCCGGCGGGCCAACGAGGCACAAAATCGGGGCTTTCATATCGCCTTTCAATTTCAAAACAGCGAGGTGTTCGAGGATGCGTTCTTTCACTTTTACCAAACCAAAATGCTCTTTGTCGAGCACGGCCTGCACTTTTTTGAGGTCAAAATTGTCTTTTGTGTAATCCGTCCAGGGCAAATCGACCAGCGTTTCGGCATAATTCAGGCCGATGGCGTACTCGGCAATTTGCGGATTGACCCTTTTCAATTTATTGATTTCACGAAAAAAAGTCTCTTCCACGTTTTTCGGCCAAGATTTCTTTTTCGCCCGCGCCACCAATTCCGTGATTTCTTCTTCCTGCGGGTTCGCGCCGAGTTCTTCCTGAATCGTTTTTAATTGTTGGTTCAAAAAATAATCGCGCTGCTGTTTTTCCATGTCGTTGCGGACTTTGTTCTCGATTTTGTCCTTCAATTCGAGGAGTTGCAACTCGCCGTCCATGTATTTCAAAATGATGTCCGCCTTGTCCTTCAGGTTGGAAGCGGCCAGCAGTTCTTGTTTTTCTTCTAACTTGATTCCGAGATTTGACGAAATAAAATTCAGCAAAAAATTGTCATTTGCAATATTCCGTATCATCACATTGGCTTCCCCCGGAATTTGTGGCGATAGTTCGATGATCTGTCGCGCCGCATCGCGGATGCTCGAAACGATGGCTCGGAACTCCAATTGGTTTTTCGGGATCTCGTATTCCAACGCCCGCACGCGACCCAGCATGTACGGTTCTTCGTACACCATTTCTTCCAAAACAAACCGTTTCCGGCCTTGCAAAATGGCAGTCGTCGAGCCGTCCGGCATCCGCAGCAATTTCAGGATCCGGGCAATTGTCCCGATCGGAAAAAGGTCGCTGCCGTTCGGGTTTTCGATGTTGATATCGCGTTGCGAAAGGACGCCGACGAGCCGGTCGCTTTCGTATGCTTTTTGCACCGCCCGGATGGATTTGTCACGCCCAATCGTGATCGGCGTGACGATTCCGGGGAACAAAACCGTGTTTTTTAAAGCAACAATCGGCAAAAATTCGGGAAAAATTTCCCCTTCTCTCGCTTCATCTTCTTCTTCTTCGAGGGAAAAAAGCGGCACGAAATCCGGTTCGTCATCGCTTTGGGTGGGCGCAAGCCAATTTTCAAGCATGGTATATTTTTAAAAATTTCAAATGCAGTTTTTCAAATTTCAAATTCAAGAACATTCAGTTTGGAATTTGAAAAATGTGGGCTGCAAAAGTCTGAAATTTATTGAGATTCTTCACCGGGCAAAATGTTTGCCAGCAACAATTGGTCAAATTTTTTGAACGATAAACGATAAACTATGAACGGTCAATCGAGAAATGTTCATAGTTCATAGTTCATCGTTTATCGTTCTCGAATGGCGTCACACACTTTCACAAACTTGGATTTGCGCAGAAAGTGTCCGCTACATTTTTAGGCATCTTTTTTGACTTACCAGAATTTGTGGACGTTGGATTTTAGACCTTGGATATTGGACATTGAAAATCCAAAGCCCATCATCCAATGTCAAACCTCTCAAAGCCAATGTCCAACATCCAACGTCAAAAATCCAATGTCCATCATCCATTTTTCATGTATTCAACACCTGATCGTCCCGTGAATATTTTACTAGTCGAAGACAACCCCGGCGATGTCCGCCTCACGCAAGAAGCGTTTAAAGAAGGCAACATGCCCGTCAATTTGAGTGTCGTGATGGATGGCGTTGAAGCCATTCGCTACCTCAAAAAAGACCCGCCGTACCACAAAAATCCGACGCCAGATTTGGTGTTGCTTGACCTCAACCTGCCAAAACGCGATGGCCGCGAGGTTTTGGAAGAAATCAAGATGGATCCGCAATTGCGCCACATGCCTGTCGTCGTTTTGACGACCAGCAATGCCGAGGCGGACATCCTGCGGAGTTACAATCTCTACGTCAATTGCTACATCAACAAGCCCGTTGATTTTGACAAATTCTTCGATATCATCAAGAAAATCGAGGAATTTTGGTTTCATACGGCCATTTTGCCTTCGGCTGCGATGGGGGCACGCGGTTAAAAAATTGACCACCCCCAACCCCTAAAGGGGAGCAAATTCGAGAAAAATTTGAGATTTCGTTTTTAATTTCACCACAATCTACTCCCCTTTAGGGGTCGGGGGTGGCTAAAATTGAAACTCAAATCCAAGTTTTTTCTCCATTTTTTATTCCTCCCAAAACCTCCTAATCCGTCAACGCATACTATATCTCATGACTCAAAAAGCGATGCCCATTTTACTCATCGAGGACAATCCCGCCGATGCGTATTTGGTAAAAACTTATCTCACCGAAGCTTCTGTTCGGCACGACCTTTTTCAAAGTGAAACACTTTTTGAAGGCCTCAATATTTTGCGCGACCGCGAAATCCACATGGTTTTGTTGGATTTGGCCTTGCCCGACAGCCAAGGTTTTAAAACTTTGACCACACTTTTGGAACGCCGACCCGACGTCCCGGTCATCGTGATGACCGGTTTGAACAACGAAATCGTTGGAAATCAGGCAGTTCGCGCCGGCGCGCAGGATTTTTTGGTCAAAGGCCAATTTGATGGAAAACTTTTGGGCCGCTCGATTCGCTACGCCCAACAACGTTTCCGCGAGCAGGCCAAAAAAGAAGAACTGCTTTCCAGCCTTTCAAATAATGAAAAAAAATACAGCGAGGCGCAGGAACTCGGCCATTTTGGCAACTGGCAAATGGACATCGTGACCAACGAAATGGTTTGGACAGACGAGTTGTTCCGGATTTTTGGCGCGCAGCCCGGTGGGATGGTGCCCACGCTTTCCGTTTATTTGAGTTATGTCCACCCGGAAGACCGCGAAATGGTGGCTGTTTTGTTCGAAGATGCCTTGAAAAATGGGAAAAGATATCAAATCGAGCATCGTTTGCTTTTGCAGGGGACGCACGTAAAATATATGTCGCTGACCGCAAAAATAAACGTCGAGGAAGCCGCCGGAAAAATCTCCCTCGTCGGAATCGTGCAGGACATCACCGAGCGGAAAGTGACCGAAAAATTGTTGATTGAAAAAAATCTTTCCCAAAAATCCAACCAAATCAAGGAAGAAGCCCTCGCCGACATGGGTTTTCAAATCCGCACCCCCCTTTCTTCGATTGTCAATTTGTTGTTCCTTTTGGACAACACCGCCGTTTCCAGCCAGCAAAAAGAACTGCTCGATGGCCTGCGCGTTTCGGTGGACGACCTGAGCATCATCATCAATAACTTGTTGAACCTCAGTATTTTAGCCACCGAAAAAATGAAAGTCGAGGAAGAAACATTTGCCTTCCGCGACTTTTTTCAGAGCATCAAAAAACTCGTCCAAATCAAAGCCGACAGTGCCGCCGTGCGGGTCAATTATGATTTGGACAAAAATTTTCCGGAAAAAGGAATCGGCGATGTCAAAAAACTGACCCAGATAATTTACAATTTGCTGCACCACGCCATCCGCGTTTCCGACCGGAAAAGCGAGGCAAACGTGGCTTTTGGTTTTCGGGAAATTGACGGCAAAAACATCAGTTTTGAATGCAAAATCACCGACGTTGGAAAATCAATGACCCCGGAAAAATTTCTCGAAATCACGAACGCCGATAATTTGCTCAAAACCTACACCGAAAATGACGGCTCAGCCGACGAAAAAATGCACGAAATCGGCATGGCGATTTGCTCAAAATTGGTCGCGGCGATGGGCGGAACGATGGGTTTTGAGGGAAAAGAAAGGTTTGGAAACACGATTTCTTTTGAATTGCCGCTCAAAATTTCAAAAACCATTCGCCTCAAACCGGGCGACGCACCCGACTCGCCGCTCCGGATTTTGCTGGTCGAAGACCATTTTTTAAATCAAATTGCGACGAAAAAAGTCCTGCTGGCTTGGTCGGATTTTATCACCGTCGATATCGCCGAAAACGGGATGATCGGCGTGGAAAAATTCCGGGAATACGGCTACGACCTCATTTTGATGGACATTCAAATGCCGGTGATGAACGGCCTCGATGCCACCCGACGGATCCGCGAGGCATCGACCGTGCCGATTGTCGCGCTCACCGCAAATTCCAGTCGAATGGAAATGGAAAAATGCCTCGAAACGGGTATGAACGACTACCTCGCCAAACCGTTCAAACCGCAGGAATTGTATGCAAAAATCATGGGGTTGCTGGCGGTGAATGCGTGATTGGTTATTGGGGAATTGGTTATTGGGAAAATGGGCATTGGATTAGCACGCCTATTTTCCCAATAACCATTTCCCCAATTCCCCAATTCCCCAATTCCCCAATAACCAATTCCCCAATAACCATTTTCAAAATTTCGCGTTGCGCAGAAATTTCTGAATTTTCAGATAATTTTAGCCCATGATTTCTGCCGCCACCATCCGTCAAATTGCCCTCGCTTTCGCCGAAACCGACGAGGCTCCGCACCAAAACGTCACTTGTTTTCGAGTAAAAAAGAAGATTTTCGTCACGCTGAACGAGCCGAACCGCCGCGCCTGCCTGCGGTTTTCGGAAAATGATCAATATGCTTTTTGCAGTTTTACGGACAGCCCGTTTTATCCCGTGCCAAACAAATGGGGCAAGCAAGGTTGGACTTTGGTGGATTTGGAAAAAGCAGACGAAGAAATTATTCGCGATGCTTTGACGATGGCATATTGCGAGGTCGCGCCGAAGAAATTGGCGGAAATATATTTGCCCGACGAATTGAAATCAGCGGATTTTTAACCTGAAATCACGGCCAATTTCGCCGCCGCCGCCACTTCATTTTTTTCCAAAAATTTCTTGATCAATCGGTGCAAATTCCGCGTCGGATTTTTTTCCAACAAAATTTTTTCGACCTCCGGCTGGTTGGAAATCGTCATGGATTCTTCCAAAGTTGGGAGAGCTGGAAGTGCCGCCAATTTTGCCAAATCATTGCCAGTCAATACTTTACTGTTTCGGATGCCCGGCGGCAGCCCATCGAAACCGATGCCAAAAACATCGACCCGCTGCATGATTTCGCTCACTGCTTTTCCACTCGCACGGGCATAATAAAACCGGCCCATCCGAGCCATCAAATCGATTTTGTGCGGGTCAATCCGCCCATTTTCAGTCAAAATTTCTTCTGAAATATGCATCAAAACGATGCGGCAAACAATCAAATTTCCCGCGCCGCCCTCCGTGCCGAGCGGGATGATTTGCTCGACTTTGCATTCCATATTTACTGGACTTTCGGCCACGCGAAACGGTTTGACCAAATCCGAGGGCAGGGGAGTGAGGCCTGATTTTTTAAATTCGTCCACGCCCGGCGGGTATTCGATGCTGGTCAAAGCCATCTGCCGGACGATGCGGTGGGGTACGACATTTATCACGACCTCGCCGGTGTCTTCCACATTTTTCAAAGTGTCTTTCGTCGTGTTGCCCGCCACTTTTCGGTTCGATGAAAAAATGACAATCGGCGGATTGCTGCTGAAAGCATTGAAAAATGAGTACGGCGCGAGGTTCGGCACGCCATCCAAACTCATCGTGCTGGCAAAAGCAATCGGCCTCGGCGCGACGGCGGCCAACATAAATTGATGCAAATCGGCGGTGGGAATCGTGCCGGGAATGATTTTAGCCATTTTATGAACTATGAACTATGAACTATGAACGATAAACCATGAACTGGTTGGGAAGAGGTTCATAGTTTATCGTTCATCGTTCATAGTTATCAACGTGGGATTTCCAATTTTTTCAAAATATCTTCAATCACTTCGCGGGTCGTGTAGCCTTCCATTTCGCGTTCGGGGGTCAAAATTATTCGGTGGTTCAAAACCGGAAAAGCCACTTCTCGGATATCGTCCGGGGTCACGAAATCGCGCCCGGCGATGGCCGCAGCGGCTTTCGAAGTTTTCAAAATGGCGAGCGAGGCGCGCGGGCTGGCACCCAAAAACAGGTCGCCATTTTGCCGGGTGCTGTGGACGAGCGCGGCGATGTAATCAATCAATTCTTCGCGGATAAAAACTTGCTCGATGCGGCGGCGGCAATCAGCAATCTCGCCGGGCGTCAAAACGGACTGCACTTCTTCTCGGATTTTTCCATCAAAATCAGATTTGAAACGGCGCAAAATATTTTTTTCACCCTCCAAATCAGGGTAATCCATTTGAATTTTGAACAAAAAACGGTCGAGTTGTGCTTCGGGAAGTTTGTACGTGCCTTCTTGTTCAATCGGATTTTGAGTGGCGACCACGAAAAACGGCGAGGCCAAAACGTAGGTAAATCCGTCCACCGTCACCTGCTGTTCCTCCATGACTTCAAAAAGCGCGGCCTGCGTTTTGGCCGGGGCGCGGTTGATTTCGTCAATCAAAACGATGTTTGAAAAAATGGGGCCGGGTTTGAAACTGAACTCCGAAGTTTTCATATTAAAAATCGAAGTGCCGACAACATCGGCGGGCATCAAATCGGGGGTAAATTGGATGCGATTGAAACCGGAGGCAATCGTCCTGGCCAAAAGCCGCGCCGACAAAGTTTTGGCGATGCCCGGCACGCCTTCCAACAAAACATGGCCGCCCGTGAAAATCGCATTTAGCAATAAATCAATCGCGTTTTCTTGCCCGACGATGACTTTTGAAAGTTGTTCGCGGACTTTTTCGGCGCGATCGGCGACGGGTTGCACATCAACTGATTGTCGAAGGTTGGGGATTGGGGACTGGGGATTGGGATGCACATCCAAAGATTCAAAGTTCTGATTTTCAAAGGATTGCGGTTCTTCGTGCGAAGTATTTTCCATAAATTTTTAGAGATATTTTGGAGGGCAAGGATAGGGGTTTTTTATGAAAAATTGCCGAGAACTGGTTTTTCAAAACGACGGGGAATAAAAAACCGGAAACTCGGATGCACTCCGATTCCCGGCTTATTTGGTTTGAACTGGCGAAAAAAGTGTTCGTATTTTGGCAAGCATGCTCGGATTAAAATGGTTTGGTTTGTCTGCAATGAAATTGTTAGTGTTTCATGCAGTGCGAGGGCAGCAATCATATGGCTTTTTTGAGGATATACGGGTGACAATAATTTAGACACTAATTAAGGTGAGTGTTTGTCTGTCAGTGCAGGGAGGTGGGTGTTTGGTCGCACTTTGTTTTCGTGGTTCAATATACTATTATCAACTTTGACTGACGAAAGACAAAAACAAGCAGCAATCCCAATCGATGCCCAATTTTTTTGAGTTTAAACAATTGATAGTCAATAGTTTATGACAAAAAAAGGAAGCGACTTCCTTGTTGGATTTTTAAGATTTGCAATGCCGACAATTTTCAGGAAAAATCCTACCGCAAATTGGGCATGAAAAAACTTAAGTCATTCATTTTCAATTTTTTACAAGATCTTTGGCTTGAAATTTTGATTGATTTTTCGACCCAAAATCTATCCAAATTTTGGAGTCGGATTTTAAGCAATTTCAAATAAAGCATATTTTAATTCATAATTTCAGCCCCGATTTATGCTTCTATCACTTTTTCTCTCCGCTTTTTTTTTTACGAAATGACCGATACCACTGTTTTTAAATTATGTAACAAACTCACACGCGCCGAGTTGCTTTCCTTTCGAAAAGTTGTCCATTCTCCATATTTCAACACACGCGAAGAGGTCGCCCGACTTTTTGAATACCTCGCCGACAACTTGGGCGGCAAGCCCACGAAATTCGAACGCGCAGCAGTTTTGAAACATACTTTTCCCGACCAAAAAAATGTGTCCGACGAAAATTTGAACCGTGCCGCCTCGGCTTTGACCGACGTCATCCGGACGTGGCTTTCGATTGAAGAAATGCGGGCGGACGCCAACCAATCGCAAGTTTATTTGCAATTGGCCTACAAACGCCGTGGCATGACCGAGTTCCGCGAAAAAGCACTGCCGCAAGCCATCGCCGAAAACAATAGACAGCCGCTCCGCGATTTGCAATATCACTATCGGCAGTGCGTCCTGAATTGGGACAGATTTGACCACGCTGCTCGCGTGAAATGGGAAAACCGCTCGGAATTTCAGTCCATGACCGAGCAGCAAGCCTATTATTTATTGACAAAAATCATCAAATTGGGCTGCCTCGGCGTGTCGTTCGAGGCGCGTTTGGGCGAGCGGTACGATATGTTGTTTTTGGACGAGGCCGTTCGATATGTCGAGGAGAAAAATTTGATGCACATTCCGGCGATCAGCACTTTTTACCATGTTTATAAATGCCTGAAAAACGAGGACAGCCAACTCCACGCGCAGCAAATCCGCAAGATGTTGGCAGAAAATTCGGACAAGTTTTCCAATTTTGACTTGCAGTTCATCACCTTGTCCTTGACGAGTTTTTTGGTGCACCAACATACCGAAACGGGCGATATTTCATTTTTGCGGGAAAGTTTCGACCTGTTCAAAACGGCTTTGGAAAGTGGCGTTTTGACCCCGAACAAAGTGCTTTCGAAATACACTTTTTTCCAAATTGTTGACCACGCCATTTCTTTGAAAGAGTTCGATTGGGCAGAAAATTTTGTTGAAGAATACAAAAAATTCCTGCCGGAACCTGACCGCGAAAACACCTACCAATTTCACCTCGCGCTCTGCCATTTTCACCGAAAAAACTATGGCGAAGCAGTCAAATTGCTCCAAAAAATCATCGTCCGCGACGAAGTTTTGTACAACCTCGAAGCGCGTGGGATGATGGTTAGCATTCTTTACGAATCGGGTTCGCATGACACGGCGAACTATCAATTGGAAAGTTACAAGACGTTTTTGCGCCGCCATCCGGAGGCCGGAAATGTGCGTGAGCCGCACCAAAATTTTATCAAAATGACCCAAAAACTGCTGAAATCCAATTTGAAAGACGCAGCGGTGGCCTCAAAACTGCGCGAGGAAATTGAGCAGACAAAAAATTTGCGGGAAAAGGGTTGGTTGCTGGAAATGGTGGGGTGATTTCTATTTTTCACCAGCAATCAATTTCAAAAAATGAATTTGAACGGTGCAAAAAACTGGAAATTTATCCTCGGGTTGCCGACTTGCAATTTCTTTTTCAAAGAAATTCAACAACTTTTTCGCGTCGTCAGAAGAAATCAATTTGGTCATTTCTTGGTCTTGAAAAATCAAACCTGCAATCATGCTGCCACGTCTTTTTTGTAAAATTTCAGCGTTCAGGTTCAAAATTTTGATGGTTTTTTCAACTTCTGAATCGTCTGCTGCCGAGGAAATGATTTCAATTTTATCGACAGCCGTTTGAATAAATGAAAACCGTGATTCGATATTCTCAAAAATTGGGCTGAGCGGGATTGTTTTTTCAAGTTTGTGGCGGTCGCAAAAAGTTTGGCGCGGCACAACTTTTCCTTTGTCAAATTGGCCGCCGTCGCAAACAGCAAGCAGGTTTTGATAGTCGAACATCAAAGTTTTTCCCAAAATTTTGTCCGCTCCGTCTTTTGGGAAAAAATGTTCGAGGCTGGTTTTTTCTGAAAAATCAATTTGCTGTTGGCAATAGCAACAAAGAAATCCTTGCTCCGCGACCAAAATTTTCCGCAAATCTGATTTGGAAAAATAAACCACGCCCGATTCGGGGTCGGCGGGCGCATTTTTTAGGTCGTTCCAATTTTTCGGGTTGTTCGCCAATTTCCAGGCCTCGAACGCAGCGGGCGAGGTTTGTTTTTTGATGAATTTCATTGGCTCAAAACTTGGAGTCGTTTCATCATCGCGTCGGCCTGAAAAATAGCAGTGTTGTCCGGCGATTTTTCGAGGATTTTGCTCCTGATTTTCAGGGCTTTATCAAAATGTTTTTGCTGGACGTGCGCGAAAAGTTGTTTTTCGAGTGCTTCCACCTCTGCTGGTTCGCTCGGCGTGTCCATGATTTCTTCCAAAATTGAATTGCTGTCGCGGCCAAGCGGGTTGCTGCCGAGGCGAAAAATCTGGCCTTCTTCCAACATAAAAATATCGCTTTTGTCAATCCGGCTCAACACCTGCGGCGAGTGCGTCGTGACCAAAAACTGGATGTTTGGAAACGTGGCGAGCAGAGCCGGAACCACTTCGCGCTGCCATTTTGGGTGGAGATGCAGTTCGATTTCATCAATCAAAACGATGCCTTTGCCTTCGAGCGGGTCGGCGAGCGACGGGTTGGCAATCGAAAGGCGGCGGGCGATGTCGGAAACGACCATCACCAACATTTTTTCGCCATCCGAAAGTTGTTCGAGGCGCAGGTCGGTTTTGTTTTTTGAAATGACGAGCGAGGTGGACAAACCTGCCGATGCGAAATTTTTTGCTTTCGGAAAATCGCGCTCGACCCGCAGGTTTTCAAAAGAAATACCTTCCAATTTTCCAAAAAAAGCATGGATTGCGGAGCGGACGGGTTCAAGTTGTGGGTTGCGGAGCGCGAAATTTTGCTCTTTTCGAATCAACTCGTTTTCCTTGTCTTCCTCATTTCTGAACCAACCCAAAAAGGAATTGAAATCGCTGATGGTTTTGGAAAAGGCGTTTTCGTAGGCCTTGAATTGTCGAACTGGAAACAAGTTTTCACTTTGTTTTAAGTCGTTTTGGTTGTTGAAAGAACGGCTTGCTTTAAAAAAAACGAGCATGGGAATATTTTCATCATCACTGTTCCAAATCGATTGCATCAAAAATTCATTTACCAAACTGTTGAAACCCGCGACATCATCAATCCCATCACCATGCAAACGACTCTCGTGGTTTTCCCAATTAAACTCCTCATTTCCTAAACCCAATTTGATACGATTGGAAGTCAAAGATTCCTCATTGTTAATATCATTTTCAGAAAGGCTGAACCCAGTAGTTTTCACTCCCAATTTATCAACAACCCCACTCAAAAACATCGCCACCAAATCCAAAACCGACGACTTCCCTTTCCCATTTGTTCCAATGAAAACGGCGAGGTTTGAATCCGGGAAATCAATTTCGGCATGGCGAAACCCCCGGAAGTTATTGATTTCTAATCTTTTAACTTTCATAAGGCAAAAGTAGAGCAAGATTTGTTATTTCAATCAGCCAGTGGTAAAAACGAAAAGTGCCACCACCCGATATTCGCGCAAAAAGTTAGGCAATTTGGGCAAAACTGATTTCTCTAAATCCGGTACCCGTTCAAAAAATCGCGCACCGACATCCGTTTTTTCCCTTCCATTTGAAGTTCCAAAACACGCACAAAACCATCCAACGTGCTGATTTTCAGCGAGTTCTTTCCATCCGAGAAAAACTGACCGGGCGGTTCGGCGTGCGCCGCGAGTGCTTTTTCCGTTTTTAAAATTTTAAAATTCTTGCCATCCAACATCGTCCACGCGCCGGGAAACGGCGACAGACCTCGGATGAAATTGTGGACTTCGGCGGTCGTTTTTTCAAAATTGATTTCACAGGTTTCATGGAAAATTTTCGGGGCGTGCGTCGCGGCTTCGTCGGGTTGCGGCATCGGTTTGTAATTTCCTTTTTGGATGGCTTCGACCGATTTCAGAACCAAATTTGCGCCGATGTGCATCATTTTATCGTGTAAATCGCCGGCAGTTTCGTTTTCCCCAATTTCAATTTTTTCCTGAAAAAGCAGGTCGCCGGTGTCGATTTCATGTTTTAAAAGAAAAGTTGTCACGCCAGTTTCGGCCTCGCCTCGGATGATTGCCCAATTTATCGGAGCCGCGCCGCGATATTTTGGCAGCAGTGAACCGTGCAAATTCATCGTGCCGAGCGGTGGCATATTCCAAACAACTTCGGGCAACATCCGAAACGCGACGACGACCTGCAAATCCGCTTTTAAACTTTTCAGTTCTTCCAAAAAATCGGGGTTTTTGAGTTTTTCGGGTTGCAAAATGTGCAGGCCGCGCTCGACCGCAAATTTTTTCACAGCAGATTGGATGGTGCCCAACCGGCCGCCCGGTTTGTCGGGCGCAGTGATGACGGCGGCGATTTCGTGGCCGTTTTCCAACAAAATTTGCAGCGACGGCACGGCGAAATCGGGCGTGCCCATGAAAATTATCTTCATTTTTAAAACTACTTTTGCATCAAATTTTTAATTCAACAAACTGATTTTCAATGAAAAATACGCCTCTCATTTTACTTTTTTCCCTTTTTGGATGTCTCCAAATTTTCCAAAATCCGCTCGCCGCGCAAACTTTGGTGGACGGCTATATTTTTGAAGAAAACAATCGCGGCTACCTCAACCAAGTCAAAATCGTGATTTACCGGCTGCCCGAAAATGCGGTTCTGCCGGATATGTTTACCGACGCAGCAGGTCATTTTGAAATTTCAATCCCGCCGGGGCGGTACCGTTTTTTGTCAAAAAAGGACGTGTTTTTCGACCACGAAGACACGGTGGAAATCGCAGCGGACAAAGTTTTTTTGAAAATAGAAATGCGGCGCAAGCCCGGTTATTTGTTCGACGCGACCATCGCCGAGGCTCGAACCGACCCCGATCAAGTCGTGGATGCCGTGCAGGGTGCGACCATCGAAATCTACAACCGGACGGCAAAAAAGGTCGAATTGGTTTACAAACAACACAAAGACGCTTTTTTTCAGCACACTTTGGAGCAGGGAAATCACTACTCGATTCTGATTCGAAAACCCGGATATCTCGCCAAACGCATCGAGGCGTATGTCAATGTGAAAGGTTGCATTATTTGTGTGGACGGGGTGGCGAACCTGCGCCCCGGCGTGACCGAAAATTTGACGGCGGGCAACACGATGGGCACTTTGCTTTGCAATATCGATATGGAAAAAGTGCGATTGGACAAAAGAATTGGCTTGCAAAATATTTATTACGACTATGATAAATGGGATATTCGCCCGGATGCCGCAGTTGAATTGGACAAAGCCGTGCGTTTGATGATGGATAATCCGACGATTTCGGTGGAACTTGGATCGCACACCGATGCGCGCGGCGGCGATTCGTACAACCTCGAACTGTCGCAAAAACGGGCGGAATCTGCGGTTGGCTACATCGTTTCGGAGGGTGTTTCGAACAATCGGATTTCGGCAAAAGGCTACGGCGAAACTGAGATTTCGAACCGTTGCAAAAATGGCGTGACCTGTTCGGAGGAAGAACACCAGGCAAATCGGCGGACGGAATTGCGGATCACAGGCATTTCAAAAGACAGTTTGGAGGAAATGCGGTGGTCGAGTTTGGAGGAAATCGTGCGGGAAGAGGATTTTAAAACGGCTTTGCGCGGGCTTGAAAATCAGCAGGAAGTGAAAATCGAGGAAAAACCTGCGCCGAAAACCGAGGAAAAACCAAAACCGAAAACCGAGGAAAAAACGGAATTGAAAAAAGACAAAAAAGTGGAGGCGAAAATTGAGTCAAAAACGGAATTGAAAAAGGACGAAAAAGTGGAGACGAAAATTAAAAACAAAGTGAAAATAGACGAACCCGTCCGCCGCCCCGCCCTGCAACCGGAGGCCAATAATTCGGTGGTTTTGCCAAAATTTGAACCAGTGGCCTCGATTTCTCCAAAAAAATTGTCTGAAGATTACACAGGTTACAATGTTGAAATTGCGCGGACGGATATTGAATTGACGGGCGACCATCCGATGTTCAATCAGGCGATGGATGTTTTTTACCAAAAAGATGGCGAGGGTTTGTTTTACTATTTTTTGGGCGATTTTGACAACCAGGCGGTGGCGAGAAACTATTTTCAGATGGTGGTTTTGCCGAAATTCCCGACGGCGAAGTTGTGCGAGTTTGTTCGGGGGGTGAAAAATTATTCGAAATAAACTCAAAATTGGACACGGATTTTACCTTTTCAAAATCCAGAAAAATCCGTGTCCAATCCAGAAAACCCGTGTTCAATTTCAATAAAAAAACCGGTGCAGCGCGAGCCACACCGGTTTTTTTTATTTTTTGTGGATATTTTACGGATACGATACGGATATTTTTTAGGTTTGCGGATATTTTACGGATACAATACAGATATTTATGTTTGAAAAAAAGGTCAATTTCGACTTCGCCACGACGCAGGAAATGATCCGGCGCATCGGTTTTATCGATTTGTTCAAAGGGAAATGGGCAGGCATCGAACAGCGCGAAAACAAATATTTGCGGGAACTGAAAAAGATAGCCACGATTGAAAGCATCGGCTCGTCCACCCGGATCGAAGGCGCGACTTTGACGGACAAAGAAGTGGCCGATTTGATAAAAAACATGAAAATCACACAATTCCAAAGCCGCGACGAGGAGGAAGTTTTTGGTTATTTTGAGTGCTTGGATTTGATTTTTGCCCATTTCAAGGATTTGAATTTGACGGAAAACAACCTCAAACAACTTCATTCCATCCTGCTAAAACACAGCCAAAAAGACCAAAACCATCGGGGGCAGTACAAAACATTGTCCAATCAAGTGGTCGCAAATTACCCCAGCGGCGGGCAGCGCGTCATTTTCAGAACCACCCTGCCGCACCTCACCGAAAAGGAAATGCATGAAATGTTGGATTCGGTGAACCGTCAAATGGATTCCAAATCGGTGCACCCGCTGCTGTTGATTGCCTTTTTTGTCTATGAATTTTTGTCCATCCACCCGTTTCAGGACGGCAACGGGCGGATGTCGCGGTTGCTCACGACTTTGCTTTTGCTGCGCGCTGATTATCCGTTTGTCCAGTACATTTCTTTTGAACATTTGATCGAGGAGCGAAAACAGGATTATTACCGGGTTTTGATGTCCGCCCAGCAACATCGCGGAACCGAACAGGAAATCATCGGGGAATGGGTCCTGTTTTTTTTGGACTGCCTCGCCTCGCTGATTGAAAAATTGGAAGCCAAATACGATGTTTATCATTCAAAAGGCAGGTATTTGAACGCCCGGCAAAACGGAATCCTTGATTTTGTAAAAAACAACCAGCCCATCAAACTCGCCGACCTCGCGGCAAAATTCCCTGAAATCCCTTCCGGGACTTTAAAAAAAGACATTTTGCACCTCGTGACCGAACATTTTTTAAACCGATTCGGCAACGGGCGGGCGACGATCTATCTTTTTAAAAACGAAAAATGATGGATAAAAAAAACCGGTGCAGCCAGGGGCCACACCGGTTTTTTTTTATTTTAAAAATCAAAATGATAAATTTTGAAAATGATAAACGATTCATCATTTATCATTCATTGTTCATCATTTATCAAAACCTGATATTCAAATTGGCATTCAACATGGTGCCCAATTGGCTGAACTGCGAACCGTTGTAGCCCAAAATGTCGTAGCGGCCGCTGAAACCGAGGAAGCCACGGAGCAGGCTTTTTTCTGCTGGCGTGTCGATTGCTGCTGCGCCTTCGGCATTGATGGAAACGAGGTCCCATTTCGGAACCACGTTGAGCAAATTGCTGATGCCGATGCTCAAAGTGGATTTTTTGGTCAAATTGTAGTTCACTTGCAAATCGGTAACAACCGCTGGTTCGAACTCCGCTTTGATGTGGTTCATGATTGAGCCGCCGTTGTCCAAATCTTGGAATTTGGTCGGGCCAAACAACGTGTTGTTCAAATTGAAACCCCATTTGCCGACAGCGTAGTCAAATCCCAAAATGACCTTGTATTTCGGGCGGCCTTCGGTCAAAAGCGACTTGATCTGCGCGTTCAAAATGGTCGAACCAGCGGCCTTGATTGGGCGCGGGTCGGTCGGCGAACCGACGATTTCGTTCACGAGGGTCATGTTGCCGGCGAGGTTCACGCCCAATTTGCCCGAACCGAGACCGATGTTGCGGTAGTTTGCCACAAAATCGATGCCGCTGGTGTTGGTCTCGATGCCGTTGATGAAAAATTGGACTGAAGACAAATCGCCAGCTTGCAGGATTTTGTACAGGTCGGAATTCACGTCGCTCGACGAAATGGACGAGCTGTAAACGATGCGGTCCTTGATGTTGATCTGGTAATAATCGAGCGTGATGTTCAGGTTTTTGGTCGGGTTCATGCCCAGACCGACCGTGATGTTGGTCGAATTTTCAGCTTTCAACCGTGGGATTTCGAGCAAACGCGCGGCCACCGAGAAGTTGTTGAAAAGGCCAGATTGCACGATCGTGCCGCCCGCAAACGATGCCTGCGTTGATTGTGCATAGATCTGGTGCAAGCTCGGGGCGCGGAAACCGGTCGAAGCCGAGGCCCGGACGGTCACTTTGTCGTCGGCCAATTTGTAGCGCGAGGACAATTTCCAGACGAATGCGTTGCCAAAATCGGAATAGTTTTCGGTACGGACGGTGCCGTTGATCAAGAAATCTTCGGTGATGTCGTAGTTCACATCGAAGTACGCGCCGATGTTGTACCGTGAATTGGTGCGGGCATTGATCGAAAGGATGCCGGGAAACGAGTTCGAGCCCTGTCCAGAATACGAAGCCGTGTCGCCAGCGATGATTTCGTAGGTTTCGGAGCGGGCCTCTGCACCAAAAGCGATGCCGAAAGCATCGGTGATGGATTTCGAAACGTCCAAGTTGCCGACCAAATGGCGGAAACCGTAGCCGCCCGGTTTGAACGAAGTGGGGCTGTTGGTGCCCAGCGAGCGGTTGACGGTGTTGTCTACCGTGTAAAGTTGTTGGTTGCTGCCCGCGGTCAGGCTGACATCGTGCTTCCAGCCGTTGTGTTCGTCTTTCACACCGATGGTTGCGTTGAAATCGATCAGGTCGCCCACAAAAGTTGGGACGTAACCGACGTAACCTTTGTAAATGTCCGGATTGTCCTCCGGAAATGCCAAAGTGGCTGCGGTGATGTAGTTTTTGCCACCGTTGTCGGCGGTCGAGTGCAACAGACCGCGATCCTGCCGCCAGTATGCCGTGCGGTAATTGGCAAAACTGCTCACCTTTTTTGCAACCATTGCAGCATTTGCGTAAACGGTCCCCAATTCGCCAGCGGCAAAGCCACCGTTCATCAAAAACTTGGCGGCTGTGGTTTCGGCAGTGCCGTTGATGTTGTTGCCGGTCGGATGGTCGGTCAAATATGCTTTGATGAGCTGGTCCTGCGCACCGCCGCCGCCGTCGCCGAAAGTGGCGATTTCGGTCGGCACGTCAACGATGCCGGAGCGCACCGCGCTTTCCTGTTGGCTGAGGTCAACGGTGTAGCTGAGGTAGCCTTTTTCGCCATAATTGGCACCGCTGTTGAACGAAACACCATAATTATCGCCGCGTCCGTTGCCGTCAAAACCGTAGCTGCGTTTGTCGCCTTTTGTGGTCGTGCCCGCGCGGATGTTCAGCGACGAGTAATCGTAGCGATCCTTCAAAATGACGTTGATGACACCCGCGATTGCATCCGAACCGTACTGGGCCGACGCGCCGTCGCGCAAGATTTCTACCCGTTTGATGGCATCCTGCGGGATGGCCGAGAGGTCAACGCCCGTTTCGCCACGACCGGGCGAAAATTGGACGTACAACAAAGAGCTCAGGTTTTTCCGCTTTCCATTGACCAAGATCAAGGTGCGGCTCGGACCCAGGTTCCTGATTTCCCACGGATCGAGGAGCGTGGTCGCGTCGTTGACCGGTGTGTTCACCACATTGAAAGAAGGCACACGGTATTGCAAAGCCTTGTCAAAAGTGGTCTGGCCCGTCGATTGCAGGTCTTTTGGCCCGAGAATGTCGATTGGCAACGGCGAATCGGTAATCGTCCGTTGGTTGGCACGCGCACCCGTCGAAATCACGACTTCGCTCAACGAAAACTCGGAAGTCGCCATCACAACATCCAAAGTCACGTCACTGGCAGCCATCACGACCGTTTGGACGGAGCGCGTAAAACCAGTGTAGGTAAAAACAACTTGGGAAGTGCCCCTTGCCAAAGGCAAAGAATAACTGCCGTTGGCATCTGAAAAAGTGCCTTTTGTGGTGCCTTCAATCCCGATCGAAACGCCCGGAAGTGCTTCGCCGGTTTCGTCTTTGACCATTCCGCGCAGGTTGCCTTGCGCAAAAATTGATCCGAGACCCATCAAAAACATGGTCAAAGTCATGACCATCTGTTTGGAAAACTGCTTCATACGATAAATGATTTTGGTGAATAATTATAAATTGAAAATTGTGAATACAGCATAGGTTTGGACAGGCATTTTTTAAAAAAATGCTGTTTTAGAAATGGTAAAAAAGACAATCATTTTTAAAAAATGTCTTTTCTGGATTCAAAAAATGTTTTGGGAAAATAACCGGTTCGGTTTATTTGGCTGGGCGGGACTTTGGGGCAATCGAATTTTTTCAGCGGTAAATGTGAGAAGAAAATTTTAAATGCAATAGGTTGGGCAGCGAAATTTCGTTTTTTTTGTTTGTCAAAACAAGGCCGAATCCCTCCACAGACCCAGTCGTTTTGGAAAATTAAGGGGACAAAAACGTACTATAATTTTCGGGGTGAACCGTCTGAAAAGTAGCCTCTGGGTAATTTTCAGAAAAAGGAAGCGGCGGACGACTGCGTTGTTTTGCTGAATTCCATTTGAATTCGTAGCCGTGCAGTTGCCCATCAAATTCTTCCAAATAATCAATTTCCTGCTGCCGATTGGTGCGCCAAAAATAAGTACTGCCGTAAAAATTGTGGAAAAGGTTGCGTTTCCATCGTTCGCTGACCAAAAAATTTTCCCAAAGTGCGCCCACATCGTTGCGCGTTTCGATCGGCCTGAAATCGCCGATAATTGCATTTCGAATGCCATTGTCAAAGAAAAAAACCTTGCGCGATTTTTTCAATTCGGTGTGCAAATTGCGGCTGAATGCAGGTAACCGGAAAATTATGAACGTCTTTTCCAGTAAATCAATGTACCGCTGCACGGTGCTCACGTCGCTGCCGATTTCCCCAGCCAGATTGTTGTAGGAAGTTTCCGAACCAATTTGCAGGGCAAGTAATTTCAATAATTTATCGAGCAATTCAGGTTTCCGCAGGTCTTGAAATGTAAAAACGTCTTTGTATAAATAACTGGTTGTCAGTTGGTTGAGCGTATCTCGCTCCAAACCGGGGTTCAGAACGACATCTGGGTACATCCCGTAAATCAGGCGCAACGACAGCCTGCGGCTTTCTTCAAACTCCCCAAAATACGCGGTCAGTTCGTGGTTGGAAAAAGGCAGCAATGTGTATGCTATTATTTGACCGGTGAGCAATTTGTTGATTTGGTTTGCCAATTCAAATGATGGCGAACCGCTCACCAACAACCGGACTGTTTTGATTTGGTCGGTGATGATTTTTAAAGTCAAACCGATGTTTTTTACCCGCTGGGCTTCGTCAATCAAGACCAACTCGGCATCCCCGATCAATTGTTGCAAATTTGGAAGCATCTGCACTTCGAGCCGCATCCGGACGGCTGCATCGTCGCAATCGAACCGACGGACGCGCAGGGTGCTTTCACGGGCAATCTGTTCCAAAATAGTGGATTTTCCCGACTGTCGTGGCCCAAACAGTACCACTGCTTTGCCGGGCGAGATGCGGTCTTTGATGGTTTGAAATAAGACGCGTGGCACAAACATAATTTTACCGATTTTTCCACAAAAGTATGATTTCCCAGACCATAACCGAGAAATACTATGTAATTCTCTCGGTTATGGTCTGGGAAATTACAAAGTTGTTTTTGCCCAAAATTCCTACTTTTGGCCACTACTTTTTGCCTTTTTACTTCCCTGATTTTTTATGCCACATATTTTCACCGAAACAAAATTGAAAAATACGCCCTTCGACATGGTTCAGGTCGAGGGCGGACAGTTCCAAATGGGTCTTTCAAAAGAAGACCCCGATGCCTACGGCGATGAAAGTCCCGTGCACTACGTGCTGTTGGACACTTTTTTTATCGGAAAATTTCAGGTGACGCAAGCCTTTTGGCAAGCGGTCACGGGTGAAAACCCTTCCAATTTTAGAGGCGAAAATCGCCCGGTCGAACAAGTTTCGTGGGACGACATCACCAAAATCTTTCTCCCAAAACTCAACGAATTGACCCAAAAAAACTACCGCCTGCCCACCGAGGCCGAGTGGGAATTTGCCGCTCGCGGCGGAAATTTGAGTGAAAACTACAAATTTTCGGGCAGCGACAAACTCCGACAAGTCGCTTGGTTCGCAGAAAATAGCGACAACCAGACCCACGAGGTCGGCCAGCGGACAGCCAACGAACTCGGTGTTTTTGATATGTCCGGCAATGTGTGGGAGTGGTGCGCCGATTGGTTTGGCGATAAATATTATGAAGAATGTTTTCAAAATGGAGTGGTCAAAAATCCAACAGGTGCTGACGGGGGCGTCGATCGTGTGTATCGCGGCGGCAGTTCTTTCGATGACCCGCGGTACTGCCGGGTTTCGTACCGGTACCCCGACGGGCCGTCGAGCCGCTACGGCTATTTGGGCTTTCGCCTCGCCCTTTCTCCCAGTCAGTTGGCAAGCCATGCGGTCAGCCCGTGAGCAACTGGAAAAGGGATGGGAAAAAGAAAGGAAAAAAAGGAAGGCAGGAAAAAAATGCCCAAATTACGGCTTGCGGTGCTGCCCGGCGGCGAGCGAGCGAGGAACGAGCCGCCGCGCCGGGCTGCTCCGCAAGCCGTAATTTGTGGTTTGGGTTTAGTTTTTAAAAAATAAAAAGTCATGCAGGTCAAAATTTTCAACATCCCGGTGCCCGGTGGCGAAATGCTAAACGAGGAAATGAACGTTTTTCTTCGTTCAAAACGGGTGCTATCGGTGGAACATCAGTTGGTTTTGAGTGGGCAAAACCCATATTTGTGTTTTGTTGTGCGGTTCCTCGAAGATTATGCGGGCGGAACAGGCACTGGGAAAAAAATTGATTACCGCGAGGCACTTGACCCCACGATTTTTGGTCGTTTTGCCAATTTTAAAGACATCCGAAAGCGGGTGGCACAAGAAGACGGCGTACCGGCGTTTGCCGTTTTTACGGATGAAGAATTGGCGGAACTTGCCAAAATTGAGCCACTGAATGCCGCCGCGATGAAATCCATAAAAGGTATCGGAGAAAAACGCGTGGAAAAATATGGCCGCCATTTTTTCACAAAACTGAAAGATGAAAAGAGTCAACCACCTGATTGAAAAAATAGCCGAACCTGAAAACCTGCGGCTCGCATTTTGGAAAGCCGGAAAAGGAAAAAGGTATGCCACCGAGGTCGAAAAATACCGCCAAAACCTCGACGCAAACCTGCTGCGGCTGCGCGAACAAATACTTTCGGGCGAGGTGGAAGTTGGAAATTACCGCTATTTCAAAATTTATGAACCGAAAGAAAGGCAAATTTGCGCCTCCGCGTTTTCGGAACAGGTGCTGCATCATGCTTTGATGAACGTCTGCCACGAATTTTTTGAGCGGAAACAGATTTTTGATAGTTACGCCTCCCGGATAGGAAAAGGAACGCACGCAGCAGTGACACGGGCGCGAAAATTTTCGGGGGAAAATCGGTGGTTTTTGAAAATGGATGTCCAGAAATTTTTTGAATCGGTGCACCACGAAGTCGTCAAAAACCAATTGGCCGCGATGTTCAAAGACAAATGCTTGCTCGAAATTTTTGGAAAAATTGTGGACAGTTTTTCGGCGCACCCCGACCGAGGATTGCCCATCGGAAACCTGACGAGCCAGTATTTTGCCAATCATTTTTTGGTCGAACTCGACCAATTTATCAAAGACGAACTCCGGGCAAAATCATACGTCAGGTACATGGACGACCTCGTGATATGGTCAAACGAAAAGCTGTTTTTGAAAAATGCTTTAAAATCTATTGAAATTTTTGTCCAAAACCAGCTGCGCTGCCAACTGAAAAAGAGTTTGGTGAACCGGACGATTTTAGGATTGCCATTTTTGGGCTACCGAATATTTCCCGGCCTCACCCGACTTTCGAGACCAAGCAAGCAGCGTTTTGAGGTGAAAATAAAACTGGCGGAAAAGAATTTGAACGCCGGAATTTGGAGTGAAACGGTGTGGCATCGGCGAGTTTTGCCACTGCTCAATTTTGTACAATTTGCAGATACCCAAGAACTTAGGTCAAAAATGTTCGGCCAACAGATTTCGGAAAATTTTCAATTTTCCGAAATTTCGCAGCCGCAATCAACCCAAAAAAGGTCAGGCATCGAAAGGGCGTCAATCGTGTGAATCGCGGCGGCAGTTATTTCAATGACCCGCAGAACTGCCGGGTTTCGTACCGGAACCACAACGAACCGTCGAACCGCAACGACAATTTGGGCTTTCGCCTCGCCCTTTCTCCCAGCTCACGGGCTGGCCGGAATGGCTGCAACTGAACAAATGCCTGGCCTGTTTCCGTCCGTCGGCGGAACAAATAAATCTGGCTTCGGCTGGAAACGGGCGGCGGGGCAAGTAGGCCGGGAGTCGAAAGTGCTGCCGCTTTTTTTGAAAAATTCTGTGTCCAATTCTACTGCGAATGTTTTTATTGGCAGTAGAATTGGGCAAAATGTCTTTCATTTTGAAATAGGAAAATCATGTCAAATTTGGAAAAACCAAAAGCCGTCGCGCAGATTGAAAATTTTCTAAAAATTGAACTTCATTCTGCCCCGCGCCGCCCGCACGACCCGTTCGGCAGCCTGATGGCTTTCAAAGAAAACTGCCCCAAATTTTTGGCCGACGGCGAAAAAATCATCGGCCTGAACCTCGCCGCGACGGGTTTGGATGATGAAAAATGGCGGGAAATCAAGGACAAGTCGGGCATCGTGCCGGGCGATTTGCAGGCGTTGAATTTGTCGGAAAATGGACTGACGGCTTTTTCTCCGACGGCTTTTGGCAAGCTGCTGCGGCTGGATTTGTCGGAGAATAAAATTCAGGAGTTCACGCTGCCGCCCGAATCAGGTGGCTTGGAAGATTTGGATTTGGAACTGAACCCGCTGCTCGAACCCGGCCCAGAGGTGATGAAAAAGGGAAAATGGTGGGTTTTGGAGCACCTCAAAAAACTGGCCGAAGCCGCCGCCGCCAATGAATTGGACTATCTTTTCGAGGCCAAAGTCCTTTTGGTCGGGCGCACCGGGGCGGGCAAGACCTCCCTTCGTTTCAAACTTCGCCACCCGGACGAAGCGATGCCGGGCGCGAACGAAAGCACGCGCGGGATTGACGTGGAGCCGATGAATTTTGAACTGCCGGGCGGCCAGGAGTTCCGGATGAACATCTGGGATTTCGAGGGGCAGGAAATCAGCCACCAGACGCACCAGTTTTTTTTGACCAAACGCTCGCTCTACGTTTTCGTGGCCGACCAGCGCACCGAGAAATCAGACATCGAATATTGGTTTCAGATTGTGCAATTGCTGGGCGAAAACAGCCCGATGATCATTTTTCAGAATGAACGCAAGGCAGCGGGGGATCAGAAAGGACAGATTTGCCAAGTCAATATTGACGGGCTGCGCCAGGGTTTTGGCAATTTTTTGTGTGAAGGCGAGCACCGTGCCAACCTCGATTTTTTGGCAAAAGGCGAGCGGCACGACCCCGCACACCTCGAAGATTTTGTGGCTTTTCGCAGCGAATTGGAGCAACGGCTCGCAAAACTGCCCCACGTCGGGGAGCCGTTGCACCGGTCGTGGGTGCTCGTCCGCAACGAACTGGAAAAAATAGCCGAAAATGTTGACCACATTACTTTGCAAGCGTTTTGGGATTTGTGCAAAAGCAAGGGAATCGAGGACGAAAAAGAACAGGAACGCCTGCGGACGCTTTTCCACGACCTCGGCATTTTCCTCAATTACCAAAGCACGGACGGACAGCCCTCGGTTTTGAGCCGCATCGTCATCCTCAACAATCTTTGGGTGACGAAAGCGATGTACCAAGTGCTCAAATCCGATTGGCTGCGCGACGAGAAAAAGGGGCATTTCACCATCAACGACCTGCGGAAAGTGTGGAAAGGCACCGATTTCGCCCGCCATGCCGACGAACTGTTGGAACTGATGTCGAAAAAACACTTCGAGATTTGCTACCGCGTGCTCGAAACGGATGGTTTCATTGCCCCGCAACTGCTGCCGTCAAGCCCCCCGGAGGATTACCGTTTTCCCACCGAAGGCGAGACCTCGCTGCTTCGGTACAGTTATGATTTTATGCCAAAAGGCCTGCTTACCCGGCTGACGGTGCGGATGCACCCTTTCATCGCCCGCAACCAAACCCTTGCTTGGAAGGACGGAATCGTGCTCGAAAACAAGGGGACGACCGCCGAAGTGATCGAAACTTACGGTTTGCGGCAAATCCACGTCCGCGTCCGGGGAAAGCACGGGCGGAAATTGCTCAACCAAATCGGCTATGAAATGGATCGGCTCAACGACACCTACCATTTTAGCGAAAAAATGGCGGTGCACAAACTTTTGCCTTGCGTTTGCTCGGTTTGCCGGGGAACTGCGGAGCCGCATTTTTTCAAATATAAAGAATTGCTCGTCTGGAAAAATGAGGATTGGAAACAAGTCCCCTGCGGAAAAACCGGGAAACCCGCCAAATTGGACGAACTGCTCGCACAAATTTTGGAGAATGACGAGCGGGCGGTTTTTGGTTTTTGGAAAATGGAAAGCCAACTGGACGACCTGCTTGACGGGCAAAAAACGACGCACTCAAAACTCGACAAGCAAACCAATCTGTTGCTCGGACTTGTCTGGCTGACCGCCGAAAACCGCAAGGTTTTGGAAAATCTTTTTTCCCGCTTGGAAAATTTGGATGCCCGGCAACAAGACCGATTGGCGGCTTTGCTGCCAGAAATGGAGCGGAGTTTCCAGGCGATTGTTCCGCAATTGCAAGCCGGGTCGCCGCTCGCCAAATCAGGCCAGGAGGCACTGTCCAAATTGGAAGTGACCCACGAACTGGAACACAAACTCAAACTGATTTTGCCGATTTTGCCGGGTATTCTCGAATACGAAACCGAGTGGAAATTGTCTGCCAACCCAGTTCAGCTTTTAAAGAAAATATGGACGGATTTCCGCTCGGGCAAGGTTTTTACAGAATAATTTCAACGAACCACCGTCAAATCACCCCGCAAAACCAGCCGTTTCCCGCCCGAAATTTCAACCTCCGCCACCCAAACATAAACCCCCGGCAAACACATTTCACCCCGAAAAAAACCATCCCAGCCTGCTGCGGCATCATTCGTTTTAAGATTTTTATTTTCAAAAACCATCTCGCCCCAGCGGTCAAAAATGCGCATTTTCACGATTTGCTGCGGGTCGGCGGATTGCAAAAAGAAGCGGTCATTTTGAGTCAAATTATTGCCAGCGTGGATGACGTTCGGCGCGAAAATGTTTGGTTCGACCACCAAAAAAATACTGTCCACCGCCGGGCAGCCCGCCGTGTCGAAAACGGTCAGCGCCACCCACGAATCTGAAATCGGGTGAAAAATATATTCCAAACAATCCCCGCAATCCGAACTGTCCGACGGCCACCAATTTGCCAACGAAATGGGTCGTTCGGGCATCCCTTCGAGCACCACTTCCATCCCCGGTTTGAGCGGGTCGGGCAGTCGGCGCGGTACGATTTCAACCGAAAAACTGTCCGGTTGACCAATTTCCAAAGTCAACGGACGGTTGTAGCAGCCCGTCGAATCGCGCACCACCAATTTGTAATCGCCCGCCGCGAGCCCCGTAAAAGTTGGGTTTTGGGAAAAACTTTGCCCATTATTTATCGAAAAATGGTACGGCGCGATGCCG
The DNA here is from genome assembly GCA_031398055.1 of Saprospirales bacterium. Lineage (GTDB taxonomy): Bacteria > Bacteroidota > Bacteroidia > Chitinophagales > Saprospiraceae > M3007. Next base: position 6,969 of record JANNMS010000108.1, on the reverse strand, counting down.
CCGGTCGGCTGCCCGATGTTGATTTGACCATCCAAAAATTCAAAACAAGTAGGCTGCTCGCTCGAAAACGGAAACTCCGGCGACCTGAAAACTGCCGAAATCGAATCCTCCGCAAAATCCGTCCGGCGGCACACGCCGAGATAACCGATGGCCGTGTATTTTCCAGGGGCGTAGGCCACGAAAAAAGTGTCTTTCCCAAATTGCAAAATCGAATCTTCGTACATCCACTGCACCCCATCGAATCGCCCGGAGGCCAGCAAAGTATCCGGGCAAACGCCATCGCCGGTCAAAGTCAAATCAATAATTGGCTTTGCTTCTTTCGAAAAACCGGAAAAAAACGCGGCAAAACTCGCCGGTTCGTTCCTGCCGTACATTGCAACTTGCACGGGGCCTTCAGCCACGACGCTCAAAATCTGCGGGTTGTCGTTTTCATCCCAAATATCCAATTTTCGGTAGGTTACAAAATCATCATATCCTGGCACTGCCGATGATGAACCGAGGTTGACCACCGTCCCGTCCAACCGCACGGTCACCAGCGAATCGCGCATCGCGACGACCATCAAACCGCCCTCGAAACGCATCGAACCGATGGTGTTTGGTTTGTAAATATTGTCCACCGCGTTCGGAATGGCACAACTGACCGGTGGCACAAAAATCAGTCCCGCCGTGCGCGGCTCGTCATTTCCAGAAGGCACGCCGCCGATCATTTGGTACAAAAAAACGGGTTCGGAACATTTGATGAACATATTTCCCTCCGCCGAAAAATCAAATGCACCGGCCACAAAAACTTCCCCGGGATTCAAAACTGCAGCGGGGTTTGTCTTGCCGTTCAACCAAACTTTGGTGTTTGGAAAATGGGCAATCACCATCGGATGTTCGAGGGTTTTGCCGCCGTTGCCTTTGCACAAAATGTATTCTTTTCCAACCTGTTCGATTGGCGCGATTTGGTCAACTCCAATGTCATGCGCCTGCGCCTCGACCGGTGCGCCAATCCAAGTTCCACAGTTCACCGCGATCGGTTTCGTCGATTTTAGGAGTGCGCCCATCAAACCGTTCGGCGGTGTTTGGTTGGCGTCATCTGAAATATAATTTGAAAAAACGAGCGATTCGCCCTTCATCAAAAGCATTTTCACGGAGTCGCCGGGCGATAAATCAGCACCGGCAACACGCAATTTTGTGTTCGGGTCATATTCTGAAAGTGTGATTTCGGTGCTGTCCTCGGTGGCCATCATCCCCACAAAATTGGCGCGGCGCGCCTGCTCGTGCACCGCCTGCAAAACGTGGCCGATGCGAAAAATTTTGCCCAAAGCCGCCTTGCCTTTGCAAGTCAAATCGCAGGCATGAAACTGCGAACTTGCGTGCGCCCGGAGGTAGGCATAAAATTTTTTCGAACCCGAAATGACCAAACCCTTGCCTTGAATGGCCGTTTGCAATTGATTCTCCGAAACCAAAACAACGGAATTGTTCGAGCCGCCCAGATAATATTCCTGCGGCTGGGTATTGCTGAGCGAAAGTGTGGTGAGCAATTTTCCCGACCCGTCGCGCACTTCGACCGGGAAAGCCGTTTTTTCAGGGGTAGATAAATATAGGTATTGCGGGCCTTCGTCCGTCCGGGCGTGCATCGGCGGGCACCAATGGATGGTATCCAATTGTCCAAAAACAGGGGAAAGCATTTTTATAAAAAACAAAAAGGCAAGGAGGTATCGAGTGTTCATATCCAGATTTTGGGTTCAAAATACAGTCGCCTCGACACTTTCAATTTATTTAAAAAGAAAAACGTCTGGATTGGTCGAGAAAAAAACGCTGCAATAATCACGAGTCGGGCGAAAAATCCCGCCGTACTGCATGCAGGTTAAAATGGCATAGCAATTGCCTGCCATGTTTGAACTCGTATTCCTCGAATTTTAATTTAATCTTTTATGAGAAAACTGATTACAAAACTCGCCCGGCTCGGGGCGGTGTGCTTCATTTTTTTACAAACTATTTCGTTGTCCGCATCGAACCGACATGGTTCACCGAACGAACTCAATTTTTCCGCTGCTGCGGTTTGCGACCTCGTTTTTACGGTCGAAAATTCCACCGACGAAATTTGTTTCGGGGCAAACGACGGCACGATTTCTGTCGAGGCCACGGCCACCGGGGCGGTCGAATACAATTTGAACGGCGGCGCATTTTCCAGCCAAAACAATTGGACGGCACTCGCACCAGGAACTTACACCGTGATTGCCCAAATTGTCGGCGACCCTGCTTGTTTTGAAATTTCAAATTTTATTATTTTTCAGGGCACTTTGCCGCAGCCTGATTTGACGGGCGACCTTTTTCCCTGCTCCGGTTCGACCCAAATTTACACCACGCCATTTCACGCCGGCAGTTCGTGGGTCTGGAATTTGAGCGGCGGCGGGCAAATTGTTTCACAAAATCAAAATTCAATTTCAGTCCATTGGACGGGTGCGCCGGGCGCAAATTTTTCAATTTCCGTCACCGAAACCGATTCGAAAGGATGCTCGGAGAACGACCAAATTTCAGTTTCCATCCGCCAAACGATAATGATTTGCAATGACATTGTGCAAGTTTCGCTCGGCGACAATTGCAAAACGACCATTTCGCCGGACATGATTTTGGAAGGCACTTATCAAACTTTTGATGGAATCATGGTCAATATCACCCCGATTGGCGGCAACGGTCCTGCCTCAGGCGGGACGATGGGCAACATGATTTTGGCAAAAGGAACGTACAAAGTCACGGTAAACGAGCCCTGCACCGGCAATTCTTGCTGGGCAACCATCCATGCCGAAGACAAACAAGGGCCGATTTTCGATTGCAAAATGTTGGAAATCCCCTGCACAAAATTGGACACGGCGGCCACGATTCCGAACCTCGCCGGGATGCCGCTCGACGTGACGATTGGCGGTTTGAACGGCGTGACCATCCACGACAACTGCGGAATCGTCACCGTTTTTTATTCCGATGAATTCACGGCGTTCGATTGCCCGGCCAATTTTGTCGGCAAATTGACCAGAAATTGGACAGCGATTGATATGTCTGGAAATGTCGGGACCTGCTCCCAAATGATTCGGATTCTCGATCCGATTTTGGCAAATGTGGTTTTTCCAAAAGACACTTTTTTCACTTGTTTGGACAAAAATTTTGCGCCGAGCCGCGCCGGTTCGCCCACTTTGGATGGTTTTCCGCTTTTTCCAAACTCGCCTTTTTGCAAAATCAACGCGGCTTTTGAAGATGACACTTTGGATGTTTGCGACGGCACTTTCAAAATTTTGAGGACTTGGACGGTTTTCGATTGGTGTTTGGCGACGAACATTCCGGGCATGCCGGGTTTCGATTCCAACCTGCCGGTGAACCCACGACGTGGTTTGCAAATCATAAAAATTGAGGATAAAAACCTGCCGACCTTCATTTGCCCAGTTTCGGTAAAAGCCGAAATTGACCCATTTAACTGCACTGGTTACATTGATTTGCCGGATGTAATTGTAAATGATGCTTGTTCGAGAATTTATTCTGCGGTCGCAAAATTTGGAAATGGGTTTTTAAATGGCCAAATCACGACTTTTCCCGGCAACAATTTGTGGCTGCCCGACACGATGGCGCGGTTTGGGATTTTGGAAAATTTGCCGCTCGGCGACCATGAAATTTTGTATGAAATTAAGGACGACTGCAACAATGTCGGCACCTGCACTTTTCAAATCACGGTCGAGGACGACGCTCCGCCGACGGCAGTTTGTGTGGAAAATACCAAAGTTGGAGTGGGAATTGACGGCACGGCCTCGGTTTCGGCCAACGTTTTTGACCACGGCAGCACGGACAATTGTGGCCAAATTTATTTCAAAGCACGTCGGATGGACGGCGACCCCTGCAATTTGTCGGCCTCGAATTTGTTCGACGACCGCGTCAAATTTTGCTGCGACGACATCGGAAAAATAATTACGGTCATCGTTCGGGTTTATGACCAACAACCCGACCCCGGAAAAGTGGCCGATTTTTATCTCCAAAATCATGGCGACGATTGCATGGTTCAGGTAAAAGTGGAGGACAAATTGAAACCATACTGCGCCGCGCCGCACGACGTGACGGTCGATTGCTCGGCGTTCGATCCGACTTTGTGGGCCTACGGAACTGCAAATGTGATTGACAATTGCGAAATTGACACGGTGACCATTTCCATAAATTATAACGACTTTGACACCATTTGCCATCGTGGAATGCTGCGCCGGACTTTTACTGGCAGAGATAGTTATGGAAATGCTTCATCTTGCCAACAAAAAATAACGGTAAATTACAACACGAATTACAAAGTCCGTTTCCCGGACGATATTTTGGTAAATACCTGCAACGGCGCGACGAATTATGGCGAGCCGATTTTCACTGGAAAAGATTGTGAAACGCCTGCGGTGAGTTACACCGACGAAGTTTTCAACCTCGTGCCGGATGCTTGTTTTAAAATTTTGCGAAAATGGAAAGTGGCCGATTGGTGCAATTTCGATGCGAACGCGCAGCCGATTTTTGTCCCAAATCCTTTGTCCACCGACGTCGGGCAACTGGTTTCGGCAGATAATTTTAACAAAGGATATTTCACATATTGGCAGGTCATCAAGGTGGTGGACAACCAAAAACCGATGATTACTGACTGCCCGGTGGCCACGATTGTCGTCGAAGATGTCTCCGCGAACGACCCGACAAAATGGAACAAACCACAATATTGGGATGAAAAACACCAGTCCCACGATCTTTGCGAATCGCCCGCGCCGCTCTCGATTTCGGCAACGGATGCTTGTTCTGGCGCGAATTTGACGATTTTGTACTCGATTCAGTTGGATTGGAACGGCGACGGGGTGTTTGATTTGACACTTTTGCCGGGGCAGGCGGGCGCACCGATTTTGGAAGAAACGGTTAACGGCTCCATCAAAACCGTTTCGATTCACCCAAATTTTGAATTTCCGCACGGAAAACACCGCATTTCGTGGATTGTCCGCGACGGCTGCGGCAACGAGGCGACGTGCCAATTTCCATTTATTATCCGCGACGGAAAAGCCCCGACGGTGGTTTGCCACAACGGTTTGGCCGTGAATATCATGCCGACGAAAATGATCCAAATTTGGGCGAGCGATTTTGTCCAGTACGTTCAGGACAATTGCACGCCAGCCGACCAACTCGTTTTGAGCATCCGAAAAACCGGCAGCGGAACGGGTTTTCCAACCGATGCGGCGGGCAATCCGATTCTCGGTTTGACTTTTGATTGCGATGATTTGGGGACTGTTTTTGTCGAAATTTGGGCAAAAGACAAGGCTGGAAATGCGGCTTTTTGCGAAACTTACATTTTGATTCAGGACAATAATAGTTCGTGCAATCAGACGACGGCGCAAGTTGCCGGGTCGCTCGAAACCGAAGATGTGGACGCGGTGGAAAATGCGAAAGTGAAAATTTCGGGGTCGAGCAATGCTTTTCCCGCGCCCAATTATTTTACTGGAAATGATGGAAAATACAATTTCAACGCGCTGCCGATTGGCGATGATTATTTGATTGAACCAAATTTGAACGAAAATTGGCTGAACGGCGTGACGACCTACGATTTGCTGCTGATTTCGCGGCACATCATGGGCGTCAAACCTTTCGAAACGCCGTACAAAACCATCGCCGCCGACGCCAACCGAACGGGTTCGGTGACGACAAATGACATTGTTCAACTTCGAAAATTGATTTTGGGCGTGATTGACACGATTCCGGGAAATACCTCGTGGCGTTTTGTGCCTCGAAACCACCCGTTTTCGAACCCCCAAAATCCGTGGGCGGGTGCGGGTTTCCCGGAAAAAATGACGGTGGCTGATTTGCAATCAAATTTGAATGGCGGCGATTTTGTTGGTTTGAAAACGGGCGACGTCAATAATAATGCCCTTGCAAATGGCCTGATGGCAAGCGATGACCGCACAAAATCGGGTAAAACCTTGCATTTTGAAACGGACGAAAAACTGTTTCGCGGCGGCGACGAGTTCACGGTGAAATTTTCATCGGACGACTTGGCACGGGTTTTGGGATACCAGTTTTCGTTGGCTTTCGACCCTGCGTTTTTGGAAATAACAGACCTCGCGCCGGGCAATCTCCCCGATTTGACAGCCGAAAATTTCGGAACATCCCACCTCTCCGAAGGCATTTTGACCACCAGTTTTCATACAAATTACATTGGAATTGGTCGGAAAGAAGTTTTTACCCTCCATTTTAAAGCAAAAAAAGCTGGCCGTTTGAGCCAAATTTTGCAACTTTCAAACCGAATCACCCCGACCGAGGCTTATTCCCGCGAGGAAGAAAAATTGGACGTGGTGTTGAGATTTTTAAGCAAAAAAGGTGCGACGGAGGCAGGGGTTGGTTTTGAACTTTACCAAAACACACCGAACCCGTTCAATGAAAAAACGTCGATTTCTTTCAATCTCCCCGACGATGCAAAAGTGGTTTTGACGATTTCGGATGCGCGTGGAAAAATTTTGCAGACGCAAAAAGGGAAATTTGAACGCGGCGTGAATGCTTTTGAAATTTTGAAAAAAGACTTGCCGGACGCGGGTGTTTTGTTCTACAAATTGGAAACGCCGTTCGGCAATGATTCGAAGAAAATGATTTTGATGAACAGATAAACAGTAAAATGTTTGAATCAGAATTTACAGAATTTCAGAATTTGCGGAATCGTATAATTCAGCAAATTCTGAAATTCTGTAAATTCTGCTCCTTTTTTTAATCCAAAGTGTTATTGTAATCTCATGATTTAATGGCCGGGTCGTTGAAAAGCGGCCCGGTTTTTTGTTTTCGCCAAAAAAGAAAAGCCATTTTCCACGCCGTGGAAAATGGCTTTTTTCTATAAAAATGGTTCGGCAAATTCAAAAACTCAAGGCTCAATTATGATTTCAAGTTGCTGTTTCAAAAAGGTGCGTAGCACCTCGATATTTGTAGAAAAACAAGGAAAAGCGA